>NZ_CP139004.1:2748750-3092500 GCF_044598075.1 Brevundimonas sp. R86498 | reverse complement strand
GATTTTGCCCAAGAGTCCATATCGACGGCAAAGTTTGGCACCTCGATGTCGGCTCATCACATCCTGGGGCTGGAGCAGGTCCCAAGGGTTCGGCTGTTCGCCGATTAAAGTGGTACGTGAGCTGGGTTCAGAACGTCGTGAGACAGTTTGGTCCCTATCTGCCGTGGGTGTTCGAAGCTTGAGAGGATCTGTCCCTAGTACGAGAGGACCGGGATGGACATACCTCTGGTGGACCTGTCATGACGCCAGTTGTGCAGCAGGGTAGCTAAGTATGGAATAGATAACCGCTGAAAGCATCTAAGCGGGAAACTAACCTCAAAACAAGGCTTCGCTGAGGATCGTGGAAGACTACCACGTTGATAGGCCAGGTGTGGAAGCGCGGCGACGCGTGAAGCTTACTGGTACTAATAATCCGATCGGCTTGATCGTTTCTCAGCAAAACTCATTCGATCTATTGAATAGACAATGTCTTCTCACTCATATCTTTCTGATTGACCTGGTGGTTATGTCGGAGGTTCCCCACCCGATCCCATTCCGAACTCGGTCGTTAAGCCCTCCAGAGCCAATGGTACTTCGTCTCAAGGCGCGGGAGAGTAGGTCGCCGCCGGGTCTATCAGACAGATATGCGTGAGTTTCTCTCCAACATCTTCCTTCACAAACTCCCTCTGCCGCGGGATGGAGCAGCCCGGTAGCTCGTCAGGCTCATAACCTGAAGGTCGCAGGTTCAAATCCTGCTCCCGCACCCACTAATACCTCACACCGGTGAGACACTTCAGAAGCCCCGCTGCCACTGGCCGCGGGGCTTTTGTGCGTCCGGGCCCCCGCCTCGGCCGCGCCGGAGATCCGAAGCAACCGCGCAAGGTTTCCGTGGATCTCCAGATCGAACTGGCCCAGCCCCTCGACAGGGATGAACTCCACCCGCTCGATCAGCGCGCGCACGGCGTCACGGGCGTCCTCTCCGTCGACATCGTCCAGAGCCTCACGGAGCTGCTCCGCCATGCGGCGGTAGGCTTCGGCGACTCCAGGGTGCAGCGACAGCACCGCCGGCTCGTCGACCTCGGCCAGCAGGGCCCCAAGCTCTGCCCGACGGGCCTTCAGAGGAAGGCTGCGCCGCTTGAGCTCCTCGATCTCCATGGCACCGTCGATGCACAGCGTCTGGGCCCGGTCGAGCTTGCGTGCGATCTCGGCCAGTTCCCGCTCCATCGGGGCCCGCGTGCTGAGGGTCTGACGCTGGCGATCGGCCGCTTCCTTCTGGGCAGAGCTCACGGCCGCGCCGATAGCCTCCGGTGCCAGCAGCTTGGCAGCAATGCCCTCCAGCACCCGGGCCTCAATGGTCTTTGCGGCGATCAGCTTCCTGTTGGTGCACGTGCCGCGCTCTCGCGCCGCACTGCAGGCGAACTTCTGACCATTCATCGTCATGCCGGATCCGCAGACCGAGCACTTCATCAGGCCGGACAACAGACGCTTCGGTTTGCGGCCATAGTACGCCGGTTGCTCGCTGAGGGCCTGCTGGCGGTTCGCGGCGGCCGCCCACAACCCGTTATCGACAATACGGAGCCCCGGAACAGCTTCGCGCATCCAGTCAGACTCAGGATTGAGGACGGAGGAGCGCTTGCCCGTGTCCGGGTGCTTCCTGAACCGGCGGCGGTTGTAGACCCGCACACCGATGTAGAGCTCCTGGCACAGGATGCCGTCCCTGGCCCGGCGATCGCCGTAGATGGCCGACGGGGTCCAGTCGCCACCGCGGGGGCCCGGCACCCCTTCAGAGTTCAGGGCGTGGGCGATCGTGCGGGGGGACTTGCCGGCGGCATAGTCGCGAAAGATGCGATTGATGACGCCCGCCTGATCCCGGTCGATCTCGAACACGCCCGTCTGGCCTTCCACGAGGTTGTAGCCGTAGCAGCGGCCGCCGCCCGAGAAGCCTTCCTTGACCCGGCCGAGCAGGCCACGACGCGTCTTCTTGCCGAGCTCGACCAAAAACATCTGGTTCATGGTACCGGACAGCCCGACGTGCAGCTCCGAGATGCGGCCTTCCGACAGGGTCTCCAGCGCCGCCCCGTAGAAGCTCAGGCGCTTGTACAGGTGGGCCGTGCCCTCCTGATCGCGCGACAGACGGTCGAGCGCTTCGGTGAAGACGACATCAAAGGCCCCGCGTTCGGCTTCCCGCAGCAGGGTCTGCACGCCGGGGCGATTGTTGAGGTTGGCACCGGAGATGCCGAGATCGGAGAACGCCGCGACCTCCTGCCAGCCCCGGGCCTGGACCACCAACCGCAGCGCCGCGAACTGATCCTCCGCCGAGCGCTGGTTCTGCAGGTCGGACGAATACCGGGCGTAAAGGGCTACGCGCATCGACGCACCTCCTGGTCTGAGGAAAGGGTCGTGGCGGATACGCGCCTCGACGCCATCCGCGCAAGGGCCTCGATCAGCGGCTGGAGAAGCCGCAGCTCCTCCTTCGTGATTGAGGGGCAGGGGAGGGGAGCGCCTGCGTCCGTGACACAGGCCTCGCCGGGGAGGGGGTTGTCGTTCGCGCCACGGACTGACTTCGGAGAGGCTTCGGACCTATCCACGGGCTGCACCCTTGGCTGGCGCGCGCTTCATCGGCTGCCCGAGGCGGATGCCCAGCCTGGCCAACACCGCGCGGGCATTAGTCCTGAACCAATCGTAGGCGTAGCCGTGGACCGGGTGGATCGTGCGCGTCGCCTCGTGCCAGCCGGACGGCAGCACGAAAGATCTGAGTTTGCCCTCGTCGAGCGAGCCGCCGATGGCCTCCACGACGACCGCGGGGACGTCCGTAAGCTCGCTGCTCAGGATTGCCTCGTCAGACAGCTCTCCGCTCTTGGAAATGTCAGTCCTGTAGTTATCCTTATATGCGGCGTCTTTTTCGCTGGACCGGCTGTGCGATTTTCCTGCCCGCTCGAGGCCACCTGCACGCGCTCCGGCAACACTTGCCGCCCGCCGGACATGGACATCGATCCACTCCTCGCCGGGCGCAATTCTGTAGACGACGTAGGCAACGCTGGGTCTTGCGTAGACTTCGCCTGTGTCCGCGATGAGCCCTTCCTCGAGGAGGCGTCGAACGTAGTTGGTAATCGAGCGCGGGCTAACGCTCATGATCCGCTCGAAGTGCTTGCGCTCAACGTAGATGGTCGCGTCTGGTCCCGCGTGGTTCGCCAGGTGCATCAGAAAAGCTTTGACGCCCCCTCGGACGTCCCAGCGATTTTCGGCCCACCGTCGCAGCGCCTGTCTCAGCTCGCTGGCGTTATCATTCGCTGCTTTGGTGCTCTTCAATGTCGTCATTGTCTCTCTCGTCTGGAGTTGGAGCAGCAAAAGCTGCACCGCCAACTCGTGAGAGATCGCGGGAGTGGGTGACAGGACGGTCCGTTGTGCCGAGCGGCCGGCACAACGGCTCGTCACCGTCAGTTGGTTCGATACTTTCGCGAGAGGAGGACGATCTTCGTCTCCGACCAGCGGGCGAGGTCGTCACGCAGGTTCCCGCCCTCGCAGGGATAGGCCTGCAGGATGCCCATCTCATCCTGCAGATCCGCGAGGTTCGACAGCCAGTCGTAGACCGACGCCGGGTCCTCGACCCACAGCGCGTTCAGGTCGCGGCGCGCGTGATCCTCGACAAACTTGGCCCAACGGGTGCGGAAGGCTTCGAGCCCGGTCGCCCCGAGCCGGGGCAGCAGTTGCCCAAGATCATCGCTCACGATCTCGATCGTCTGTTCGGCGGCCCAGCTGACGTCGGACCCGTGACGCTCGACCAGGCTGCGCAGAAGAAGCCCCTGCAATGCCGGCAAAGCCGGACGGAAGGCACCGGCAAGATCGTAAAGCGCACCTTGGCGCGGGCCGGAGCGGGCAGGGGCGGGACCGGTGTGAACAAGACCGCGGGCTTGAAGGCGCGCCAGACAGTCATCAATCTCGGCTTCGCCCAGTCCGGTGACATCGCCGATAGCCCTCTCCGGCACCTCAACCGCAAAGGGATGGAAAGCCCCGGCGTCCACATCTGCCCAGTCCCGCCACCAATTGGACAGCAGGGTCTCGACCACCAGAAGGTCGGCCTCGCTATGCGAGCGATCAGCGGCGACCGACCGCATCACCCTCATCGCCATGATCATCCGAAGGGCAGTCTGATCCTCCCGGGCCAGCGCCGATCCTTCCTCCTGCAGATCGGAGGTGAGTGATCCGTCGCTGTCGGTCACGATCGAGAGGGCATGCGGCATTTGAAAACTCCACTGAACCAAGCGGCCAGCGATAGCTCCATCGAGAATGACACGTCTAGGGGACAGATTGATTTTCTTCCTTCCGGCCAAGTGCCCTCATGGATGTGGTTCAACGACTGGGCGTGAAGGTGAGGGAGCGGCGGACAGCGCTGGGTCTCTCGCAGGAAGAACTGGCGTTTCGGGCCGGGATGAAGCGCAGCTATCTCAGCGATCTGGAACGCGGCGTTCGGAACCCGACCGTTCGCGCGCTCGGGCGGCTCGCGACGGCGTTAGGCCTCGAGCCTTGGGAGCTGCTCACGCCGGTTGTGGGTGACCCGCCTGAGGCGGCTTAGGCACTCCCAAGACGCTCCCCGCGACCTCCGCCAAGCCTAGCGCGCAGCACTTTTCCCCCCGCCTCGCCCGCAGGCTTCTTCTGTCGGAAATAACTCACTGGCTGGCGCCTGCGAAGATCACTGACTGTCTGCCTGAACAGCGAGGTTTGGTGACCAGATCTGTACTCAGAATCTTTCACCATCGCTCACCCACGGTCACGGTTAGGGAAACGGGCTTAACGGTTGGATGGAACGGGCGAATTGCTGGGGATCTCGCCTCTCAAGTCGGTTTAGCGGCTCGGCTCTTGCCGCTTGCAGCAAAGACGAAGAGGAGGCCGCTTTGCGCCAAGACGGACATTGGCAGCGGTACCAGAACCAGACATTGTCGACGTCGACGTCGACGTCGACGGTGTGCGGGAGCGTGCGTTGCCGAAGGTGCCAGATTTCCAGGGTCTGATGGCCCTTGTTGGGCACTTACTGCTCCGATGGGGGTGGCTAGAGGACACTCTGAAAGGCGACGCGGTTCCGGACGACTTGGAACGCGTCCGCCGCATCCGGAACGCCATTTGTCACCGAATGGTGGCGGCCCATGCCGATCCAAACGGTGACGGCATCGCCTACATCACCTGCCGGTTCCTAGACGGAAAGATAGCCCAATACTCCGCGTCAGAGCTTGAGGAGGCGATCAGGGAGTTGGAAGTGAAGGCACTTCGCCAATCGCGATGACAGGCAGTCCTGCGCCATCAGCGGACATTGGCCCCTCGCCGGAAAGCGGCCATTGCGTGCCGGGAAAGCATCCATCGCAAAAGATGCGGTGGCATCGCGCTGACCCTCTCTTCTGTTTCCCGGGCAGGCCGTTTGATCTAGCTTTGGCTGCAGACTCTCCAAGGATGCAGCATGGCACTGGTCAAGACGACGGCACTGACCGGGCACAACACCCGATCCCAAAAGACCGCAGCTCCGGCCCAGCCCCCCATCAAGGCCGCCGCGACGCGGCTGAAACAGCCGCAGACCGCCCCAGAGCGCATCGCCGCTGCGGCTCAGGAGCTTTCGCGTGGCGTGGCCGAAGCCGCCAGCGCCGCCGAGGAACTGCGTCGGTCGCTGCAGGAGATCGCCAGCGGGGCTGAGGAGGCCGCGGGCGCGGCGCACGAATCCCTCGCCTCGATCGCGAGCCTGTCGGAGTCCTTTGGCGAAGCGCGCACCCGCTCGGAAGATTCCCGCCGCCGCACCGAAGTCCTTCAGGCCAATGTCGACGAGGCCGCCCATCAGGTCCTGACCTCGATCGCGGCCGTTCAGCTGACCGCCGAGCGACAGCTTGCCGCCGTCGCGGCGATCGAGGCGCTGGAACAGCATGCCGGGTCGATCGGCCAGATCACGCAGACCGTCGCCGACATCTCGGACCGCACCAGCCTGCTGGCCCTGAATGCCGCGATCGAGGCGGCGCGCGCCGGCGACAACGGGCGCGGCTTCGCCGTGGTCGCCGATGAGGTCCGGGCCCTGGCCGAGACCTCCGAAGCCCGGGCCGGCGCGGTGCGGACTTTGTCGGACGAGGTGGCCAAAGAAGTCCAAGCGATCGCGACGCGGGTGAAGGCGGCGGCCGAGCGCTCGACCCAGGGGGCGGCCGGAGCCGCCAAGGTCTCGGACGATCTGGCGGCCGTCCGGGCTGACGTCGCAGCCATGGCGCTGGACGCCCAGGCCATCGTGGCGGCGGCCGTGGAAGCGGACGTCTCCCTGCGGGAAGCCCAGAAGGGCTCCGAGAGCGTGGCCTCTGCCGCCGAGCAGCAGGCCGCCGCAGCCGCTCAGGCGCAGCGGGCCGTGCAGCAGCAGACCGTGGCGCTGGAGCAGAGCCAGCAGACCTCCGAGGAACTGGCCCGACTGAGCGAGAGCCTGCAAGGCCATGAAGGAGCCGCCGAGGCCGCCGAACAGGTCAGCGTGTCCGCAGAAGAACTCTCGGCCGCGGTGCAGGAACTGTCCGGCGCGGCCACCGAGATCTTGGCCGCCGTTGACCAGATCAGCCGCGGCGCGCAGATGCAGGCCGGGGCGACACATCAGGCGACGACGGCCATGAGTTCAAATCGACCGGTCGGCGGCGGTGTCGCGCGACAAGGCCGCCGCCTCGTTGGCGAAGGTCGAGGCGACCCAGGTCCTGGTCCGTGAGGGCCGCGCGGCGGTCGCCGCGCTGAGCCAGGGGGTTGTGGACGGGGTCTCGGAGACCACCGCGATCGTCGGCCTGCTCGCCGGCCTGGAGGAGATCGCCAGACAGATCGACAAGCTGGTGGACGGCATTGCCCTGCTGGCAGTCCAGACGACCATGCTGGCGGTCAGCGGTTCCGTCGAGGCGGCGCGGGCGGGCGAGGCCGGCCGCGGCTTTGCGATCGTGTCGGCCGATATCCGCGGCCTGGCCCGCGATTCCGGAGCCAGCGCCGACGAGGTCAAGGAACTGGTCCGAAGAATCCAGGTCCAGACGGGGGTCTCCCGGCGGGATTTTGAAGTCATCGTTGCCAACAGCGCCGGCGAGATCGCCCGCAACGGCGCGATCGACAGCCGCCTGGGCGACGTCGAGGACCATCTGACGGCGATCCAGGACGGCTCCGTCCTGATCTCGGAAAGCGCCTCGGCCGTCGTAACGACGGTCAATGAGGTCCTGTCGGGCACCCAGCAGATCGCTGCCGCCGCCGAACAGGCCGCTAACGCTGCGAACCAGGCCGCCGTCGCGGCCCGGCAGCAGGCCCAGAGCGCCGAGGACCTGGCCGTGGCCATCGAAGAGATCGCCTCGCTGGCCGACGCGCTCAAATCCGGCGCGGCATGACCGGGAGTCCGGCCGGCCCCGGACCGTCTCCCCTCTCCGTCCTGAGATTTCGGGTTGCGGACGCCGTCATGGCTGTCCGGGCGGACGCGGTGCAGGAGGTCACGCGGGCGCCGCCGGTCACCCGCGTGCCGCATGCGCCGCCCTGTGTGCTGGGGGTGTCCAATCTCAGGGGGCAGGTCATGCCCGTGGTGTCGACCGCCCGCCTGCTGGAGGCCAAGGAAGGCGAGGCCTCGGGCACCAGCCGGACGATCGTGCTCAATCTGGAGCCCCCCCTGGCCCTGGCGGTCGATGAGGTCCTGGGCCTCAGCACGATGGATGCGCCCGCCGACGGGGCCGGCGCGCTGTTCGTCGAAGACGACGCGGTCGTTCGCGCCATCGACCTGCGCGCGGCGCTGGACCGGGCCTTCGGCGTGGGCACCCTTCGGGCCGGGGGCAGCCCGCAGGACGTGACCGTCGGCCGGGTCGCGGCAGGCTCCACGCCAGCCATCGACGAGACGCATCTTTTCCTGACCTTCGCGGTCGGGGGCCAGGTCCACGCCCTGGCGGTGGACGTAGTGGAGGAGGTGATGGCCCTTCCCGACTCTCTGGCCGCCCTGCCGCACGGTGCCCAGGCCGACCTCGGCGTCATCCCCTATCGCAACGGCGTCCTGCCGGTCGTCGACCTCGCGGCCCTGCTGGGCCTGGAGAGGCGCGGCGGCGTGGGCAAGCTGGTGGTGGTGCGCCTCGGCGAGGCCCTGGCCGGATTGCGGGTCGACGGGCTCGACATCATCCGCCGGGTGGCGCGGGCCGACGTGACCGCCGTTCCCGCCCTGCTGAATTGCGGCGGCGGCGAGGCCGCCATCGCCGGCATCGTCCGGCTGGATCGCGGGCGGGTCGTGTCCGTTCTGACGCCCGAGCGGCTGTTTCGCGCGGAGGCGCTGGAGAAGATCATGGCTGACGGACGCCGGGAACTGGAGATCGCGACGGTGGCCGCCGACGCGGAGACGGAGAGCTTTCTGCTGTTCCAGCTCGGCGAGGAAACCTACGGCCTGCCCCTTTCGGACGTGCAGGAGGTGGTCGCGGTGCCGGAGGTGCTGACGCGCGTGCCCCATGCGCCCGCCTTCATCGAGGGGGTGATGAATCTGCGCGGACAGGTCATTCCGGTGATCGACCAGACCCGCCGTTTCGGGGCCACGCGCGCAGCCGGGGCGGCACGCAAGGTGATCGTGACCCGATCCGACACGCTCTGGGCCGGCTTCATCGTCGATGCTGTTTCGGCGGTCCGGGCGATCCCCCGACGAGATCTGGCCCCGTCGTCCGATCTCCTGTCCGGGGGCCGGCGTGTGTTCGACCGGGTCGTCCAGTCGGCGGAGGGCGAGGTCATGCTGATCGTCGATCCCGGGGCCATGCTCGAACAGGCCGAGGCCGACCTCCTCGCCGCCCTGACCACGGGGAACGGAACCGGGTCGTGATCAAGCTGCTGGTCGTCGACGATTCCGCCCTGATGCGACGGCTTCTGGCCGAGGTCTTTTCCCGCGACGAAGGGTTCGAACTTGCCGTCGCGCGGGACGGCCACGAAGCGCTCGAGCGGATGGTGGGCTTCCGTCCGGACGTCATCACCCTGGACGTGAACATGCCCGGGATGAACGGGCTGGAAACCCTCGACCAGATCATGCTGCTCCAGCCCTGCCCGGTCGTGATGCTGTCGTCCCTCACCCGCCACGGGGCCGATGAGACCCTCGAGGCCCTGGCCTTGGGAGCGGTCGATTTCATCGCCAAGCCGACCGGCGCACTGTCGATGCAGATGGAGACCTTCGCACCCGCGCTGATGGCAACGGTGCGGGCGGCGGCGACGGCGCGCATTCGCCGGACCCATCGACTGGCCGAACGCGTCCGGTTGAAAACCCGGGCAAGTGTTCCGGCGGTGACGGGGCCAGACCTGGCCCCTCGCCCGGCGCGGTCGGTGGCCTCGGTCGGCGAGATCCCCGGGCTGGTGGTGATCGGCGCCTCGACCGGCGGTCCGCCCGCCCTCGACGCCGTGCTCGGCGGCCTGGGCGCTGACCTTCCCTGGCCCGTCGTGGTCGCCCAGCACATGCCGGCCAGCTTCACCGGCTCGCTGGCACGGCGCCTCGACGGGCTGTGCCCCCTGAGGGTGATCGAGGCCGCGACGCCGCTCCGGCTGGAGCCCGGCACGGTCTATATCGCCCGGGGCGACGCCGACATGATCATCGGACGCCGCAAGGGCGGCCTAAGCGCCATGCCTGCCCCACAGAGCGATCGCTTTCGCTGGCATCCCAGCGTCGACCGCCTGATGGACAGTGCGATGGAGGCGCTGCCGGCCGGTCGTCTCGCCGGTGTCCTGTTGACCGGGATGGGCAATGACGGGGCGCGGGCGATGGCGGCGTTGAAGGCCGCGGGGGGCTGGACGATCGCCGAGTCCGAGGAGACGGCCGTTGTCTGGGGCATGCCCGGCGAACTGGTCAAGGCCGGTGGGGCCTCGGTCGTGGCCGACATCGGCGAGGTCGCCGCCCATCTCGTCACCGCGGTGGCCGAGCGATGAGCGGGGCCAGGCCGGCGGGGGCCGAGTTTCATCTGACGGGCGAAGGCCTGGAGCGGATCTGCGACTATCTCTACCGGCGCACCGGCATGACCTTCGGCGAGAAGAAGCGCTACTATATCGAGCGTCGCGTCGCCGATCGGATGAAGGCCGTGGGCACCGAGTCCTTCACCGTCTATTTCGGCGTCCTGCGGGCCGATCCCGACGAGGGGGAGGCCCTGATCAACGCCTTCACCGTCAACGAAACCTATTTCTACCGCGAGGAACACCAGTTCCGCTGCCTGACGGAAAGCCTGCTGCCCGAGCTGATCCGGTCCCGCGCGCCGGGCGACCGGATCCGCGTCTGGTCCAACCCCTGCTCCAGCGGTGAGGAGCCCTATTCGATCGCGCTGTGGCTGCTGGAACACTGGCGGCTGGTCGACGCCTACAATGTCGAGATCCACGGCTCGGACATCGACAGCCGCGCCCTGGCCGAGGCGGCCGAGGGCCAGTACGGAGAACGCGCGCTTTCGCGGCTGCCACCGGACGTCCTCTCCGAATATTTCGAGCCGGCCAAACATCGCCGACGCAAGATCATCGACGACCTGCGCGAGTCCATCGTCCTGTCGCCGGCCAATCTCATCGAGGCCGACTCGATGCGGCCGCACGGCCAGTTTGACGTGATCTTCTGTCGCAATGTGCTGATCTATTTCGACGAGGCCTCGAGACAGGCGGCGGCGGCCAACCTGTTCCAGGCCCTGGCCCCCGGCGGGTTCCTGTGCCTGGGTCACACCGAGTCGATGAGCCGGATCTCCGACGCCTTCGTGCTGCGGCGGTTCCGCGACGCGATCGTCTATCAGCGGCCCGCCGTCTGATGGACGAACTGCTCGAACAGTTCCTGATCGAGGGGCCGGAACTGGTGGAACAGGCCGGGGCCGATCTGCTGGCGCTCGAGCAGCGGCCCGCCGACACCGCCCTGATCGACAGCGCCTTTCGAGCCGTTCACACCCTGAAGGGCTCGGTCGGCCTGTTCGACCTCAAGCCTATGGGGGCGGTGCTGCACCGGGCCGAGGACCTGCTGGACGAGATCCGCCAGGGCCGGGCAGCCGTCACCACGCAACGGATCGACCGGCTTCTCGCCGTCGTCGAGCGATGCGGGGCCTGGCTCGAGGTCCTGGCCAGGGAGGGGGATCTGGACGAGTCGGCGGACGATGAGAGTTCGACGACTGGTCGCCGCCCTCGACCTCCAGTTCGATGAAGCCGAGGCCGCCGCTCCGGGGCCGACACCGGCGGACGGTGGGGGGGCGGTGACGCTTCGTCGGCGATGGCCCGAGACGACCGGAGCGGTCTGCGCCGTGCGCTACCGGCCAGACGCCCAGGCCTATTTCCGCGGCGACGACCCGCTCGCGATCGCCCGGTCGGCCCCCGGACTGCTGAGGCTGGCTGCGAGCGTGGCCGGGGCGACGCCGGACGACGATTACGATCCCTTCACCTGCGTCCTGCGCTTCGAGATCCTGTCCAGCGCGTCTGCGAGCGACCTTTCCACCGCCTTTCGCTTCGTCAAGGACCAGGTCGAGATCGAAAACCTGGCGACAGAGCGTCCGGCGGACCCCGTCGCAGCCACAGGCCCCACGGCCGCGACGGGCAACGCCCTGCGTATCGACGGCCGCAGGATCGACGGACTCGCCGACCTGGCCGACGAGCTCGTGGTCGCCAAGAACGCCCTGCTGAGCCTGCCCGACCCGGACGGTGCCCTGATCGCCGTCCAGGCCACCCTCCATCGCCTGACCACCGCCCTGCACGGCGACATCATGCGTCTGCGGCTGGTGCCCTTGTCACCGGTCTTGCGGCGGCTCGAGCGCCAGGCGCGCGATCTGGCCCTGAGCCTCGGCAAGGAGGTCGATCTCAACATCCGCGGGCACGGGGTGGAGGCGGACAAGGCGCTGGTCGACGGCCTTTACGAACCCCTTCTCCACCTCGTCCGCAATGCGCTCGATCATGGCGTCGAACCCCCGGCCGACCGCCTTGTGGCCGGCAAGCCGGGGCGGGCCCGCCTGGGCATGGACGTTCGCGTCATCGGCGACGAGATCGAGATCGAGATCACCGACGACGGCCGGGGCATGGACCCGGCCCGGCTTCGCGCGACCGCACGGGAGCGGGGCATGGGCGTCGACATCGATCTCGACTCCGTGTCGGATCAGGCGTGCCTGGAACTGATCTTCGCACCGGGCTTCTCGACCGCCGCGGCGGTCAGCGCCGTCTCCGGCCGGGGCGTCGGCATGGACGCGGTGCGGTCTTCGATCTCCGCCCTGGGCGGTCGCGTGGCCGTGGCCAGCCGGCTGGGGGCGGGCTCGACCTTCACCCTCCGGCTGCCGCTGACGATCGTCATGACCCGGGTTCTGGTGGTCGAGTGCGACGGAGAACGCTTTGGTCTGCCGCTCACCGTCGTGCGTGAAACCGCGCGGGTCGAACCCGCGGACATCCTGCCCGTCCGGCTGGGTCGCGCCATCGTCCTGCGCGAAGCCGTGCTTCCCTATCTCGCCCTCGCGGACTTGGTGAGAGGCGAGGCCGGCATCGCCCCCGGCGTGGGCACGGCTGTGCTGGTGGTCGAGACCCAGGCGGGTCCTGTCGCTCTCGGCGTCGACGGGATCGAGGGCCGGATGGATGTCGTCCTCAAGCCGGTCTCGGGCCTGCTGTCCCGCGTCCCCGGGGCTCTTGGAACGACCCTTCTGGGCGACGGTCGCCTGTTGATAATCCTCGACGTGGAGGCCCTGCTGACATGACGGTCATCGTGGAGGACACGCAAATCCGGATCGAGGGGACCGCCCGCGTGGAGGACTCCGAGCGCATCGCCGGTGCCCTGCAGACCGGAGAGCCACGCCCGGTCGACCTCTCGGCCTGCACGGACCTCCACGCCGCCGTCCTCCAGGCCCTGCTGGTGTTCCGTCCGCCCGTGATCGGCCTGGAGGCGAACCCCGAGCTGGGGGCGTGGCTGCTTCCCCTGCTGGAAGCAGGCCCGGCCGTGGAGATCAACAGATGACGGGACAAACACGAGACCGCTGCCTATAGTCACGCTGACCACCCATCCTGCCCAAGAGTTTCTGAGAGCATGACGACCCTTCTGATCGTGGATGACAGCAAGCTGGCCCGCATCGTGGTCGGCAAGGCCGTCGCCGGTCTCCAGCCGGACTGGACGCGGGTCGAGGCGGCCAACGCCGACGATGCGATTACCCAAATCGAGGCCGGTGGCGTGGATGTGGCGATCCTGGACTACAATATGCCGGGCCGAAACGGACTGGACCTCGCCGAGGAGCTGCGGGCCGCCTATCCCGACATGCCGATCGCCCTGGCCACGGCCAACGTCCAGGACGAGATTATCGCTCGCGCGCGCGACGCCGGCGTCACCTTCATCGCCAAGCCGGTGACCGAGGACGGCGCGCGCGGCTTCCTGTCGGGAGCCGCCCTGAAACTCAGGTCCTCTCGCCTGTGAGCGACGCGCGTGTCTTCCTGGAGGAACTCGAGCAGGACGCCCTGACGGAGTTGGTCAACATCGGCGTCAGCCGCGCGGCCGGCAGCTTGCGCAAGATGATCGGCCATCAGGTCTTGTTGTCGGTCCCGGCGCTGGAGATCGTCAGCCGCCGCGTCGCCGCCACCCTGATCAAGGAGCGCGAAAGCGGAGAGCTGGTCGCGGTCCGCCAGGACTTCACAGGGGCCTTCGCCGGGCGCGCCCTACTGATCTTCCCTGAAGCCAACAGTCTGGCCCTGGTCCGGGCGGTGACGGGCGACGAGCTGAACGACGCCGAACTGGCCGAGATGGAAGACGAGGCCCTGGCCGAGACCGGCAATGTCGTCCTGTACGGCTGCCTGGCGACGATGGCCAATATGCTCAAGCGGCCGCTGGAGATGTCCCTGCCGGCGGTGGTGCGTGGCGACGGCCAGCTGCTGTTCGAACTGTCTGAAACCGAGGCCAGCGATACCGGCGTGGTGCTCTTTCTCTACATCAACTTCTCGGTCAGCGGTCGCGACATTCGCGGCTACATCGCCATGCTGATGGATCTGCCTTCGATCGAGGCGCTTAAGGTGCTCATTGCCGAGTTTCTCGAGCGGATTGTCGGGGCCGATGTCGGCTGACGCCGCAGCGCCCGGCCCGCTCCCCCCGCTCGTCGGCGCGAGCGGCGCGTGGCACTGGGACATCGAGGGCCGGTGCCTCTATGCCGACGCCCGGTTCGCCGACCTGCACGGCCTGGACCCCGCCGCGGCCCGCGAGGGCCTGCCAACCTCGGCCTTTTTCGAGGCGATCGACCCGGCCGACAGGATGCGGGTCCGGGTCGCGGTGGCGGGCGCGCTGCACGGGGCCGAGGTATTCGCGCGCGAGTTCCGGCTGAGCCCCCCGGCCGGCGAAGTGCGATGGGTCCTGGCCAAGGGTGGGCTCATGCTCGACGATGAGGGCAGGCCAGCGCATTTCAATGGCGTCCTGTCGGATATCACCGAGCAGAAGCGCGTCCAGGATCAACTCCGCATCGCTCAGACGGCGGGGGGTGTCGGCAGTTTCGAATACGTCAGCGGGTTCGGCACGGCGGCGGTCTCTCACCAGTTCTGCACCCTGCTCGGCCTGCATATGGCCGATGCCCTGCCCGTCCGGACCATCAACGCCGTGGTCGCGCCGGGTGAGCCCCCGATCATCCTGGGGCCTGACATGGCACCGGAGGATCAGTCGGCTTATTCGGAGTTCCGCATCCATCGCGCTGATACGGGCGAAGAGCGCTGGCTGGCCCGGCGCGGCGAGCTGCTACGCGATCACGGAGCCCAGGGGGCCCGGTTCGTCGGCGTCGTCTATGACGTCACCGACGCGAAGCGCGCCGAGGCGCAGCTGCGCGAATTGGCCCAGACCCTCGAGGAACGCGTCCAGGCCCGCACGCAAGAACGCGACCGCGTCTGGAACCTGACGCGGGACCTCTTCGCCGTCACCGATGGGCGTGGGACACTCCGCGCCAGCAATCCTGCCTGGTCCCGAACCTTCGGATGGACAGCGGCCGATCTGGAAGGCCGCGCGTTCGACGCTTTCGTGCACGCCGATGACCGGTCCATGACCACGCGCGCCCTCGAACAGCTTTCCGGCGAACGCCCGGTGGAGAGTTTCGAATGCCGGGTGGTCAATTCCGAAGGGGTCTATCGCTGGGTCGACTGGATCGGCGTCGCCGAGAACGGCGAACTCTTCCTCACCGGGCGCGACATCGGTCAGCGCAAACAGTTGGAGGAGCAACTGCGCCAGAGCCAGAAGATGCAGGCCGTCGGCCAACTGACGGGTGGGCTGGCGCACGACTTCAACAACATGCTGACCGGCGTGATTGGCAGTCTCGACATCATACGCCGGCGGATCGCGGACGGCCGCACCGGTGATCTGGGACGGTTCATGGACGCGGCCAGCAGTTCCGCCGAGCGCGCCGCCGCCCTGACCCACCGCCTGCTTGCCTTTTCGCGACAGCAGTCGCTCGACACCAAGGCGGTCGACGTCAACGGGCTCGTCCGATCGATGGAGGATTTGCTGACGCGCACGCTCGGCGAGCAGACGCGGCTGTGTTTCGCGGTGAGTCCGGCTGTCTGGCCTGCCTGGAGTGACGAGAACCAGCTTGAAAGTGCGATCCTCAATCTGGCCATCAATGCGCGTGACGCGATGCCGAACGGGGGAACGCTCTCCATCGAGACGGAAAACATTTCGATCGAGACATCGCCCGATGCCGACATTGCGCCCGGCGACTATGTCCTCTTACGCGTCACGGACACCGGTGCCGGGATACCCCCCGATGTCATCGACCGCGTCTTCGACCCCTTTTTCACCACCAAGCCGATCGGTCAGGGCACGGGACTTGGTCTGTCGATGATCTACGGTTTCATGCGCCAGTCCGGGGGCGGGGTGCGTATCGACAGCGTGCCCGGCTCGGGCACCGTGATCGGTCTGTACATGCCTCGTGCCACGACGCTGCCGGCCGCGGACGAGTCGGCGACGACGGCGGCGACCCCGCATGGCCACGGAGAGACAATTCTTGTGGTCGAAGACGACGCTTCCGTTCGCTTGCTGGTTCTCGACGTCCTGACGGAGGTTGGATACGCGCCGCTCGAAGCTTCAGAAGCAGAGGGCGCACTGGCCTTGCTGCGAACGCAAAGGATCGACCTTCTGGTCACAGATGTCGGGCTTCCCGGGCTGAACGGCCGCCAGCTCGCCGATATGGCCGTGCAGCTCCAGCCCGGCCTACGTGTCCTGTTCATGACGGGCTACGCGGAGCAGGCGTCCCATCGAAGCGCCTTCCTGGGCCCCGAGATGTCGATGATCACCAAGCCTTTCACCATCGAGGCTCTGGCGGCCCGGATTGAAGCGCTGATGGGCAAGTCCGACCGCTGAACGGCTCTGGTCCCAGGCGTGCTAACGATTGCGGGGCATTCGTATAGATGCGGCGTAGGGCCGGCACTGCGTCCAAAGCAGACCTTCCCCACCGCCGAAATGAGTCAGAGACAGACATAACCCGGCGGCAGGGAGGGATGTCCGCTTCTGACTCATAGCAGAAATCCGAACCGTCCTCTTCATGCACAAAGCTTTGCCAGCAAAGGCTAAGCTGGCTTCGTTTTCGTTGTGGCGATCCCTGTTTATAAGTTTGCGCGTCACCAACCTCACCGGACCATTCGGGCGAGATCATTGGACACCCATGCGCGGTTGCCCGCCGTGCGTGCTTGAAACATCGTTCGGCTCGACCATGGATTGTGGCGAAGGTTTGGGGCAGACGGTGTATGTCAGCCAGTACGCTTAGACCGTCTCCACTCTGAGTCGGCCGTTACCAAGGGTGCGCTTTGATCAACAATCTCGCTCTAAACTTGGTCGCCAGCGTCATGGACTGGGACCATGAGACCGCTACGCGGGAATACGCCTTCCTGCAGCTGATGGCTGGAATGAAATACGATGGCTATTCGGACTTCCGGGCCGGAGTGCGCTTCCTCGAAAACCTGGTGTCGTGGTTGCGGCACTTCGATCCCGGAGACCGAGGCGTAGCCTATGACTTCGTCAAGACTAGGCTGGTCTACATCTCGACCTTGGAAATGCAGCGGGTGATTGAAACCTTCCTGCCTGAAATCGTCACGCCCTATCTTCGTAGGGCTGTGGCTTGGGAGCTCGGCGTAAGACCGTTTGAGGTCTGGCGGACGCCCGAGGCGGCGGAGGCGTTCAAAACAATGCTGCGGCGGTGTCTGTTCGTTGGTCTGAGCGACGGTAGTCGCATCGATATTCTGCGGCGCGCTAACGCCGGGCGGATATCGCAGGAACAGGTCGTACCGATGATGAACATCGACGACACCAAATGGGAAAGTTTGGCGAAAGACCTACGCGAGCAACTCGGTGCCGACGCAACCTTCGACGACGTCTACCTGATCGACGACTTCACGGCCTCGGGCACGACCTTCATCCGTTTCCCGGAGGGGAAGGCAAAGGGAAAGCTGGCCAACTTCGAGACAATCGTTGCTGCCGCCAAGAAGCGTTTGCGGAAGAAGTTTCCGCTGGCCGAGGACTACCGGCTGCATATCCATCACTACGTCTCCACGGCCCAGGCCAGCGAGGCGCTTCGAGAGCGTGTCGAGGAGGCCAAGGAAAAGCTGAAGCCGCGCACCTTTGGCGAGGTTTTCGTGACCGAAAGCATGCGGCTTCCAGCCAGCCTCAGGATGGCGATGGTCGACCCGGTGAAAGACGACGTGTTCGTCCTGGACCCAAGTGACGCGGCGTTCGTGGACTTGTGTGCGCGCTATTATGACCACGAGCTGTTCAAGCGGCTCGAGAAACACTGCCGTGAGGCCGGTCAGTCGAATATGCGATACGGCTACGCCAACTGCGCGCTTCCGGTGGTGCTAGAGCACAATACGCCCAACAACTCCGTGCCTCTCCTGTGGGCGGAGACATCCGGGACTGACGGCAAACCCATGCAAGCGCTGTTCATGCGAAGGGATCGGCACGGCTGACAATGGCAAACCCATTCCTGCGACGCGCGACTGAGTATGTGAGGGAGGACGAGTCCTTCCTGTCCATCGTCAGCCCCACGCCATTGACGACCTTCCTGGCGACCAACAAGCATCGCGACGACATGTTCGAGGTTCCGGTGCGGATCATCGGCGCGCCGGGCAGCGGTAAGACGATGCTGGCGACCCTTGCCGAGTTCCGCATTGTTGAGACCATCCTTAGAGATCAGACAAGTCCGACGAACCGCAACCTTGCCGCAGCGCTCACTCAGGCCGGCTTCCTGCAAGACGGAAAACCGCACGTCGCGGCGGTCAGGGTGCCCATGGAGTCGGAGTATCGCGACTTCTGGGAGCTGCCCTACGAGCCAATCGTGAAGACCAAGCTCGCCTTTTGGCTTGTCCAGGCGCGCGCCATGCTCGGTCTGATCCGCAACTTGACGGTTGGAGGGGATCGACAGCTCGACGATATCAAGTTTGTGCCCCGGGCCGACTACGAGGCCCACCTCGACCAGATCGGCGGCCTGACCGCGAGCGGGATTCGGTCGCGGGCTTTGGAGGTGCAAAAGGCGATCTACTCGGTCGGGGCAGGCCTGCGGCCGCCCCAATTCGCCGATCTTCCGGCGGCCGCGACCGCGCCTTATGCTCCGTTCGACGTCATCCATCGGATCGTCATCGAGTGGCAAGGAGAGCCGATCGAGCTCAACCCGCTGGTGATGCTGGACGATGTCCATGCCCTGCATCATCAGCAGCTCGAAGCGATGTTCGAGGTCCTGTCTCACCGGGAGATGCGTTTCGGCCGGTGGATGATGATGCGTTTGGATGCGCTGAGCCCCGGCGCGGTTCTCCAGTCCGTGGAACAGCCAACGCATAATCGCGCGTCGGGCAGAGACTTCGTCGACATTAGGATGCAGTCCGACACCGAAAAGGCTCCGGCGCGCAAGCGGTTCAGGACCATGGCGCGGGACATGGCCAAGCGCTATCTGCCGATGGTCGAGGCGCTGCGGAACCGCAATGCGACTGATTTCGATCGGCTGCTGCCGGGTGCGCCGCCTGCGCTGACTCCGGCTCAGGTTGCGGAGCTCCAGCGCAAGATCGGGGCCGAGCAGGTCCGGCTGAAGGTGACGCCGGAGCGGCGCCGGGAGATCGAGGGGCTCATCGCGGACTTCACCGCTACATCGAAGCTGGACGACGTGGGCTCTGATGTCTCACTGGCGATGCTAAGGATACTCATTCATCGGTATGCGGTCCGAATCTCGCGACTGACGCCAGCTCTGTTCGAAGAGCTCGACCCCGACCCTCGTACGCCGTTGAAGGCGGACGCAGATCTGGCCCACGGCGCGCGCCTGCATCTCTACCATGCTTACAAGCGCCCGCTTCACTACGGGCTGGACGCTGTGTGCGACGCCAGTAACGAGAACGCGGAGGTGTTCCTGCAACTCGCCGGTGCGCTCGTCGCCAACATCGAAACCCGCGCGATCCGTAACGACGCCTTGCCTTTGCCAGCTCGCGTGCAGCAGGCGATCCTTCGCGAGAAGGCCCAAGCCATTATGGATGGCTGGGCCTTCCCCTATGCTAGGAACGTGCGTCTTCTCGTTGACGGCATCGCGAGAGATTGCGTCGCGGAGTCCATATTGCAGAATGCGCCGTTGGGTGCGGGGGCAAATGCCGTCGCTGTTCTGGACGATGAGTTTGAGACGCTGTCATTGGACGGAGGTCTGGCGGCCGTGCTTAAGCACGCCGTGGCGAATGGGGCCATCACGATCGAGCGCAACTACAGTCAGGGCGGCAAGCTCTGGGCCCTGATCGAACTTACCGGTGTCGTCGCCTTGGTGCATGGTCTTACCTTCAACCGCGGCGGCTTCTTGCCAAAGCCGCTCACATATCTGAGCGACGTCGCCGAGGCTTCCGATGCGTAGCCACTGGTCCAACTGCATCGCCAACTTCGACAATGAGGTCGACGACTTCGTCGCGGACTATTTCGCCGATCCGCAAAGACGCGTTCTGCTGGTCGCCGCGGCGGGTTTCGACCCCCGGTCGCGCCGCATCGCGGCCCTGTTGTCCGGAGCGCTGGGCGACCGGCTGTCAGCAGTCTACATCCGTGAAGAACGGCCCCGTCCGAGCGAAGCACTGGTGCGTCGTGGAGACGAGAACGAGGCGGCGCTTCAAGCCCTGACCCCGAACTGCCGGATCGTGAAGGTCGACGTCTTCGCCGACGACGGCGCACCGGTTGGAGGCACCCGTGTCATTGCGGCCCTCGTGGACTACGACGTTCCCGAAGACGTCACGGACGTCGTGCTCGATTTCAGCGCCCTGTCGACCGGCATCGGCTTTCCCTTGGCGAAGATCCTGCTGGAGGATTGCGAAGCCGCGACCGGTCGAGCGTTTCACCTGATGGTCGTGTCAAACCCCGAGACCGACGACCGGATTTCCAGCGTGCCGTCCAGTCGGCCGAGCCCCGTCAGGGGGTTCGCCCCCTTGGCCGGCGGCGACCGCAAGGTCGCCCAAATCTGGATCCCGCAGCTCGCCCACGGGAAAATGGGCACCCTCGCCCAGATCGGCGTGGCGGTTGGCGAATGCTACAAGATTTGCCCGCTGCTGCCGTTCCCCGCCAGCAATCCGCGGCGCGCGGACGATCTCCTCAGCGAGTACCAGTCCGCCCTAGTTGACGAGTGGCTCGTGGACCCGAGGGATGTCGTCTATGCCTCCGAGCGCAATCCGCTGGACTGTTTCCGAACGCTATCCCTGCTCAAGACCCGTTTCGACCGGACAATGCAGGACAGCTACGAGCCACGGCTGGTGCTGTCTCCGGTCGGAAGCAAGGTACTCGCAGCCGGGGCGCTCCTGGCCGCGATCGAACATGAAATGGCGGTTCACTACCTCGAAACGGAAGGCTACACGTTCGAGGATATCGCGCCGGAGAGAGCCGCCGCTCCGGACCAGACGGTTCACCTAATCCTATCTGGACCCCTCTACGCCAGCTATCCAGCGCCCCACCCGACAGCATGAAGACACCCGTCCTCACCACCAAGCTTGACGGCTTGCCTGCCACCCTAGACCTGTTTGCTGCCTATGAGCCCGCGCCGCTGTCGGCGGCGCTAGCGGCCGGGCGGGGACGGCACTCGCTCGCTGTGGGGTCGGGCGGATCCGCAATCGCCGCCCAGTATCTTGCACGCTGCCGGGACACCCTTGGACTGGGACCGACGACCGTCCAGACACCCATGACGCTGGTGCTCGACATCCAAGACCTCGCCGGGAGCGACGTCTGGATATTTAGTGCGAGCGCAGACAACGCGGATGTCGTGGCCGCGGTCCACGCTGCTATCGATCGCCACGCAGCTGCGGTCCATCTCGTGACCCGCAATCCGAGCGGGCCGGCCGCCACGATCCCGGGTCGTGCGCTTCAAGTCCACGCTACGCCGGTTGCCGACCAGAAGGATGGATTTCTGGCGACCCACTCCCTGCTCAGCGCAGCGATCGCCCTGTTGATGGCCGCGGACGGGCTGTGTGGCGATCCGCGCGGAAACCGAAATCTCTTGGACGGGCTGGCGAGCCGCCTGACCGCCATGCGAGCGCCTGAGACGCGACGTCAGTGCTTCAATGAGATCGAGGGCTTGAAGGCGAACGACACTCTCATCCTCGCTCACGATCCTCTCCTTTCGCCCCTCGCGGTGCTGATGGAGACATCTTTGTGGGAGGCGGCGCTCTGCCCGGTTCAGACCACGGACATCCGCAATCTCGCCCACGGCAGACATGCTTGGCTGCATCATCGGACTGACCAGACCTTTCTGCTCGGCCTGACCGGGCTGCACTCCCGCACGAGCTGGAAGGGCGTGACTACGGAGCTCCCGCCGAACCTTAAGCGACTGACTTGGGACTACGGCGATTGCGGGCGTCTGGAGAACCTCTTCGCCCTGATCGATGGGTTGGGTCTAATTGAGGCCTTAGGCGAGTCTGTCTGTCTGGATCCCGGCAAGCCAGGGATTGGACCGTTCGGACGGTCGATATTCGATGACGCCGCCTTGGCTCAGGTCGCGGCCGGTCTTTCGTCTGCCGTTCGGCACAAACGGGCGGCCATCGCTCGGCAGGACTCGGGGGAAGCCGCTGAACCGGCGTTGGCCGATGTCCGCCGTCGCCGGCTCGAAGCCCTTGCCTCTGCCAGGTTCGGCGGTGCGGTATTCGACTATGACGGCACGCTGGTCGATACGGCCAACCGATGCGCTCCAGTCGACCGGGCGATCGTCGCGGAACTGACGCGCCTGCAAGCCTCCGGCGTGCGGATCGGCATTGCGACCGGGCGAGGCGGATCCGCTGGCGAAGAGCTGAGGAAAGTCTTGCCGCCGGACATGCTGCCAGAGGTGTTGATCGGCTATTACAACGGAGGACATCTGAGGCCAGCCGAGGTCGATATCGTGGATGATGCGCCGATATCGAATCCCCATCTAGCGACTGTAGCCCAGTGGCTCGGCGAGCACTCCGAGCTGTTCTGCGGGACATTCAAGCCTGGCCCGGTTCAGATCACCGTCGGAATGGACGCCCTTGTTCGACCCTATCAGTTCCCGCTGGACTTGCGAGACTGTCCCCCGGTCGAGAACGGAGCCGTCCGCCTCGCCGTATCTGGCCATAGCTATGATCTTGTGCCTGCTGCGTCATGCAAGAGGACGGTGGTGCGAGCGTTGAGCGACCAGATCGCGCCCGGGCTACAGGTGCTGTGCTTCGGCGACAGCGGTGCGCGGTTCGGTAACGACCACGCCCTCCTGAGCGGGCCTTATGGGATCAGCGTCGGCGAGGTGTGTGGCTCCGCCGACGGCTGCTGGTCTCTGTTCGGCGCGCGCCCGGTCGGGCCGCAAGCCCTTCTCAAGGCCCTGCGTGCTCTGTTACCCTGCCCCGAAGGCGGCGTAAGATTGGATCTGTCCGGTCTCTGCTTGGATGTTCAATGACCCGAAACGAGCAGCGGTGACCTCTGTTGAACTCCCGAGGGAGTCGACATGCGTCGATGTCGCGGGCACTGGCTTCACGGTGCTCGACCGGATCTATGCGGACGGAGCGCTGACCGAAGAGGCGCTAGGCGGATCTTGCGGGAATGTTCTGATCTCTTTGGCAATGCTGCGCCGGCAGGTCGCGCCAGTCCTCGCCTTGGGCGATGATGCGACCGGCGAGCGTCTGGTTTCGGAGTTCATCCAAGCCGGTGCCGTGGTGCGCTACATTTCACGGCGCCCCGGGGACGCGTCTCCCGTCCTGGCCCAGGAACTCGACACGGCCTCGGGCCGGCACGACTTCAGCTTCGTCTGTCCGACGACGCGGCGCGTGCTGCCGCGTTACCGGACGATCGACCACAGCGAGCTGGAGCCCGCACTAAGCCTGTTGCGCGATTGCAGCGTCTTCTATGCCGACCGGGTGTCTGAAAGCATCCTCGAGGCCATGAGGACCGCGCGCGACGGCGGTGCGATCGTCTATTTCGAACCCTCGGACTGCGAAGGCGGCGATTTGTTCGAGGAAGCTCTCGAGCTCGCATCCGTGCTCAAATATTCTGAAGACCGCTTGGGCGACCGCCTGACGAATCGCGCTTTCGAGGCGGTTCACATTGCAACGTTCGGCGCCGAGGGGTTGCGGGTCCGAGACGCCGGTCACGCTTATTGGTGTGACGCCGTAAGCGCCGCTAACGTTATCGACACCTGCGGCTCGGGCGACATCGTGAGCGTCGCCGTGATCGACTGGATCCTCAAGCGCAGGCTGTCTCCGCGAGCCTTCAGCGCCGCAGACCTCTTGGTCGGCATTCTGTCCGGCCAGGTTCTGGCCGCAGAAAACTGCGGCTTCGCCGGCGCGCGCGGATTGTTTAGGGCCAAGGGAGCCGCCTATGTGCGGCAGGTGCTCGACCGGCGCTATTCGGCGGCGATCCCGTAGGCCTTGTTAGGCGCCTCCTCGGCGCGCAGTTCAGTTCGCAGCTCCATGAGCAGCAGGCCAAGCATGTTCCGGCCGACGCCGTTCACCTCGCCCCAGAGCCGGTTCACATCGTTGTCGACCGTGGCGCTTTCCACGAGACGCGCCTCACCCGTCGACAACAACAGCTCGCGCAGGTCCGAGTGCTGGCTGAACTTAGCGCGTAGCACTGCTCGCATCCGATCGAACTTCGTCGTCGACCAGCCTGGCGCGATATCCCAGTAGTAGAGGCCGTGCGCGGCCATCGCGAGCAGGGCAGGGGACGGCGCTTCCATCAGCCATTTCCGCACGGCGGGCTTGCGCGCCTTGCCAGCTTGATAGGCGTGCTCGCTGGTCGAGAAAGTCTCGCCCTCGAATTCCACATCTCGCCGATAGAGGTTGCTGAAGGAACCGTAGGGTTTTTCGCTGGCCCGGTAGAAGCGAATCTCGTCCATTGCCACGTCCTTGCAAATCGACATTCTTTAGATATGCTAATTTGCATGAAACCGTCAAGCGATCAGTTGGAAGAAGTGAAGACAAGCATCGTGGCGGCCATTTCAGTAAGTGGCCGAAATTTAACCGAAATCGGGGGTCTGGCTAATGTCCACCCGAGCCAGGTCGGGCGTATCGCGGCCGGGCAATTCAGAACGTTTAGTTATAACGTCGTGCGGGTTTGCAGCGTGTTGGGCGTAAATGTGCCTCGAGTTGAATTGGCGCGAGGTTCGACACCAAGCGATTTGGTGGAGGCAGAAAGGGGGCTGCGGCGAATCTGGAACGAAACGCCCGAAGGCGCTCGTGCAATTCTGCGGCTGCTGAAAGCGGTTGAAGACCTTCAGACATAGCTAGAAGATCTGTAGGCGCGCGGTATCGGGTGTGGCCAATTCTCACTCTCCCGCCTCATCCGTGTGGGTCTAGAGCGGGTCGGGTTGACGGCGCTCAGCCCTGCATGAGCGCGCGCCAAGCCCGCCGGACTCGCTCGCCCAGTCCGGCCCTGACGAGCGCGACCTCGCCGAGCATGTCGCCAACTGCCGTGGTTGTGGTTTCGCTGACATGGCCGATCCGTCCGAGGAGGTGCAGCAGACAGAAGGCATAGGCTTCGCGGGCGAGCGGCAGGTTGAGCGTCGTCGACGTCGATCCCGCGTGTACAATGTCGCCCCGCGCGCTGAAGAGCTTTCTCACGATCTCCTGGACGGGAGCCGGCTGCCCCTCGGCCTTAAGGATATGGATGGCCCGGTCGACGATACGACCCGTGACGCCGCTCGCGTAGCTGTCGATAAGCAGGGATTCGAACGCGACCGCGAGGCTCACGATCGCCTCGTGATCCTGGCTGCCCGCCGGGAAGGAGCGACGGAACCAATAGACGGAGTCGAGTAGTTTCGACGACAGGCGGGTGCGGGCGGTGGCGGGCTGCTGGATGACGGCGTTGAGACGGGTAAAGGCCTCCAGCGCGACAATCGCTTGCTCGGCGCGCCGCGCCAGTCGCGTCCCGGCCGGCGCCGCCAGTCGATCTAGGTGAAGGTTGACGTTCAGGTCTGACAGCTGTGCCAGACCGGCTGGCGACAGGTTCATGGGCACACGACGATGGGACAGGTTTCGGCCGCCGCCCCCGTTGTCGCCAACTAGGTAGTGGCGGATGTCCAAGGTCTCGTTGCTAGAGCGGGAGCTGTTCCAGCGCTTTTCGTCCCGGGGGTCGACAAGAACCGAGAGCAGCATGACGAAAGCGGCACCCAGCCCCAGCCTGCGCATGAACTCTGACTGGTTCTCGTAGGCGCCGGCTGAATACGACCGCACGCGGATCATCAACAGCGGGTTCTTCGACAGCCAGTGCAGACGGGGGTTGGCGTGTTCCTGCCGGATCTCGGAGATCGGTGCCGGGGATGTGATCCCGAGCGCGGCCGCCGAGCGCGTTACGAAGGCCAAGGTGTTCTTGATCGACTGCGTCGGCGGCGCGATGGCGATCCCGAGGTCGGTGAAGACCAAGTCCCCCGTGCCCGCGGGGCCGGGCGAGGCAAGGCTGAACGTACGCATGACGCCATAGCTGTGGACGGGATAGAGGACGAAGCCAGGCTCGTGGAAGGCCTGCTGGTTCAGCTCGGCCACCGCCTCACTGACGGGGTCGACGGACCCGTCACGGATGAGGCGAAACAGGAGGGGTTCAAGGATTTCCGCGCCGATATGGATATCCTGTCGCAGCAGGTGACCGCGAAGCGCCTGCCGCAGCGGTTTGTGGACCGCCTCAATCTGCCGGTATTCCTTCGTGCTATCGGCGTATTTGAAGATGAAGTCGTCGAAGGTTTTGGTGCCCCGCGGCCCTTTCAGCAGGGTCGAGGCAGCGGCCACCTGCTTGCGACGGTTCGGGGCAATCGGGGCTGGAGTCAGGATCATCGTGAGCTCGGGCGAGGGGTGGTCGAGGCGGGAAGGACGGCCGGGATGGCGTGGCGCGGTCGGCGGCGGGCGGCGCAATCAGACCTGATGAGCACGGCCGAGGAGGGTGGCGACAGTCTCGAGATCATCAGTCACTCGATCATAGATCTGATCGAGCGCCCCGCCGTACCCGCTGGCGACGGCACCGGGTGCCAGGTCGAAGCGCGCGAGGGCGGCCGCCAGTCTGTCCCGGCGATCGGTTGGGTTGTGGGCCCCAAGCTGACGCAGATCATTCAGCGCGAACAGGCGGTTCAGGGGGCGGGTCTCCTCGCGTCCCTTGAGTATCTCCAGCAAGACGGGATCCTGCAGCCGGACGCCGGTGTCGACGGAGGTCTCCGCGAGGCGGACGATCCAGTTGAGAAGCAGGAGGCTGCGGATCTTGCCGGTATCTACCCCGAAGGCCTCCGCCAGTCGACGCAGCGACCGCTCGCCGAGGCCCTCCAGGACAACGTTCGCCAGCGCGACACAGCGATCCAGGAACGCCTGCTCCGACAGGTCCAGGGGGATATGTCGGGCGATCGCGGCGTTGCTGTCTAGGCGCCACCAGTCGTTTCCGGCCAAGGCTCGGCGATCGACCCGCGTGAAGTCGTCCGAACTCTGCATTCGCCAGTCCGTGGAGCGCCGCAGTGCCGGCGAGGCGTTCGCCAAGCCCCGCCAGTGCGGAAATCGCGCGGCGAGCGCGGCTCCCTGCGTTCGGCGTCGCGGCGAGGGCAGGGTCGTCGAGTTTCGCCGGCGGCGCGACGGCGTAGCTGTGCCAGTGCCGGATGGCGCGAGGTGTGGCGGCCTCGTAGATTTTCTTGATCTCAAGCGCGATGAGATCGCGGCCGACCCGTCGGCACCAGTGGACGCCCCATTGGGCCCCGAAACTCACGGCACCGCTTTCGGGAAAGACATCATAACCGGGCTTTCCCTCATAGGCTCCGAGCACCGCATCGCGAACGTAGACCTGGTCCTGCGGGCCGAAGCCGCGGGCGCGAGCGTTGTCCACTGGGCCCTCGATGCCCGGCCACACCAGGCCGACATCGTCCAGCGGATCCATGGAGACCGGGAAGTCCGCAGGCTCTGCCAGGACCCTCGCCCCCCAGACCTGGGCGACAAAGCCGCCCTCGGGCCGCAGCTGGATCTGGAACTCTCGGTCCGGGAGCTGGATGATTTTGCCGTTTCCGCCGTCCAGCTCCGCGGCGAGGGTGTCGTCCCGTTCGCCTCGCCGGATTTCGTAATAGACTTCGATCAGGGCCATGCCCCTCAGGCTCAGATAGTCCTGAAGATAATCCCGCTCGACGCTGACTAGGGCGAGCTCGTGCCCGCCGCCGTCGTACCGGGATTGTCCGGTCTGCCGGACCACGTCGTACTGCGGCGCGGCGGGATCGTCGTAGCTGAGCTGGCGTCCTTCGATCAGTCGGGACGACAACCCGTAGGTCATGAGGAACCCGGGGTCGATCTGCAGGGTGGTCAGGTTCGCGGATGTCCACGACAGCACCAGCGGTTCGTATTGCGTCTCGGGCAGGTCGACGCCCCGGATCCAGAACTTCGGGTCGTAGTCGCCGGCCAGGCGGGGGCCGGGACGCGGCCCCGCACTCTCGACCTCATGGCCCAGTCCCCGCAGGTTCCGCCGCACGGCGTCGAGCGCTCCGACGGGAACAAGGGCGGTCCGGCTGAACCGGACTCCCGGAAAGAATGGGTCCGGGAAGGGCTGGATCCGCGCTACGATCACATGCGGATCGGCCCATGGCGTCTCCGACGGGATGTGGGCGAGAAGGTCCGGCCACCACTTGTCATTCATGACACTGATCCTCTCCTGATCGACCGGTGCCCGGTCCATTGACTGCCCGATTGGACGACGCCTTAGGTCGATGCGCGCTCGCAGCGGCTGTCCGGCTCCATACTGCGTCGCGCGGCCAAAATCACGGAACTCGCGGCGGGCTGAACACGACCGCAACTTAAGCTGTACGATCGCGCTCCGCTCCCCGCGTCGCGTCTCCGGGATGCTAACTCCGTCATCGGCCTGGCGAGAAGGCGCGGACCAAGCCCGAAACGGCCGGATGGCTGGACGTGTGTCGACGTCGCTAGTTCGCCGCGGCGACCGGCAGATCGAGTTTCGCGATCCCGTCCCTGACGGCGTGCGGGCCTGCAAGCGGAATGTTCGGTTAGCGCGCGCTGGCCGATGTCCGGTCTTGGCGCGATGAGGACGTTGGCCGATCCTCCATCTGACGGTATATTCTCGATACGGTAGCCGTTCATGTCGGTCTAGACTTATCGGTTTGGCAGGCGCCCTGAAAATAGGGTTGGCTGCGCCTTACAGACTTCGCGTTGGCCAGCGCGTGCCGATAGACGGCAACATCACCCGAATTTTATCGAAGCCAAATTCTTCTTTTCATCAGCCTCGGGTCGATGAAGGTAATGCTGACGGTATGGTCTGGCGATCAAAAGAAAAGGCACTGAGAAATCAGCACCTTCCGGTCAAGTGAACCATTGAGTGGGAGTGAGGGGCGGCGGGGAAGCACGGTGGCGCCGGACGAGCGGTGCTCCCGGGTCCTCACCTGGCCGTTCCGACTGACGCGGGCTGAACTTCGGCCTGTCCGTAAAGGCCGCGAGGGTCTTCGGGGCTGCGCTGGTGACACAACCGCCTGTCCAGTTTCCGGCCAGGGAGAATCGGTCAATTGCTGACCAGTGTTCGGCAAACGGACAAGGACTGTACCTGCCGTAGAGACGTTCGGACAGCGACGGCGATCGGGCAGCGGACCTTGCGGGGGGAGGGTATATCCATGTGCCGGACCAGGGGCGCGAATGCACGGCTGGCGGTGGCAGCGGGCGCGCTCGTGCTGGCAGGCTGTGCTGTTGGTCCTGACGCTCCGGTCGGCACCCCACCCGCTGCGGGAACGGGACCCTTCATTGGTGCGGCCAGGGGCACCGTCTCCGTCGAAGCGGTCCGGAACGACTGGTGGAGATTGTATGACGACCCGGTCCTCGACGACCTGATCCGGGACGCATTCGCGCGCAACAACGAACTGGAGGCCGCCTTCGCGAACCTCGACGCCGTTCGTGCGTCGCTGTCGGAGAGCCGCACCGCTCGTCTTCCAACGACCACGACCAGCGCCCAGTTTCAGCGCAGCCGGTCATCCGCCACGACAGTCAACGGTCTCCCCGCTGATGGGGTTCTGTCCCGGATTGATACGGGCGACGTCGGTCTGCAGGCCAGCTACGAAATCGACCTGTTCGGGCGGGTGGACGCAACCATCCGCGCAGCCCGCGCGGGTGCCCGGGCTGCCGAGGCTTCGCTGGCCACGGTGCAGGTCACGGTCGCGGCCGAGACAGCCCGCGCCTATACCGATATCTGCTCAGCCAACGCCCGCATCAGGGTCGCCGAGCGCACGCTCGCGCTGCAACGCGAGACCGCCGCATTGACGGAGGGATTGCTGGCCGGCGGGGCCGGCACGGAGCTGGATGTGGCCAGCGCGCGGGCTGCCGTGGCGCAGATAGAGGCGACCCTCCCAACGCTTCACGCCGCGCGCAACGCGGCCCTGTTTCGCCTTGCGACCCTGACCGGCGTGGTGCCGGCCGAGGCCAGCGAGGCTGCCGCGCGCTGTGTCCGGCCGCCGCAACTGGGTCGGCAGATTCCGATCGGCGACGGCGCGGCCTTGCTGGCCCGGCGCCCCGATGTGCGCCGTGCAGAGGCGGAGCTTGCCGCGGCGGCGGCCCGGGCGAATGTCGCCACGGCCAATCTGTTCCCACGGGTCATCCTCGGCGGATCAATCGGGTCCACTGGGCTCTCATCGCCAGAGTTTGGTGATAGTCAGAGCCTGAGGTTCAGTGTCGGTCCCCTGATCACCTGGTCTTTTCCCAATATGTTCGCCGCGCGCGCACAGATCAGGGCAGCGGATGCGCGGTCAGACGCTGCCCTGGCCAATTTCGACCAGGCGGTTCTGACAGCCCTCCAGGAGACGGAGACCGCGCTCAGCGACTACGCTTTCGAGCTTGACCGTCGGGCCACCCTGACTGACGCTCGCGAACAGGCCGCCCGCGCCGCCCTTTTTTCGCGCCAGAGGTTCGATGCCGGGGTGGAGAGTTTCCTGGTCGTCCTCGACGCCGAGCGCACCCTGGCCGCCGCCGATGCGGCTCTTGCGCAATCGGACGCGCTCGTGACGACCTATCAGATCGCCCTGTTCCGCGCCCTCGCTGGCGGATGGCAAGCGGAAGGCTGAGACTGCGGAGGACAGGTCTCCGCCCGCCGCCTGTCTCGAGTGGAAGGTCAGACAGGGAAGTCCTTGGTGCCAGTCGTGCCGCGGCCGGGAGGATCTGTGGCAGGAGGCGCGAACTACAAGCAAATTATAAGTAGTACTGCTTATGAAGAAGTGTCGCAGCCATCGAAAATCCTTTTAGATCAAGAACATGAAAAGGCGATCCGGTTGAAGCGCCGCAAACAGGGTCGATGATTTCAACAGTTGTAAACCGCGATCGAGCAACGTTGGGCGAACAGAAGGACGCGGAGCGCGTCCAGGAGATGCCCAATGGCGCAGGAAGCGCTCACCAATCTTGAGTCCAAGCTCTATGAGGCGTCCGATCAACTCGCCGGGCAGGGCGCGATGCAGGGGCTTCGGGTTGCCGAGGCTGACCGCGTTGTCCCGACGGAGCTGGACAGCGCAATCGGGCCGGCCTTCCGCCGTCCCGAGATCGGACCCGGAACGTCCGCCGAGACCGGTTTTGCCGTTTCCGGGGCAAACGGTGTTGCCCTGGCACCCGCTACACTCAACCCCGAGCCAGGCGAGGCCGCCGATGGAGATCCGGTCGCCCAGCTCGCTCTTCCGCAGTCTGGAGTTCAGGCGGACGGGATCGCGGCGGACCCCGCCTCATTTGAGCCCTTCACGCTGGACGCCGCGGAGCCCCTTTCGGTCCTGAACCCTGCTGCCTCGCCACTGCCCTCCATACCCGACCTCGGGATTGGACCGGTGCCGGGACCAACCGTTGGCATCGATGCGGGACCGGGTGAGACGCCTGCAGTGGCTCCCCCGGTAACGGTTGCGCCGCCACCGGTCACGACCGTTGTGCCGGCCGGGCCGGGCCCGGACGTACCGTCGCAGGATCCGACACCAGTTCTCCCCGGATTTCCGCCTGTTGCTCCGGTAACAGGTCTGCCGCCCGTCGTTCCTGAACCCGCAGTCGGGGGTGAGCCAGCAGGACCTCAGCCGACACCGAACGGTCCGGAGACCGTTGGCGGACCGTCGACCGCGCTGCCGCCGGCGGGCCCCGCCACAGAGGCCGGGTCATCGGGAGGCGGCACGCCGGATCCGACGCCGGCCTCGGCGGGTTCTGATACGGACCTGACGGTGGACGCCGGTCTCGGGCTCGCGGATGCGGGCCTGGAGGTGTCGCTGGATCCGGTCGAGACCGTGCTGGGCACCGATGTCGATCTGGATGTGGATCTGGACCTCGCCCCCGTGGTCGAGACGGTTGCGGCCGGAGCCGGCGCGGTGAGCGGCCTGGTGTCCGGGACCGTGGCGGCGGTCACGCCCGGTACGACGCCGGCCCCGGCGGGGTCTGATACAGACCTGACGGTGGACGCCGGTCTCGGGCTCGCGGATGCGGGCCTGGAGGTGTCGCTGGATCCGGTCGAGACCGTGCTGGGCACCGATGTCGATCTGGATGTGGATCTGGACCTCGCCCCCGTGGTCGAGACGGTTGCGGCCGGAGCCGGCGCGGTGAGCGGCCTGGTGTCCGGGACCGTGGCGGCGGTCACGCCCGGTACGACGCCGGCCCCGGCGGGGTCTGATACAGACCTGACGGTGGACGCCGGTCTCGGGCTCGCGGATGCGGGCCTGGAGGTGTCGCTGGATCCGGTCGAGACCGTGCTGGGCACCGATGTCGATCTGGATGTGGATCTGGACCTCGCCCCCGTGGTCGAGACGGTTGCGGCCGGAGCCGGCGCGGTGAGCGGCCTGGTGTCCGGGACCGTGGCGGCGGTCACGCCCGGTACGACGCCGGCCCCGGCGGGGTCTGACACGGACCTGACGGTGGACGCCGGTCTCGGGCTCGCGGATGCGGGCCTGGAGGTGTCGCTGGATCCGGTCGAGACCGTGCTGGGCACCGATGTCGATCTGGATGTGGATCTGGACCTCGCCCCCGTGGTCGAGACGGTTGCGGCCGGAGCCGGCGCGGTGAGCGGCCTGGTGTCCGGGACCGTGGCGGCGGTCACGCCCGGTACGACGCCGGCCCCGGCGGGGTCTGATACAGACCTGACGGTGGACGCCGGTCTCGGGCTCGCGGATGCGGGCCTGGAGGTGTCGCTGGATCCGGTCGAGACCGTGCTGGGCACCGATGTCGATCTGGATGTGGATCTGGACCTCGCCCCCGTGGTCGAGACGGTTGCGGCCGGAGCCGGCGCGGTGAGCGGCCTGGTGTCCGGGACCGTGGCGGCGGTCACGCCCGGTACGACGCCGGCCCCGGCGGGGTCTGACACGGACCTGACGGTGGACGCCGGTCTCGGGCTCGCGGATGCGGGCCTGGAGGTGTCGCTGGATCCGGTCGAGACCGTGCTGGGCACCGATGTCGATCTGGATGTGGATCTGGACCTCGCCCCCGTGGTCGAGACGGTTGCGGCCGGAGCCGGCGCGGTGAGCGGCCTGGTGTCCGGGACCGTGGCGGCGGTCACGCCCGGTACGACGCCGGCCCCGGCGGGGTCTGACACGGACCTGACGGTGGACGCCGGTCTCGGGCTCGCGGATGCGGGCCTGGAGGTGTCGCTGGATCCGGTCGAGACCGTGCTGGGCACCGACGTCGATCTGGATCTCGATGCGGACATCATTGGTCTGGTTTCGGTGGCCCCAACCGGATCATCCGCGCAGGAGGGCACCACCGGTGGCGATCTGCTGGGTCTGATTGCGAGCGCGACGGAGTCCTCGGACGAGGAATCAGATCCGGATCTGTTCGAGGCTCTCGGAGCCTTGCCAGAGAGCGACCTGACACTCTCCCAGCTGCTCGCCTCGGACAATGACGGAGCCGAGGTCGGCACCGGTCAGGACTTTTTCGATGCGGTGACCTCAGCGGAAGTCGCCTCGACGGCGGTGCTCGCCGGGTCCGCTGTCGCCAATATGATCGACCTGTCGTCCAGCGTCGAGCCGACCGCAGCCGTGGTTGGACCAGCCTTGGTCGAGACCGTCAGTGCCCCCATCACCGCCACGCTGTCTTCAGCGACGTCGGCACTCCGGACGTTCGGTTCGCGTCTGTTCTAGGAAGCCAGTGGTGATCGGTTCAGCAGACAGACAGGACGGTCTGGGGGTCAGTGCGGCCCTGACCCTTCTGGCCGCCACGGTGGCGATCAACATCCTTGGTCTCGCACTGCCTGTGGCGGCACAGCAAATTTTCAGCCGGGTGATCCGTGAGCCCCAGACGGGCACACTCCAGGTCCTCATCGTCCTTGTCCTGACCTGCGCCCTTGCAGAAGCCGGATTGAGGTTCGGTCGCGCCCACATCATGAGCACAGTCGATCGCCACTTCATGACGCGGCGCTTTCACTGGCTCTGTGACCGCGTGGTGCGAAGGCAGGCGTTTCATTCGGCGTCACCCGCCGCAGCCAGTCTTGAACTGGCCACCAGCCTCACCAAGACAAAGGACCGCGTCAACGGTCAACTTATGGTCGCCAAGGCGGAACTGTTGTTTGCGCCGCTGATCGTCGGCCTAATCTACTATATCTCCTGGATTTGCGGGGTTGCGGTAACGTTAATCGTCATTGCAAGTGCCATCTTTACCTATGTTGATGCCCGCCGCCTGCCGGATTGTTCCGAGGCGAACTTTCGCACCACCGAGCGCCGGTACGAGTTTCTGTTTTCGGTGTTCAGTTCGGTTCGCTCTGTGAAGGGCCTGGGCGTCGAGCGCGGAATGGCTCGCGGCTATGAACGCCTGCAGGCCGAAGTCGCCCGGGCCAATACCGCAACGGCCGACCTGATCGGTCGCATCATGAATCAGGCCCAGCTTGCCAATCAGGTTTTGACTGCCTCCCTGCTGGTCGTCTGCGCCATCCTCGTGACCGAGGGCATGACCCTCGGGGCCGCGTCAGCCATCATCCTGCTGGCGGGACGGTTGGTGGAACCGACGCAACGGGCGGTTTTCATATTCGTCCAGGCCCGCGATCTCCGGAAGGCGGAGGAGACCATGGCCGAATTCTCTGACGGAGAGGTCGACCCGGTTTGCGAACCCGTCGTTCTGACCGGTGCACGAGGCGATCTTGTTCTGGACGGCGTCTCGATCGACAGCGGGCTCATGGCGGAGCCGGTGGCCAGACCGATCAGCCTGTCGACCGAAGCAGGACACACGATCGCCATCGCGCCGGGAAACGAGCGGCTGGCAACCAGTCTGCTGCGTACAATGGCCGGCATCCTTCAGCCGAAGAGCGGCCTCGTGACCATCGACGGTCACAACATTGCCGAGCTCTGCCCGTCGGACCGGAACCGTCTGGTCTCATACCTGTCGCCCGATGCCCGACTGTTCGACGGCACCATCAGGGACAACATCACCCGGTTTGGCGAGGTGTCGCTTGCACAGGCCATGGCGGTCGCGCGGCTGCTGGATATGGAGTCGCGCTTCAACGAGTTGCCGCGGGGTGTAGAGACTGTCGTCGGAGGTCCGGGTGAGGAGGTGATTGCCCCTGGCGCGCAACAGCAAATCGCGCTGTTGCGCGCGCTGGTCCTGCGGCCGCGCGTCATCCTGTTCGACAATGCAGACAGGGGTCTCGACCGAGAGGCCTATGCCCGTCTGGTGAAGTTCTTCGCCCGCATTCGCCACGGTGCAACAATTGTTCTGGCGACAGACGATGCAAATCTGGCGGCCCTGGCCGATGCCACCTACGGGCTCGACGAGCAGGGGCTGACGTTGCGCGACGACTTCGTCGCCACCACCCGCGCCTATTCGACGTTGAAGATATGACCGCTGTTTCGATCAGTGCCTTGTCCGGTGAGGCGACGGCCCTGGCGGGAGCGATCCGTGCCCACGCGCCCCGCGCGGCAGAAGCGGGCGGTTTTGCCCATCTCCTGAGCGTACTTTGCGAGAGCTCCGGCCAGGATGCGCCGCTGAAGGATCTTCTTGGGGCCCTTCCTGCAGACGCCGATATGCCGATGGGAGAGGCCCTGCTCGCGACCGTCGCGAATCTTGGATTTGAAGCGCATCGGGTGAGTGTCCCGGGTGAGGCGACCGGTCCGTGGCTCCTGACCGGCCCGCGCGCGGAAGCCCCCCAGGTGGTGACCCGTGACTATGCCGGCGGGCTGTGGCGGCATGATCCGGACGGCGTGACGCGGCCCTATACGGACCGGCGCGCACCAAAAGCCTGGGCTTGCTGGGCCTTTCGGTCGGAACGCTACCGACACACGACGGCGGCAGAACAGCGACAGCATACCGGCTTTGGCTGGATGCAGGCGCTCCTTGCGCATCTGAAGGGGCTGCCAACCCTGCTGGCCCTGACCAGCCTGCTGGTGGTGGTTACAGCCCTGGCCTTGCCACTCCTGGTATCGACCTTTTATGCGCAGGTCTTCGCGCTTGCCGACACGACGCCGGTCCCGTTCTTCATGCTCGCGTGCATCGCCGTCATTCTTTTGAAGCGGCAGCTGTTCGCCCTTCGCGCACGAACGCTCGCCTGGGTGGCCAACCGACTGGACTATCTTGTCAGCACCGCGACCTTCGCGCGTCTGCTGGCCCTGCCACCCCAGATCCTCGAACGCGCCAACGCCCGCAATCAGGCCGCCAGGCTGAGATCCTTCGAGGGTGTTCGTGATTTTCTCTCCGGACCGGTCGTGGTGATGCTGCTCGACCTGCCGATCGCGATCGCCGTGATCATCTTCCTGGCTGTGGTCTCACCGGCGATCGCAGGCGCGCTGGCGCTTGTGGTGGCTGCCCATTGCGTCCTGTTCTGGAGCATCTGGGGTCGCGTTCGTGTGCAGACCAGCATCGTCGCTGATCAGGCGACCGAGACACAACGCATGATGATCGAGACCTTCGAAAAACGGTCCCTGATCCGGGAGTGCGGACTGCAGGACCGATGGGCGGAACTCCAGATCCGGAAGATCGCAGCGGATCAGAGCGCACAAACCCGGCTGAGGCTGCTCGGCGCCGCCAGCGAGTCAATTGCCGCCCTTCTGCTGAATGGTGGTCTGATGTTGATTTTCGTGATGTCAGTGCACGAAATCTGGGCCGGGAGACTGGACCCCACCTATCTGCTCGGCCTGCTGCTCGCCACCATGGTGTCCCTCGCGCCGTTTCACGGACTCTGTCTTGCGGTTCCGCGGATGGAACAGGTGAGAAAGAGCATCGCCCAGATCGATGCCTTCATGCAGACCCCGACTGAGGAGGACGACGCAAGCGAGCGCCGGCTGCCGGAGGTAAGGGGCAATCTCGCGTTCCTGAACGCAAGCTTCCGCACGTCCGACACCCGGCCGGTGTTCGTGGGTCTCGATCTGTCCGTTCGTGCCGGAGAGGTGATCGGTATCGCCGGTGCCAACGGGTCCGGGAAGACGACGGTCCTGAAATTCGCCCACGGGATGATCGTGCCGCAGATGGGCGCGCTGCATATCGAGGGTGTCGACGTGCGACAATTGTCAGCTCCCGAACTCCGCCGCCGGATCGCCTATATCCCGCAGGAACCGACGTTCCTGCCGGGGTCATTGCGATCGAACCTCGCATTCGCCAATCCCCTCGCCAGCGAGGAGCAGTTGGGCAAGGCCCTGGCGCTGACCGGCATCGGGTGGGCGGCAGATCTGATCGATGAGCCGACCCCGCCGGTCAGTGCCCTTTCGACAGAGTTTCGCTTCCGGTTCGCCCTTGCCCAGGCGCTGCTGATCGACAGCCGTCTCTGGCTCATCGACGAAATGCCCAATGCGCTGCTCAATGGCGGCCTCGGCGATGATCTCAAGCGGATCCTGAAGGCCGCCAAGGGGAAACGCACCGTGCTGTTTGTCTCGCACCGGTCGGATTTTCTCAGTCTGGCAGATCGGGTCGTTGCCCTTCGATACGGGCAGGTTCCGCGTGTCAGTACGCCCGCTCAGCTGTTCGAAAGCGTCACATGATGAAGACGGCAATCCGGAGTGTTCCGGCCCTGCGAGTAAACAGCGAGGCGACGAGAAGCCTCGTCCGCCCGCTCAATGTGACGGAAACCTATCCGCAGAGGCTGGTTCGGCGGGCCACGCTCCTCGGCGCACTCGCTGTCGTGCTTTCGGTCATCTGGAGCGCTGTTGCCCAGGTCAGCGAAGTGTCCCGCGGTACCGGCGTACTGGTGCCGACCCTGCGGGAGCGGTCGCTTGAGCATCTGGAAGGCGGCCGGGTGGCCAACATTCTGGTCCGGGATGGGGAGATCGTCAAAGCCGGTCAGGTGATCGTCACGCTTGCCGACGGCTCCACCCCGCAGGATCTTGAGGTCGCGCGCGGCCGGGTGGATGATATCCGGGCCCAGATCGAGGCTCTCGAGACCCTGCGCGCCGGGGATCGACCCGTGAGCGGGCCTGGTGCGACGGGCTCTGCAGCCATGAGCGCGACCAATGCCGTTGTCCGCGGGGAGGCTCTCGCGCTTGAGCGGTCCCAGCTGGCCGCGCAGTCGGACCAGGTCGCCGAGTTCGACCGCATCGATCGAGGCCGAGCTGGCCACGGCACGGCGCGACCTCGAGCTCATGACCCAGGAGTATGAGCGGTACAGACGGCTGGCCGGCCAGGGCCTGGTCGCTGGCGTGACCCTGGCCGACAGGGAGAGGGCGCGCGTCGCGGCCGAGGGACGCGTCCAGGTTCTGGCGCGTCAGCTTGGCGGCTCCCGGGCTCGGCTCACGGAGAGTCGTCGGGCTATCGGTGCGTTTGTGGCGAGGTCCGATCTTGAGATCGGAGAACAGATCCGGGTGCTGCGGGAAGGCCTGGCCGAGGCAGAAGGCGAGCTGGACAAGGCCGTCGAGCGTAATGCGAACCTCGTTCTCCGTAGTCCGGTCGACGGGATCGTCAAGGACGTAACCCCAGAACTCTATCGGAGAGGTTGTTCAGCCTGGTGGCCGGCTCGCCACGATCGTGCCGATGACCTCCTCGCTCTTTGCCGAGGTCGAGATTCCTGCCGATCAGGTCAGTTATCTCAAGGTCGGGCAGGAGGCGCGGGTTAAAGTGACTGCCTTCGACTTCACCCGTTACGGCTGGGCAAGGGGACGGCTCGAGTTCATCTCGCCGTCGTCCTTCGTGAATGATCAGGGTCAACGCTTCTATCGTGCGCGTGTGGCGCTGGCTTCGAACAGCCTGCCGCGTCAACCCGGTGCCCGCCTTCTTCCGGGCATGGAGCTGCGGGTCGACCTGATCACCGGACGCAAGACCGTACTGGACTATCTCCTGAGCCCGGTGCGTCGAGGTCTCGATTCAAGTTTTTCGGAGCGCTAGCGATGGACGCTCCCGTCAATGAATCCCTGAGTACCAAACGCGTCCTGCTCGTGGATGACGACCGGCTCGTTCTGATGATGATGACCGCTGTGCTCGAGCGGCTCGGTCATATGGTCGTGACTGCCCAGAACGGAGCGGAAGCCTATGCGCTGATCCGTCAGCAGCCTGATGCGATCGATGTGGTGCTCGCCGACCGGATGATGCCGCTGATGGACGGACTGGGGCTCACGCGTCGACTGAAGCGGGAAGCCGCTACGAGGCTGTTGCCTGTCATTCTTCTGACCGGCCAGTCAGCGCCTGCCGATCAGGCCGACGGGCTCGCTGCCGGAGCCTTCTACTACCTCCCCAAGCCTGTCGATGAGGCCCTGCTTGACCGGGTGATCAAAGCCGCGATCCAGGAACACGACGGTCAGAAGAGGGTGCGCCAGACCCTTCGGGTCCATCAGACGGCATTTACCAACCTTCAACTGGCGCGGTTCACTCTAGAGCGGCCCGATGAGGTCGAGGGGGTCGCAAGCCTTCTGGCCAGCATGGCCCCGGACCCGGAGCGCGCCTTCCAGGGCTTGAGTGCCTTGATCGCAAACGCGGTCGAACACGGGCTCTACCAGATCGGCAGGGCCGCCAAGGAGCAACTTGTGGCCAGCGGGGGATTCCAGGCCGAACTGCAACGCCGCGCCCCCGGAGTCACTGGGGTTGTGGAAGCCAGCGGCACCCGCAAGGCGGAAGGCATCCACTATCTCATCAAGGATCCCGGGCCCGGCTTTGCCTGGCGACAGCAGGTCAGCTCCGACCCGTCCACGGCGAGAAGCCGGGGGGGCCGGGGCGTCGCCCGCGCCGCCGTTCTCTTCGACAGCCTCGCATACAACGCTGCCGGCAATACCGTGGCGGGTTTGATGCGAAATAAGAAACTGGAAACCTGGTAGTGAAGACAGACCGCCTCCTTCCGTTGTTCCGCAGAGGGGCCGTCGACCTCGCGTTCGCTGTGGCCTTTGTGCTGATCATCGTCCTGGTCAGCTGGCTCTGGTGGCGGACTCTCTCCACCAGCCGCGATGCGTTCGACCTCGAGGCGAATGTCCTCGCCGCCCAGGGCGAGGCCGCGTCGAGCGTCCTCTTTGTTCGCGTCAAGGATCTTGTCGCGTTCAGCGAGGCTGGGGCAGCAGACAAGGTCGCCGGGAAGCTGAAGGTGGCCAGCCGGTCCAGCCCCCTGGTCTCGGACCTTGGCTATTTCGAAACCGGGGCCCCGGCCAGCCGATCTTTCGTTGTGGGGGAGGGCGCGATCGGCGTGGCCCCCGCGAGTCGCGACCAGATTGCGCGGCACCTGGTTGAGAACCCCGGCACGGTTGGGGTTTTTTCGGCCGCGAGCTATCCGGACCTCTTCCCCATGGCCGAAAGCGAGGACCTCATCTTTGCCCAGACCGGCGCCAATGCTGTGGCGGGTCAGCCGGTCAGGGTCTATTTTGGACGCCTGTCGCTGTCGCGCCTCGGGAATGAACTCGCCGCCGCCGGGCACAACGCCGCGCTGGTGTCGATCACCTCTAGTGTGAACGGACGCTCGCTCGACTGGACGGGCGACGTCGCTCCCTCCTGGACGGACCGGCTGTTGCCGGAAAGCCGCCGGCAGATCCCCGTGTCCTTCACGCGCAGCTATGCGCCGGTGTTCACCTTCAGGCAGACTTCACAGCAACTCGCGCCCCTCGCGGCGGTCACCGCGGGGCTTCTTGCAGTGTTTGTCATCCTCGCCCTGGTGGTCCTCCGCGCGCAGAAGCGGCGGGCGGAGCAGGGGGCGCGTCTTCGCGACGCCGTCACGCGCGCAGAACAGGCGAACAAGGCGAAGTCGACATTCCTGGCCAATATGAGTCACGAGATCAGGACGCCGCTGAACGGCGTTTTAGGGATGGCCGAGCTGCTCTCGAGAACAAGCCTGAACGAGCAGCAGGCCCTCTATACCGGTCAGATCGCTGCGTCCGGATCATCGCTGCTGGCCATCCTCAATGACATCCTCGATGTCTCCAAGCTCGAAGGAGGCATGATGGCGATCGATCCCGTGCGGACGGATCTTCCCCATCTGCTTCAGGAGATCGGCACCTTCTATAACGGGCAGGCGGTCCAGAGCGGGAACTCGCTGATGCTGGATGTTGATGCGTCCGTCCCGGCCTTTGCGATGGTGGATCCGACACGGCTGCGTCAGGTGGTCGGCAATCTCGTCTCAAACGCGATCAAGTTCACCGAAAACGGCGAGGTGACGATTGTCGCACGCTGTGAGCCAGGCGCGGGGGACTGTTCGACGCTGCATATCGCGGTCATGGACACCGGGTTGGGCATCGGTCCGGAGGACCAGAAGCGCCTGTTTGAGCGGTTCGTCCAGGCCAATGACTCCATCACCCGAACCCACGGTGGAACCGGGCTCGGCCTGTCCATCTGCCAGGAACTCTGCGGCATGATGGGCGGAACGGTCACCTGTGAGAGCGAACCAGGCAAGGGTTCGACATTCACCGCCACGGTCAGAATCTCCCGCTGCGAACCCCCTGTGCCGGTCAGCGAGCCACATGCGACGATCGGGGTGGTCGGTGCGTCGGACACAGTGAGGCGGATTGCCGGCTCGGCGCTGGAGAGGTCCGGCTTCGGGGTGATGAACTTCGCCTCGTTCGATGCCCTTGCCGAGGCCCTGCAGAACGGGACGGCACCCCCTCTGGCCGGTATCGTCATCGACGAAGCCAATGATGTTCACGAGGCACGGGAGGGCTGGCTGTCCGTGCGAGCCGCCCTGACGGCCCGGAGACCGGCGTGGTCCATCCTGCTGGCGGACCGGCAGGCGCACCGCAGCTACCCGTCGTTCGACAGGATTCTGGTGAAACCCTTCCTTCCCGCTGCTCTCGGCGACGCAGCCCTGGAACTCGGCGCGAACAGTTCGGGCACGCCATCACCGGCAGCCACGCCTGTCAGCCGGATCACGGCCGATCCAACGTTCGCAGGTCAACAGCTGCTTCTTGTGGATGACAATGATGTTAACCTGATCGTGGCGCAGGAGCTGCTGCAGGATCTTGGCTTCGGCGTCACCACGGCAAGAGATGGACGCAAGGCCATAGCGGCCGCCCAGGCCGGAGCCTTCGACGTGATCCTGATGGACTGCCGGATGCCGGTCATGGATGGCTATGAGGCAACACGACAACTCAAGGTCATGATGGCCGCGGGGCAACTGAAACCCGCGCCGATCATCGCGTTGACGGCCAATGCCATGAAGGGTGACCGGGAGACCTGCCTTGAGGCGGGTATGGACGAGTTCGTCGCCAAGCCAATCCGAAAACGCGATCTGCTCGCCGTCCTTCTCCAACTCCAGACGCAGGGGCAGCTCTCGGTCGCACCGGCGGCTGGAGTCAGTGCGGACGCCCGCGCGCCCGGCGTATCACCGGTCCAGGCCGCGACCCCCAAGGCGTCGCCGAGCACGTCGCCGGTCCCGCTGACCCCGGAGCCAGCGCCAACCGATGAAATCTCCGTCGTCGCCGACGCTTCCGGTCACACCGGCCCTGCACCCGCCGCGACCCGCAAACCCATTCCCCTGTTCGAAGCAGAGATGTTCGAGGAAACGCGCAGGACCGTCAGGGCCTTCGACACCCTTCTGGACATCTACCGGTCCGACACAAGCGGGTATCTCGATGACCTGCAAAGGGCGCTTTCGATGGGGAATATCGCGGACGGTGTGCTTCCTGCGCACACCATCAAGAGCGGGAGCCGCATGGTTGGAGCCACAGGTCTCGCGGCCCTGGCCGAGGCGATGGAAACGCGTCTGAGAACGGGGCGTCGGGTAGAGGCCGGGGAGCTTGAGACCCTTCGACAAAGGATGGCCCAGGCATTTGTGGCCACAATCGCCGAGATCGACCGCCGGATGTCTACCCCCGTCGCTCTGGTCTCTTGATCGGTCTGCCAAGGTCCAACATCTGTCGCCCGATGCTGAGCCGATCTCTCAGCTCCCCGGTTCATCGACCCGGAATGGAGTCCTTGGCGCGCTCAACTTCCGTAGGACGGTTGCTGGCGCGTCGCGGGTGATCAAGGTTGTCCCGACACTTGGATATCGGAGCTCTGATGCAAAGCCGCGTGTGACTGTCCGCTGCTATCGATCTTGTCGAAAGGCAGCGACATCTGACGTGACCCCCGTTTCTCATCCAGCGATAACGAGAGTCCTTGGTTGATATGAGCCGTGATTGGCTGGAGTGGCAAGAGGCCGGTCTGCGCAGCCATCAGCCCGCGCAGCAGGCCGGCCGATTTGTCCGGTGAGCGCTCCGGCGTAAGCCCCGGGCGTGAGCCATCCGAGCTTCGAGTGGGCTCGGCTGTCGTTGTAGTCGCGCCGCTAGGTTTCGAGCACGAGCCGGGCATGCGGGAGGGACCGGAACAGCGTCTCGTTCAACAGCTCGTCGCGCAGACGGCCGTTGAAGCTTTCGTTGAAGCCGTTCTGCTGGAGCTTGCCCGGCGCGATGTAGTGCCAGCCCACCCCGGTCTCGTCGGCCCAGGCCAGGATGGCATTCGAGGTCAGTTCGGTGCCGTTGTCGCTGACGATGGTGTCCGGGCGACCCCGACGCACGATGACGGCGTCCAGTTCGCGCGCGACCCGGGCGCCCGACAACGAAGTGTCGGCCACCAGCGCCAGACACTCGCGGGTGCAGTTGTCGATCACCGTCAGGATGCGGAAGCGCCGGCCGTCGGTCATCTGGTCGGAGACGAAGTCCAGCGACCAGCGCTGGTTGGCGACCAGCGGCTCGTCCAGTGGCCGTCGTGTGCCCATGGCCCGCTTGCGCCCACCGCGCCGGCGCACCGCCAGCTTCTCCTCCCGATAGAGCCGCTGAGCCCTCTTCCTGTTGACCGCATGACCCTCGCGCCGGAGCATCACGTTCAGTCGGCGATAGCCGAACCGACGCCGCTCCTGGGCAAGGGCCTTCAGTCGATCCCGCAGGGTGCTGTCGTCAGGGCGCGTCGCCCGATAGCGCACGCTGGTCCAATCCGCGCCCAGCACCCGGCACGCCCGCCGCTCGCTCATCGCGTGGACCGACCGCAGATGCGCCACAGCCTCTCGATGCGCGCCGGGCGTCACGATTTTTCCCAGCAGATCCTTCAGCGCTACGTTGTCCAGCGTCGTATCCGACAGCATCCGCTTCTCGTCTTCCAGCGCCTTCAGACGCCGGGCCTCCGACACGTCCATGCCGCCATACCTGGCCTTCCACTTGTAGAAGGTCGGCGAACTCAAACCGTGCTTCCTGCACAGGTCCGCCACCTGCACTGCGGCCTCCTGCTCGCGCAGAATCCCGATGATCTGCTCTTCCGTGAACCGTGATCGCTTCATTCCGTTCGTCCTTTCGAGGGCCGGACTCTGGCTATTCCTGGAGGAGTTTCAGGGGGTCACGTCAGCGCCAGTCGGGCAAAGCGTGAACGTCCGAGTCTGACGGTGGGCTCAACTGATCGCTGCAACACACTCAGCGAAGGTCTCCGCTGGCGTTCGATAGAGCAAGGTCTTTCTGGGCCGCTCATTGAGTTGTCGGGCGATGGTGCTGAGCTGGGCCTGGCTGTGCAGGGAGAGGTCGGTCCCGTGCGGCAGGTACTGGCGCAGCAGCCGGTTGGTGTTCTCGTTTGAGCCGCGCTGCCACGGTGACCGGGGATCGCAGAAGTAGACCTCGACGTCGGAAGCCATCGCCAGCCGCTTGTGGCCAGAGAGCTCCGGTCCCCGGTCCCAGGTCAGGGACTGGTAGAGTTCGCCGGGGAGTTTCTTCGACTGTTTGATCAGGGCGGACACGACGCTTTCGGTGTCCTTGTTGGCGACCTTGACCAGCATGACGTAGCGCGAATGCCGCTCGACCAGGGTGGCGACGTAGCTGTTGCGGGAGCCGCCGATCAGGTCGCCTTCCCAGTGACCGGGGACGGCGCGGTCCTCGACGCAGGCGGGTCTCTCGCTGATGGAGACGGCGTCCCTGATCTGGCCGAGGCCTTGACGCTTCAGGCTCGCATGCCGGGAACGCCGGATGGTCCGCCGGGCTCTGAGGTGATCCAGCAGTTCCTTCTTCAGCACCCCTCGGGTCTGGATGAACAGGCTACGATAGATGGTTTCGTGCGACACCTGATTGTGCGGCTCCCCGGGCCAGGTGCGCTTGAGCCAGCCAGCGATCTGCTCGGGCGACCAGTTCCGCCGCAGCTTGGCCGATACTGTGCGGGCGAGAGCCGGCCGGCAAGCCAGCTTGCAGCGTTTGGGGCGCCGCGCGCGATCCCACGCCGCCTGATCAGACCGTGTCGCTCGATACCGCTCAGGCCCGCCGTTGCGGTGGACCTCACGGCTGATCGTGGACGGCGACCGACCCAGAGACCGGGCGATCCAGCGCAGCGAGCAACGTGTGCTGAGCCCTCGCGATATCTCTTCGCGCTCGCCCAGACTGAGCGCCCGATCCGCCCGCTTGCGGTCCGGCGGCCGGATGCCACCCGTCGGCGAAAGCACCGAGAACACCGACGAGGACTCCCGATCGAACCGTCGTCCAATCGAACTCATCGACTCGCCGGCCTTCCAGCGATCCCAGATTTCAGCCCGCTGAGCCGCCGAATAATAGATCCGCCGCCGCTGCTTCATCGCCCACGCTCCATCTCCGAGGAAAAGCTAGCGTGTTGCGGTCACCGGTTGAGCCCACCACTCAACAGAGACGTTCCGAGCGTCCGCTAAAGGCAGGGGCCGGGCCGGCCCGCCCAGGCGAAGATCTGACTTATAGCGGCTGCTGGCTCTGTCCAATCCAAGGATTGCTGCCACCCTCGCGTATGGGTAGCGTCCTTCCGCGGGAGAGACTCGCCCGGGGGGAAGTTTTCCAAGCCATGGCGGCGACATACGATCGACAGCTGCTGGCTTTGACGGCGACGGACCTTGAAAAGTTCGTTCGCGACTGGGCGCTTGAGAAGAAGGCCGGTTACTTCAAGGTCGAGGTGTTCAGCGGCTCCGGTGATCGAGGCCGTGACGTCGTGGGGTTCGTCGATCAGGCGCTTCATGAGGGCGACTGGGACAACTTCCAGTGCAAGCAATACGGCAAGACGCTTCCGACCGCCTCGGCCTTCCATGAGATCGGCAAGGTTCTGTACTACGCGAGCCTAGGTGAATTCACCCCGCCTCGAGCTTTCTCGTTCGTCGCGCCAAAGGGTGTGAATCGTAACCTGCAGCGCCTTCTGTTCAAACCGATCGAGTTCAAACAAGCCTTCATCGCGGGCTGGAACGAGCATTGCGAGAACACCATCATCGACGGCACCAGCGTGCCTCTGACGCCGGAGTTAACGGCCTTCATCGAAGCCTATGACTTCTCGCGTATCGGCCGCATCGGCCTGGATGACCTTCTCGGCGATCCCGCTGCCAAGCCGGTGCTCTACAAGTGGTTCGGTGCCAATCCCGGGCCAGCGCCGTTCGGGGCCACGCCTGATGCCGTCCAGGAGGACGAACTCCCTTACATCGGCCAACTGCTCGTGGCGTACTCCGAGCGCGCCGGCGCGCCAATCGCCGATCATCAATCCGCAGCTAGCCACCCGCAGTTCGGAACCCATCTGGCCCGGCAGCGCGAACGCTTCTACGACGCCGATGCCTTCAAACGATTCTATCGCGACAACACCGACGCCGCCGCGATCGAGGCGTTCGAGAGCGACATCTATCATGGCGTGGCGGACACCTGCGACGGGCCTCACGTCGATGCGCTGAGCCGGGCCGATGCAGTGATGTCTCAGGCGGCGGCCGTTCAGCCGAGCGGCGTCCTCGCTCAACATTCCCGTGTGAAGGCGAAGCAGGGGATTTGCCACCACTTCGCCAACGAGGCGGAGCCGAGGCTGCGGTGGCACAAGTCATGAGCGCCGCCGCGCCCACCTTGTTCAACAGCCCGCTCGAAACCGGCGTAAGGGCGATCGTGGTCCTGAACGCGGGCTATCCCCGAGCGTTCGATGTCACCGAGATCACCTGGTTCGACCATCTCATCGTCCACACCGGCGATATTGGTGGACCGGAGAGCCTCCATCCGGATGTACCGCAACGGAGCGGAGAACTGCTCGTGCGCCGTCGGCTGGTGGAAGACAGCCTGTTAGCTATGCGCCGACTTCACCTGGTGGAATTCGTACCCGACGGCGATGCCGGTTTGCTTTATCGGGCGAGCGAAGAGGCTGTGGGCGTGATCGAGTTGATGCGTTCGCCCTATTCGATCGCCTTGCGGGAGAGGGCCGAATGGCTCGCTTCCAATGTGCTCTCGAGGTCCCGACTGGAGCTGGAGCACCTAGTTGCCGAGCGGATCGGGCGCTGGCGGATCGAATTCCATGGCGGCGACGTCGCCAGCGAGACCAGCCCCCATGTCTGACCGGATAGTCCTGCGCAGCTTGACCTTCACCGGGCCGGACAAGGCGTCAGCGGCTCTGACGTTCAGCGACAAGCTGACTCTGATCTGGGGGGCGTCCAACACGGGCAAGTCCTTCACCCTGAAGGCGCTGGACTTCATGTTCGGCGGCTCAAAGGCCCTGCCGGACATCAACGAACGCCAAGGCTACGACACCGCGTGGCTGGCGCTAACGCTCCCGAAAGAGGGCGACGTAACGCTGTCGCGTGCTCTGAGCGGTGGGGCCTTCTCGCTTCATCAGGGACACGTCACCGCGCCCGCCGCCGGCGAGAGCGCTCGGACCCTGCAGCCAAAGCATGACGCCGTTTCAGATGGAAATCTGTCAGCGCTGCTCCTGACCGAGGTCGGGCTGCGCGGCAAAGAAGTCGCCACCAATGCGTTTGGCCAGAAACGGCCGCTGAGTTTCCGCGATCTGGGCCTGATCTATCTGGTCGATGAGACGAGCATCCAGATCGAACGATCGCCGATCGAAGGGGGGCAGCGTGACGCCCGAACAACGGAGCGAAGCGTATTCCGGCTTTTGCTGACGGGTCTGGACGACAGCGCGATCGTGGCCGTTGAAGATCCAAAGACCTTCAACGCGGCCAAGCATGTTCGGCTTGAGGTCGTCGACGATATGATCGCCGAGCTCGAGGCCGCGATCGAGGCGGACTATCCGGACACCGAAGATCTCGAGGGCCAACTCAAACGACTGGAAGGATCCATTGATGCGGCGAGCGCGAGCTTCGCCGCTCTGCAGACCTCGATCCGCGGTCTCATGGCCGAGAAACAGACGTTGGCGCGCGCCATTCCGGATGCGGCGAGCCGGCTCGACGATGTGAACCTGCACGTCGACCGCTTTGAGCAGCTTCAGGAAGTGTACGCATCCGACGTCGCCAGACTGGAGGCCTTGGAAGAAGCGGGCTTCCTGCTGGGCATGTCCGCTGAACGGCAATGCCCGTTGTGCGGAGCGCCGCCGGACGCCCAGGTCCATGCCCATGACCATCAGGACATTGCGTTGGTGAGAGATGCGGCTCTGATTGAGATCGCCAAGATCCGCCGGCAGTCGGAGGATCTAGCAAGCACTCTCGCCACCCTCCGCGACGAGCAATCGCTTCTCGGTGAGGAACTGCCGCGCCTGACGGACCGGCTCGGCAAACTTGAGGCCGATATCGCCGACCTGACGCCCCAGGCCGCTCAGTCGCAATCGGACTTGGGTCAGATCATGGCTGCGCGGGACCAGGCTCAACGCGGCCTCGCCCTTCTGGCGCAACGCGAAGAGCTCACGCGACGTCGTGACGGCTACGAAGGCGCGAAGGCGACGCCCAAGGCGGACAGGCCTATTTTGGCCGTCGCCGGTAACATCACCCATGAGTTCGCCCAGATCGTCAGCGGCGTGCTCGAGCAGTGGGGCTTCCCCGGCGAACACCACGTCTCGTTTGACGACGAGACCTACGATCTGAAGATTGACGGCAAGGCTCGCGTGGCCAACGGCAAGGGCGTTCGGGCCGTCACCCATGCTGCGTTCAAGGTCGCCCTCCTGTTGTTCTGCCGTGAGAAGGGCCTACCTCACCCGGGCTTCCTGGTCTTGGACACGCCGCTCCTGACCTATCGCGATCCACTGAAGACCCCGAAGTTCGGAGAGCTCGAGGACGACGAGCGCGCGCTGGCGGCGACATCACTCAAGGACCGCTTCTTCGATCATCTCGCTTCGCTCGAGATCGACGCCCAGTTCATCGTTCTGGAGAATGTCGATCCCCCGGGTGGACTGGAAACTCGGGCTCACCTGGAGGTCTTCTCGGGCGGCGAGGGACGGCGGGGACTTTTCCCCACGTAGTCGTCGGCTTTGCGGCGACATCATGATGTCCGCTGTTGGCGCCCTGCTGACGAGCAGCGCCTGTCGTACTATTCGCGTGAGTGACGTGCTTGCTGACCCGCTAATGGCCGAGATCTGATGTCGACCAAGACCCACCTGAAGATTGCCGCCGCGCACCTCTGTGAACCGTTGAATGCGGCTAGCTGGTACGACTTCACCACTGGCCCAAAGGCGCGGCTCACGAACCCGCTGCTACTCGCCGACGGAGTGGACGAACTGAATGCTCCGGTACCGCTAACCGGGCATGACCTCCTCGATTGGGTGGAAGGGCATTTGAGCGGCCGTCTGCACGGGAAGGACGGGCGCCTATATTTCAAGGTCGCTGAACCGGTGGCGCAGATCATCTCGGCCGAATCCTTCGTGGAAGCGCTGCTCGGCGCTGCAAACAGGATTGACGATGCGCTTCGCGGCCTCACCAAGGTCGTGACCGGCACCGTATGGACGCTGCAGCTGGAAGAGGAACTGCTGGAGATCATCGACGGCGTGCGCGACGGCAAGATCGACGCCGCGGATTTCGCTGCTCGCATGGCGAGGCCGGACTTCGCGCCCGGGACCGCCAGCTACCACCACCTGTTCGCGCGCAACGCGCACATTCTCATCGAGCAAACCCGGACGGCGTTGCTGCGCGCCTTCGACCATGCCGACCGGATGATGGCTCAGACGCAGATCCTGCTCGCGAATGAGGGCGGGAGGTACTACTCGCCCCTCGGGCCGGGGCACGAGATCGTCAACAGTTCAATGACTTCGGAGCGTGTGCATGGCGCATTTGCCGACGGGACTAGCGCAGTCGCAACCGCGCTGGACCTCCTGTACCGGCTCTTCGTCTATCTGGTGCGTGAGCCGTTTGGCACGGCCGATCTACCGGGCAAGCTCTACTTTCCGTACAACGAGACGGGTAAAGCCTATGAGCCGTTTCCGAAAGGAGCCGCAGCGGAACCAACGGATGTTGGTGCTGCCGACCTGCCTTATGCTCTCCCTAATGTCGCGCCAGGCAGTTTCTTCGCGCTACGCGCGATGCGGAACGATCTGACCCACAATATGATGTCAGGCCACATCCAGCCGAGCTGCTTCGTCGGCCGTGGCACCACTCTCGTCGCCAATATTCCGATCCGCTATGTCCAGGCGATCGCGCCCGATATCGACAGCACGGGCAAGCCGCTGAAACATGCCTACGTAGAGCGCTTCTATAAGCAACAGCGCGATGCGGCCGTTCAGCTCCACGATCTAACTGAAGAGTTGGCGCTGACCGCGGACCATTCTTTGCAGTGGCTGGCACATCGACTCGAACGGAGGTTGGCGCGCGCAACGTGAATGGGCAATCGGACGGGCAATGGATGGAGGGGAACTGCGTCAGGTGGACGGAAGGCCTCGCTGGTCGGCAACCCTCAATGTCCGCTCTCCGGCACGCTCCCAAGGTCCGCTCATGATGCTGTGGACGGCTCTCCAACCCACCGGCAGCTTTGGCTTCCGGTTTGAGCTGGAGGAGAGCCATGGGTCAGGTAGTCACGATTGGTTTGGACATCGCGAAGTCTGTGTTCCAGGTGCACGGCATCGATGCTGAGGGCGGCATCGTCATTCGGCAGAAGCTCACCCGAGCGCGGCTGCTGAAGTTCTTTGAGAAGCTGGATCCCTGCCTGGTCGGGATCGAGGCCTGCGGAACAGCTCATCATTGGGCCCGCGAGCTGATCGGCCTTGGCCACGATGTGAGGCTGATGCCGCCGAGCTATGTGAAGCCGTATGTGAAGCGGCAGAAGAACGACATGGCTGACGCGGAGGCGATCTGCGAGGCGGTCACCCGGCCAACCATGCGTTTCGTGCCAGTGAAGTCGCCAGAACAGCAGAGCGTCATGGTGCTGCACCGGACCCGATCGATCCTGATCCGACAGCGCATCCAGATCTCGAACGCGATCCGCAGCCACATGGCGGAGTTCGGCATGGCCGCCGCGGTCGGCCGGCAAGGCCTCCAGGCGCTGATCGTGATGGTGGAGGATTCGCCGGATGCCCGAGTGCCCGCTGAGGCCCGAGGCTGCCTCGGCATGCTCGCCTCGCAGTTGCGGCTGGTGAATGAGCAGATCCTGGATACCGATCGGCTCATCCGGACCAACGCCCGGTCGACGGAGGTCGGCCGCCGGCTGATGGAGATCCCCGGTGTGGGCCCGTTGCTGGCCAGCGCCCTGGTCGGCACGATCGCCGAGCCGAAAGCCTTCAAGACTGGCCGCAACCTCGCGGCCTGGATCGGCCTCGTTCCGAAGCAGAACTCCAGCGGCGGCAAGGAGCGGCTCGGCGGCATCACCAAGCAGGGCGACCGATATCTGCGACAGATGCTCGTCGTCGGCGCCTTGGCGGTCGTGCGCTACGCGGTGCGGAACGGCACGCGCCGGCCGTGGCTGGTCCAGCTGCTCGCAAGACGAACGCCGAAGGTCGCGGCCGTCGCCCTCGCCAACAAGACCGCGCGGATGGTCTGGGCGATCATGACTTCAGGCGAGCGGTACAGGGAGCCGGTTGCGGCTTAGGAATAGGTCAAGGCTGAGCGCTGAGGCCGACGAACTTGGGAAGGGCGGACAGGATGTAATGCGACAGCCGGTCGATACCGGAAGGCGGGAAAACCCACTTGCGCCAGAGCGCCTCGAGCGCGTGCTTTTGGTCGGGACCCGGCTTCGCGGAAGGCATTATGGCCAGCGGTCATGCGTACCGCACCAACAGGTCGAACACATGGCCGCACCGACCAGCACAGCAGAACATCAGATCACCCTTGCCAACGGGGAGCCGTCCACACATGGCGCTTGGGAGACCTCAAGGGGGGCAAACCCCGTTCGTGACTTGGGTTGACTGGATAGGTCTCCTCTCCCGGCAGTTCGGCTGGGTGTCTCCACGGTGCCGGAAATCGCGAGGCGAGCCGAAGAGCTGCCTCCCCGTAGTGCCGTCCACCATAGCCTTTCGAATATGGACTGCCGTTGGCCGTCATTTCGGTTTGACGTCGTTAGACGACGGCAATCATACGCGCTGCATCCTGAAGTACTCGGTCGTCAGACCACGGCGTGAGCGGAGTCGCGATGGGGAAGTCAGGAGCGACCCCGCTCGCCCGATCATCTCCGTTGGGCCGGACGAAGTACGACTTCGGATAGGTCACCGGCAGTCCGGTGTTGGTCAGTACGAAGGTTTCGCTGGCCCCGTACCCCGAGGCCAGGTCGGCCGTGGCCTCTCCGATGATCCTTCCGAACCCGTAGTCCTGGATAACAGCCGCCGTAGCCGTGGCATTGGAATAGCTGAGGCGGTTCACCAGGACAAATACCTCGCCGGTGAAACGACGGCCTGCCCTCGGCGCGACTTCGGGAACCGGGAAAGGAACTCGCGCGCCGTCCGGCTGACGGTCCAGAACCCGCGCGATTTGTCGGGAGATCGTGGAAATCGTGCCGGTCGGGTCGCCAGCGTATTCGGCGATACGTTCGACCGTCCGACTGCGCGTCTGGGGACTGACGCGAAGATTAAAGGTCGAGAACATCGAAAAGGGTCGATCCGCGATCCAGGCCACCATGATGTCGCTGAATGCTTGGTCGCCGCCAGGATTGTCGCGCAGGTCGATGATGAGCTTATCGGCCCCAGCCTTCAGGAATCGGTCGAAGGAACCGTCGATGAACGTCCTGAAATCCGACGTATCCCACGTCAGGCCGTCGACATTGAAGAACAGCGCCGGCCGTAGGTAGGCGATGCCTCCAGTCAGAAGGCGGCCTTCGCGTGGATGCAGGCGGGTGCCGCTATGCTCGGCGTCGCCGGGGCCATAGGCGGCGACACTTTTACGATCAATCCCGCCGGAGCCGTTCCGTGCGCCCACCACAAAGACGTCCCGCTCGCCCGCTTCGATCCACATGAGAAAAGGAAACAATGGCTCCACTAGCGACCAGGCCAAGTAGTCGGTGTCGGCGGAGACATAGGCCGCCAGACGGGTCAGCCACGCGGACACTGGCTCGCCATTGATATCAGTGATCTCGGCGCCGGGAGCGAGCGACCTCGCCCCGCTGTGATTCTCGGTGACATAGAGGCGCCCCTGGAGCACCCGGACAGACAGGGGAAAACGCTTACCCCCGCGCCTCAGAAAGCTGCGATAGCTGTCCTGGGGCAGGCCCATGGAGGCATGGGCGACGCGCCCGTAGGCGACAAATTTCTGAAACGCCAGATGAACCTGTTCGCGCGGCATGGGTCTGGTGAACCCACGTCTTGTCCGTTCAAAGAGGCGATCATAATCGACCTGGGATTGGCGGGCGAAGAGATCGTAGTGCGCCTGCCGTAGTCCGAGGTAGAGCGCATCGAAGTCTGCCAGGATGCCCGCGAGCGGGATCGTCGGACCTTGCAGACCGGCGGCTGCGCCGGAGTCGTCCAATGGCTCCTTCGGAATCAGGGTCATGCCGCAGGCTGGACAAGTTCCCGGTGCTTCAAACTCCCGGCCGTCCATGGCGCAACCACAGGGGGGACACACGAAAACGCCCTCACCGCGCCAGCCAAATCCGCCCGCCCGAGCCAGGCCAGGGGATAGACAGCTACCCGCCAGGATCAGGCCCGCGCTTCCCATCATGGCTCGTCGCGTGTTCCGCAGCATCGTCAGTGTTTCCTCGTTCGTGTGATGATGTCGGCGGGCGCGGGAACAACTGAACCGCTGGTCTGGAATCGCTGTCGGTATTCCGATGGCCGCACACCCAGTCGTCGCTCGAACACCCGTGCGAAGGCATCATCACTGGAGAATCCGACACGAACGGCGATCGTGGAAATGGACTCTTCTGAAGCCTCCAGCCTGGTGCGGGCCTGAGCCAGCCTGACGTCTTCGACAAACTGGCCGGGGGATACCCCGAAAGACGCCCGAAAGCGGCGGCCGAAATGACGTAGGCTCAGACCTGATCGAGCCGCCAAGGCTTCGACGGATTGGTCAGCCTGTAGATTGGCCGACATCCATGCGACGAGATCGGCGAAGCGGTCACGGGACTCGATCTGCATTGCCAGCGGCTCGGAGTATTGATTTTGTCCCCCCGGGCGCTTCAGGAAGACCACCATTTCACGCGCGCACGCCAGCGCGACGCCTGGACCATGATCCTCCTCGATCAGAGCCAGGCTCAGATCGATGCCCGCCGTGATTCCGGCCGATGTGAAGAGGGAGCCGTCCTTGATGAAAAGGGCGTCGGGACTCACATCGACGGCAGGGTAGCGGCGAGCAAGATCAGCGGCGAAACGCCAGTGGACTGTAGCCCGCCGCCCGTCGAGTAGCCCGGCCTCGGCGAGACCGTAGGCGCCTGTGCATACTGAAACGACACGACGACTAGTGGCGGCCTGACTTAGAAGCCAGGCCGCTGCGAGAGGAAGAATGGCGGGATCACGCAAGCCCCGCCCGCCGGGTACCAGAACTGTATCGTAAGCGAACGCCTCGGAAGTCGTGCTGTCAGCCACCAGGGTGACACCGGATTCTGTCTTAAATTTACGGTCAGCAAGGGCCACGATTCTGGCGTCGTAGACCGGTTCGCCGTCCACGCGGGCGGATGCGAAGGTTTCGAGCGGCCCGAACACGTCCAGAGCCTGCACGTCGTCGAATGCGAGAATGCCAACCGTTGTCCGAGGCTTTGCGATGGGAGGCATGACGGTAAAGCTACTGTAGGCCTCATCTGCCCGAAAGGACGACGATCCGACAGTTCAGGCCGTTTGCTGCGCGGTGGCATAGCGAGCCATCGCAAGAACTGCCTGATCGTGATTCAACAGGCTTGGAACTGTCGGAGCCCTTGGCAAGACAGACTGGTCATACGGGTTGGCAACAGCCTTCATTTTCTTGGCCAATGTCCGAAACTCGGCTGTCCGTGAACGTCCGATTCTGGCGCATTTCGGTCCAGCCGACAGTGCCGGCGGGGGAACCGGAAGGCGGACCGGTGCGACGTCGCCTATGGGGGGGAGCCGGACTTTGCTACCTGTTCAACGTAGTCGGGTCGTCACGTAGCCGCCTTAGCGATACGCGACCCACCTGAAGGGCGAGAAATGATGAGAAAGCCTGTCACCCTAGAGGAAGTGATGGCCCGCGAGACGCCCGAGGCCCAGGCGGCGATCCATGCCCGCGTCCAAGAGCTTTCACGGCAGATCACCCTTCGACAGGTCCGCTCAGGGTCGATACCATTGAAAAAGTCGGCCTCCAGATCGGCGTTGGACTGACGGCCTTCAGGCTGTGACCAGATTTGCGGGGTCTTTGGGCTCAGGCGGGTGCCGGGGCCGAAGGAACGGGGATCAACCGGGCCATTTTGCGCAGGTTCTGGGCGGTGGCGGCGAGGAGGAACTCGTCGGGCACCGCAAGGACCGAGCCGCCGACTGAGCCCTGCCGCCCGAGTACCTGGCACCTCCGGCCCCCGCGAGAACTTCTTGTCAGTCAGTCTTGCTGCGGTCCGGCATCGCTGGCGTAGGCGATCGCAACGTTCCGACGCCCCTCTGCTCAGAAAACCTGAAGCAGATCGCCTTCGATGTCCTGCGCCAGGCGGCTCGAAATCATCTGCCGTTCGATCAGATCGACGGGCGAGCCCAAGGCGTCGGCAAGGTCCATGTGAATTCGCCCATGGTCGAACGCATCAAACTTCGCGCCGGGGATCAGATCGAACGCCATGTCCACGTCAGATGATGCCGTGGCCTCATCTCTGGCAACCGATCCGAAAATATAGAGGTGGGCCAGCCCTTGGGCTCGCAATTCCTGCTCAAGGCCGCGAAGGACGGCCAGTGCTTCATCTCTTCGCAATCGAACCACTCCATCGCTCCAACTCGGACATCCAGAGCGCTAGTGCTTGCTTGCTTTGGGAGGCGGAGCCGGCACGCGCCAAATCGCTCCAACCTGGCCATCCCGCTCGACGACCTCGCACTCCGCCGCGAATGTCGTGTCGTCTACGACCTGCGTGCCATCTTTGACCACGAGGCGGTCGACCCGATATCGCTTTCCGATCTCGAACTCCGGACGCAACTCACACTGGGCAGCGACAAAGCCGCGACTGAACCAAAGCGCATCTGCATCGCCGGGGGCCTCGAAGGTCAAGGGGGCAGATGGCGCTTCGAATAAAATCGCACTAATGACAAACTGATTCATCGTAAATCCTCAAATATGAAGAATCAGAGGCTATCAAGACGGTGAAGATTCGCAATAAAATATGCAATATACGATCGTATATGAAACTATACTAATAGAGTTGCGATTATAATCGACCGCGTTACATATGTAGTGCGACCGAGCGATCGCATGAGGTCTGGCTATTAGCGTTCCGGCCCTTGCCGTTCCGGGGGCTTGGGGGTGTGGAGCTCATGGGTTCTTCGTGGTGCGTCATTGCTCCGGTCCTTCGTCCTGCTGGCCGCCGCGCCTGCGTCGAGCCGGGCTCGTTCCATAATCGGGTCGGAGAACGTGACCTTCACCCAGCGCGCTCCGGCAACATCGATCAAAGCGGCCTTGAATGCCTCTGACCCCGTTACCGCGAGAGGTTGAACGCCATAGCGGTCTGTAGCGAGCGACAGGGCGAGGAATGCCGCACCCGGGGTCAAACGATCCGTACGGATCTCACACGCGCGATCGGTCACCCGCCCGCCGTCCCGCAGCGCATAGATAACATCGCCGGTCTTCCCGACGCTGGTGACCAACGGCTGGTAGACGACATGGCCGCCATCGGTACGCTCGACTGAGGTCAGGGTATCCGTGTTGATGCTGCGACCCTGGCGGTTTCGGCCGCGAAGCAGAGCCAGGGCCTGTTCTCCGCCCCGGGCGGCCTCGTGCTCCAGAAAGCCCAGCCAGTTCGGCACGGGATGGGCCAGGCGGACCTTGGCCCGTTGATCCCTGGCAAGCTCTCGCCGCTCGGCCCCCGTCCGGGTGCGGGCGACTGCCAGCTGATCCAGCAACTGTTTGCGCAGCGATGGTGCTATGCTGGCCGTCTGCATGAGCCTGCAACGCTCGCTCCGATAGTGGGCGGCCAACTGTTGGGCATAGGTGCCGTGGGCCTCTCTCAGAGCGGCCAGAGCCTGTTCGCGAGCGGCCATGGCGGCCTCGCGTTGCATCTGGAAGCGCTTGTAGAGCTCACCTGACGCCCGCTCACCCTGTACCGGCCCCGCCTGGTACCTCAGGCCGGGTTCCGGCCGAGCCTTGCTCGTCGACGGCCGCTCATAGTCGCCCAATCGATCGGTCAGCATCTTCAGGGACAGGCTGCGATGCACGCTTGAGGCCTTCACATGGGCATCGCTGCCCAGTGCCCCGATCACGAAACCTGCGCCTCGTGGCTTGAGAGTGAGGCCCAGATCGTGAAGCCGGTCATGGAAGGCCAGCCACGTTGGTGCCGTCGTGGCCGCCTCGATGAGCTGATTCCGGGCTCGCGCCTCGATCCAGGCTCCAGAGACTCTCCCGGCCGCTGTGGACGGCCATCTTGTCGGCTTGATCGGAACGCCGGGGACCATCGCGATCATCGCCAAGGCCGTGGTTGTCCTGGGTCAGGCCATGCCTGAGCTCCAGCTCACGGCAGGCCGCCATCAGCTTTCTCTTGTCGAAATGCGGCTCGAACGCCCGGTAAGTCCCGGGGTGGATCTTGTTGATGGCGATATGGATGTGGAGATTGTCCGTGTCGTCGTGGACGGCCGAGATGCGCTGGTGTTCGCCAAAGCCGATGGCGGCAACCAGATGATCTTCAATGTCCCGGAGTTGCCCGGCGCTCGGACGCTCGCCGTGCGGAAAGCTCACCACCAGATGGTACGACCTATCCATACGGCTGCGATGGTTCCGGGCCTGAACATCCTCGATCTCGCGGATCGCATCCTCAAGGTCATCGCCGAACTCGCAGTTTGTGATGCGGGCCCCGATCACCCGCTCGCCGTTCTGGTGCCCGCTGCGGTCGACCACATAGGCTGCCAGCCTCTCGAAGGCCTTGGGATCCGTCGGGCTTTTCAGATCCAGCACGTAGCAACCCAGACGGCCGAAGGAATCCTTGCCGGATGTCCGGGCTATGCGGTGGGCGATCACAGGGCGCGCACCTTCTGGCGAACCTCGTCCTGAGCCGCCTCGATCCGGTCCAGCAGGGCGCGCACAGAGCGGGGAGGGGCACCGACACCGGGCCGCTCGGCGAGCCACATCTTGAGCAAGCCACCGACGCGACCGAGATCGGCCCGGGCCCGCATGACCTCATGGACATGGTCCTGATCGAGAATCGAGCGAACCTGAACGCCCAGCCCGACCCGACGCAGGAAATCTGACACCGACAGTCCCGCCGAGCGGGCGGCCTCGGTCAAAGCCGTTCGCTCGGTCTCGGTGACGTAGACCTTGAGCGGTCTATTGCGGGAGCGTGGTTCCGGAGCATGGCGTCCCATGGTTAGCCCCTGCCGCCAAGGTTACCGCCACGGTCATGAGCTGTGCCCCAAGGACCCGGCCGGGGCCCGCGCTTCCGGAAAACCGGTTGAGCCCTTGGCGAATAACGGCGCGGTCGGGTCCTGCGGCGCAAGCCAAAGTAGGCCCGCACCGCACATCCTGCCTCGTACTCCAAAGCGAACAACAGCGAAGAATGGCCACAATGGGCAAACGGCCCGGTGCCGCTCCACAGTTCGCCCTGGGTCGCGTTGAGTGGCCAGACATGGCCAGACTTCGCGCAAGTTCTCGCTGGTTTAAGCGTCGTATTCGGAGGGCTCATGAGAAGAGCTCCCCGTCCGACCATGTGATCGGGATCTGCTCGGTGATCGCCTGTTCGGCGGCTGAAGGCAGGGGCGGCCGGGGCGGCTTGGGAGGTGTCTGTGGCGCGACGTAGGCCGGCCTGGCGCGTGCGACCGGCTTTCGACGCGGCTCCCATCCATGGGGGCGAACCTTGTGATCGTCGCTGAACCGCTGGACGTATTTGGCGAACTGCTTGTAGCCGACCGGCATCCCGGCTGAGAGCCGGGCATAGATGGTGGCGACGTCGTAGCCGCTCGCGAGCAACTCCTCCACCTGAGGGCGGACGGCGAGGTAGGCCACCCGACCTGCGCCTCGGGACATGGCTTCTGGCGTTCTCATCTGACGATCTGCCGGCTGGAGAAACCGGGATCACCGGCAGCGATCCGGGCTGCCAGGTCCTGAAGCCCACGGCCATACGCGGCGCGTTCGATCGCGTCGGGCCCCTTTAATGGAGTCTCATGGAATCGGGCGAAGCTCGGTTCGCCACTTTTGGAACGGCCGTTCGCCTGTTCGGCAGCCGGAGGCGAACCGGCTTTCGCCAGTTTGAACTGGTAGCGATTGACCTGTCCCCTGCGTTTGAGGATCGAAAGGTGGCCCCGACGCGCGAGCGCTTTGAGCGCGTTCTGTACGGATCGGACCGTGACGCCGGCGGCGTCCGCCAGCCTGCTCTGGCTGGGCCAGGCGCAGCCCGCTTTGGCGTTGAAGTAGCGGACCATCAGTGAGGCGATCCGGCAGGAAAGATGGCCGACCTTGAGGTCTGTGCAGACCTGGTCGATCCATCTGAACTTGGCGTTCGCCGCTTCACTGGGCGAGGGTGGATATAGGGCAAGCATGTTCGTTCCTCCGCCATATGGCGGGGCCTCTCGGACTAGGTTGTTATCGGGGTAGGGACCGCGCGAGCGGTCAGTCGGCGGCGAGGCTGTCCAGCCAGCGCTGGGCCTCGGTCGAGGCGATCAGGGTCCGCTTGCCAGCCTTGAGCACGCGGATGCGGCCAGTCTTCACGTTCTCATAGAAGGTGCTGCGACCTATCGAGCAGGCTGCGCAAAACTCGTCGACGGAAAGGGCCATCTTGGGGAATGAGGAGGTGATCATGTGTTCTCCGTGGGGTTGGAGACACAACCGTATCCGGGCGCATTCGAGGACGCCCGCGCCGCTCCTGTTGGGAAGTGCTTGCTGACAGCATTAGTCCGGCGGGAGCTCGGATTCCTTCTTAAGCCAGCCGCTGACAGCCCGCGACAGGGTTTCCGAGCTGGGCCAGGAAGAGGTTGAGCCCTTCTGGTGCCTTTCGGCTTCCTTGCAGATCTGCGAGACCCAAGCCCCGGGTGCCTTGTCCGGCTCTCCGTTGGCCCGGAGCGTCTCAAAAATCTCCCTCGCAGGAATCTTCCATCTGGCCGAAGGGGTGTGGCCCCCGCCTCGTGAGCTACTGTCTTTCGCAAGATCGCCCCGGGCAACGAGCCCGAAGTATCCCCCGCGATCTTCGCCCATAGTTGCCAAGTTGTTCATCGTTACGATCATGCCGTACAGGGCATCATCGAGGTCGGAAGCGCTGATGCGGCGGTTGCTTCTCGCCTTGTGCCTGATACTGGATACCAATTGTGAGGCAACGCGGGCCTTGAGTGCCCTCTGTGACTTTTCGCTCACTTGATCAATAGGCAGTTTTGCCCAGGGAAGCTGAGATCCGGCATCACCACGTGCGAGCCTGCTGACATCACGCCAAATGTCTTGTCGAAGGCCTTCGGTCTGGCAGTGCTTGATTGCAATCGCCTCACTCGTGCCGAGGGCTATCAGGATTGCCCGCTCCGGATTTAACGGCCGAACGTGATCAGGGGAGCGCTTCGAGTTCCGTGCTGGCTTCACTGGCACTGGCATGTCCCGTCGTTGAGAAACGCCACCAATCGCCCATGAGTCCTTTCCGCTTTTCGAACAGATCGCCCCGGCGATAGGCCGCTTCGACCTTGTTGCCGATGGTGTGGGCCAGAGCCATCTCCACCACCTCTCCGGGATAGTCGGTGTTTTCAGCAGCCCAGTCCCTGAATGAGCTGCGGAAGCCGTGCGTTGTCAGAGACGCCCGGCCCATCCGCTTCAGGGCGTTGAGCATCGCCATATTGCTGAGCGGTCGCTCGGCCTTGCCGCCCGGGAAGACGAACTCGGAGGTCTGCACGGCCGCCATTTCGGTCAGAACGGCAATGCAGCGTGGGTTCAACGGGACCCGGTGTTCCCGACCGGCCTTCATTCGCTCCTTCGGAATGGTCCAGATCTGGGCGTCCAGATCAATCTCCGCCCATGTGGCCCCGATCACCTCGCCGGTGCGGGCGGCTGTCAGAATGGCGAACTCCAGTGCGCGGGCGGCGATACCCTTCTGAAGGACCAACTCAGCCATGAAGGCCGGAAGTTCGCCATGGGGGAGGGCGGCGTGATGCTCGACCGTTCGAACCTTCGCCTTTGGAGGCAGAAGCTTGTCGAGATGCCCGCGCCAGCGCGCGGGGTTCTCGCCCTGCCGAAAGCCACGCACGGTGGCCCAGTCCAGAACCGTCTCAATCCGGCCCCGAAGCCGGCTGGCCGTCTCGGGCTTGGTCGTCCAGATGGGCTCAATCGCCTTCAGTACGAGGGTGGTGTCGACCCTGGCCACAGCGAAGTCGCCGAAGAACGGCTTCGCATAGGTGGCCAGGGTCGCCTCCCACTGGGCAGCGTGCTTCGGGTTCTTCCAGGCGATCTTGTTGGCCTTGATGTAGGCGTCGGCAGCCTGAGTGAAGGTGACCGCCTTGGCGTCCTCAAGCTTCCTTGAGGCGCGCTCGGCCTTGCGGGCTTCGATAGGGTCGATGCCCCGAAGTTTCTGCTTCCGGGCCTCGAGCGCGAGGTCTCGCGCCTCGGACAGGCTCACGGTATTGAGGGGGCCAAGCCCCATTTCCCGCTCTCGGCCTTCCATCGCGAACCGAAAGATCCACGATTTTGATCCGCTTCGGCTAACCTGAAGGTAGAGGCCGCCCCCGTCCGCATACATCCCGGGCAACTTCTGGCGCGTCACGGCGAGCGCGCTCAGGCGATGTTGAAGTCGCAATCTGACCCCCGATCCTACCCACGTTCAAGAGCCGGACTATGTCAGTCGAATAGAACCCCGTCCACACGCAGGCGTACGGAAACGTTATTAAAACCAGAGTCTTCCTGGACGTCGGCGCATCCCGGTGGATACGCTGAAGATGGCCGGTGGCGGAGAGGGTGGGATTCGAACCCACGGTACCCGTAAAGGCACGCCGCATTTCGAGTGCGGTACATTCGACCACTCTGCCACCTCTCCGCGGGGCCGTCGTGCGCTCGGTCGAAAGCGAGGGGGTTCTGTAATGGGCCGGGGTGAGACCTGCAAGCGCTCGCATGCATTTTCCCTCGCGTCTGTCGGCCTCAGCGAAGGGTCGGCAGGGCGAGACCCGGCGCCTGGCCGTCACCGGGGCCGGCCCCGGTATAGCGAAACAGCTCGGCCGGGCGGCCACCGGTCCCGGTTGACACTCGACCTGTCGCTTCGACGAGGCCGGTTCGCTCCACGCCGCGGCGGAAATTCTGTTTGTGCAGCTTGAGCCCGACAACCGCTTCGGCCGCCGCCTGAAGGGCCGACAGGGTGAACGTCGGGGGGGCCAGTTCGAACAGAACCGGACGATAGCGAAGCTTGCTGCGCAGGCGGCCGAGGCCGGTCGCGAGAATGCGCCGATGGTCTGACGCCATCGACCGGTCACCCAGGGCCAGCTCCGGCGTGAGATCGCGGTCGCGCGCCGCTTCCGCCACCAGGCCCGCCTCGTAGAGCAGTTCATAGCGCTCGAGCACGCGTGCTTCGTCCCAGCGCCCGGTCTGGAGGACGGGCAGGAGGGTCTCGAGGCGGCTGGCGCGCGGGGGATCATCCTGGGCCCACTGGCTCAAGGCCGGCATGATCATCTGCAGTGATGCAGGTGAGCCGCTTCTGCGATCTTCCCAGGGAAAGATGTCGAGCACCGGCGTCCAGCGGGCCCCCGGGGGCTCCATGTCTACGGCCTCGTCTGTCAGGGCCAGATAGCCGACCGAGATCTCTCTTCGCCGATCCGGACCCGGCGTCGCGCGTGGCGCTTCACGGCCCGCATCGCCGAACGTGTAGAGTTGCTCCACAAAGCCGAGGCCAAACCCGGTCTGGGCCGTCACGAACGCCCGCAGCGCCCGTTCAAAGGTCCGGTCGTTCGCGGGGTCGAACGGTCCGGACGGCAGGGCGAGTGCATGGTCGGCGTCTTCGGTCGTCAGAACGCACAGAACATTGCGGCGCAGGGCCATGACGACCGCCGACAGACTGATCCGGACGCCCTGCTCACCGCCCCAGGACATCGGTCTATTCCGTGTGCCAGGCGTCGGCGGCCGGGAGGATGCCCACAGCCTCGGCCAGCACCCTGTAGCGCTCCAGATAGCGCTGCTGGGCCAACGGTGCGGGCAGGGGATCGATCACCAGATCGTAGCCGGCCGGCGGTGCGCCGAAGAAGCCCAGGGACTCCTTTTTCGAGAAGCCGGCCAACTGGGTCGCCTCGAAATAGGCGCAGGCCTTATCGGCGGACTTGATCAGGGCCTTCACCGGGGCCGGCGTGCGGGGGGGCAAACCGAACCGCACATGGATGGCATCCTCCAGGCGCGCCTCGAAGGATTTGTAGCTGACCCCCAGCGCCGCCTTGAAGGGGGAGATCATGTCACCGATCACATATTCCGAGGCGTCGTGCAGCAGGGCCGCCAAACGCCATTTCGGCTCCAGACCCGGCCGGATGTGGGCGGCGATCTCTTCCACGATGCAGGAATGCTGGGCGACCGAAAAGGCATGTTCCCCCGTCGTCTGGCCATTCCAGCGGGCGACGCGGGCCAGTCCGTGGGCGATGTCCTCGATCTCGATGTCGAAAGGGGAGGGGTCAAGAAGATCCAGCCGGCGTCCGGACAGCATCCTCTGCCAGGCGCGCGGGGCCTTTGTGGAACTGCGGGAGGCGGCGGAGGAACGAGGGGCAGGCGAGACAGCCACGGGCATGATCCAGACGGCGAATGGCAGGTCAGGTGACCCATCCGGCGGCCGGGATCAAGCGTAGGCGGCTATTCGCCCACGTTCAGTGTGACGAGATCCTTCGCAGCCTCGAAGACAGTGTCGCCGTCGCGGTCCTTGGCATGGACGGTGGCAATCACGACAGGGCCCCCCACGGGGCCGCGTGCCTCGTAGCCAACCAGCCGCCAGCCCGCGTCGGCCGGCCGGCTGTCGGTCAGGATATAGGTCGTTCGAATAGCGTCACCCGGTGCGCGCGTATGGACTTCCGCGGCCTCATCGTGGGCCTGGATGCGCACAGCCTCGTCCTCCGACTGGATGTCCACCGTCTCTCCGGCGTTGTCGGCATTGATGGTGAAGCTGCCGAACCGGACACTGGCCTTGTCCCCGTCGGCGTCGACGGTCATGCCGGGCAGACGGACCGTCGCCTTGTCGCCCCCGGCGTCGACGGACAGGCCCGGCGCAGCGATCCTCGCCCTGTCGCCGGAGACCGCTGCAGCCTCAGCCCTGGCCCGTTCCGCCTCATCGCGGGCACCATCAGCGGCGGCAGCTGCAGTGTCGGCCGCACGCTCGGCTTCGGCGGCCCCCGCCGCCGCTTTCAGCCCGGCAGAAGTATGGGGCATGTCGGCGGCCAGGGTGGCGCGAACCTCATCCAGCACTTCAGCCGGTGTGCGCGATTCGAGGCGAACGAGTTGCAGGGATACGACCGCGCCCCTCGGTCCACTGTAGAGGCAGGTACTGCCGCCGTCATGGGCCGAGCCCTTTCGGGTCAGAACGCCGATCGTCTCGGGGCATTGCAGGGTATCAACCACCTTCAGTACGCCGCGAGACTGGGTATCGCTGGTCGTACTGGAGATGTGAACCGAGTTCTCGCCGTCGCACGCGACAGTCAGGAGCGAGGCTGCAAAGATTGTAACGAGACGCAGGCGCATCCAGAGAATCCTCTTCAGGCGCTCATCCTGAACAAAAGCCGCAGGCTTTCCAGTGAAATTGCTGTAACGGGCCCGGCGATATCCTGTCCGTGGGGTGTCCGACGCTCCGCATCATTCAGGTTCCAGGCCGGGAACCTTCACGGCGGTTGAGGAAGGCGAGGCGCTCGAAGAGATGGATGTCCTGCTCGTTCTTCAGCAGGGCGCCATGCAGCGGAGGAATCAGCTTGTTGGGAGACCGCTCCCTGAGGGTTTCAGGCTGGACATCGTCCACCATCAGAAGCTTGAGCCAGTCCAGCAGTTCTGAGGTGGAAGGCTTTTTTTTCAGGCCTGGCGTGTCACGTATCTCGTAGAAGGTCCTGAGCGCTTCCGAAACGAGGCGGGGCTTGATGCCCGGGAAGTGGACCTCGACGATGGCCTTCATCGTCTCATCGTCCGGAAAGCGGATGTAGTGGAAGAAGCAGCGGCGCAGGAAAGCGTCCGGAAGCTCTTTTTCATTGTTGGAGGTGATGATGACAATGGGTCTGACGGCCGCCCGGATGGTCTCGTCTGTTTCCTGGACGTAGAACTCCATGCGGTCGAGCTCCTGCAGGAGGTCGTTGGGAAACTCGATGTCCGCCTTGTCGATCTCGTCAATCAGGAGAATGGGACGGGTCGGGCTGGTGAACGCCTCCCAGAGCTTGCCGGGCTTCAGGTAGTTGCGCACGTCCTGAACCCGGGAGTCCCCGAGCTGGCTGTCCCTGAGGCGGCTGACCGCGTCGTATTCATAAAGGCCGTTGTGGGCCTTGGTGGTGGATTTGATGTGCCACGTTATGAGCGGGGCCTTAAGGGCCGCCGCCATCTCATAGGCCAGAACGGTTTTCCCCGTTCCGGGCTCGCCCTTGATGAGAAGGGGGCGTTCCAAGGCGACCGCAGCATTGACGGCGATCTTGAGATCCTGCGTGGCGATATAGTTCGAGGTGCCCTCGAACCGGTCGTTCGACCCCATCATCGACTGCTCCGTTGTGGTGATCCACGCCTAGCCGATGATGGGGCCGGTTAACAATGATCAGTTTCCCGGTCAGGTGATCCGCTTGGCGGATACCGGGTCACTGGCGGGGAAGGTCTCCTCGACCGCCTCGTCAAGGAGCGCTTCCTGGCGGTCTTCCCCATCCTTCTTCCTTGCGTCCAACTGGTCGTAGTCGGGCTGCATCCGGTCTGAGGGGCGCGCGTAAGGCGTGTTGCTGTCCTCCTCCCGCTCAGGGCCGGACACGGGAGCAGTCTTCTGGTCTTTGGTGGTCAATGTTCGTCTCCTTCAGGGCCGTAACCCAGATCCGCGATATCATCGTCATCGAGTTGCCTGGCTTCCCATTGAGCGGCGCTGGCCTGTACCTCCTGCGCCTCGTCCAGAGAACCGGCATAGACCAGTTCGACCTCGCCACTTGCGGCGGTCCCGGTATCGGCTCCTGCGCCCCCGACGGGATCGTCGCTGATGCCGGGGGCGGGCGTGGGCCCGTCCTGAGCCCGGTCAAACACAGCCGTATTGTCGACGTCTTGACCAGTATCTTCGAGGAGGTTCTCGTCTGCGTCGCCCTCTGGGACCGTAAGGTCAAGGACTTCGGGCTGTTCCTCAAAGGTCTTGAGCTCGTTGGTGACACCACCGGTCTCACTTGCATCGGTATTGTCCTCGTCGAACACTTCCGATTGATCCTGATCGTCCAAACCTGGCATGGTCGCCTCCTGTTCGGACCATCAACGCGTCGTCCGTGCGCCCTGTTCCGCCAGCGCGCGGCGCGGGCGGTGGCTGTGGAACGGAGAGAACCCCACACAGGCACTGGTTGCGGATGAGGGAAGACAAGATTAACCACGGCTGTTTAGGCTGTGTCAGTCATCCTGCGGCTATGTCACGCTTGCGGGTGGAGGAGGCCTCGTCATGCCCTTGAAACTGTCCCTTAAGCCCGGCGAGAAGTTCGTTCTGAATGGTGCCGTCGTGCAGAACGGAGACCGGCGGGGTGTGCTGATCCTTCAGAACAAGGCATCAGTCCTGCGCGAGAAGGACATCATGCAGCTGTCGGAGGTGACCACTCCGGCCAAGCGCATCTATTTCCCCGTCATGATGATGTACCTCGACGAGGCCTCGGCCCCGAAGGTCTACGACGAGTTCGTGACCCGTCTGTCCGAGTTCATGGGGGCAACGCGCAATCCGCAGATCATGGCCGAGTGCGTTGCAACGTCGAAGCACGTGCTGGCGCGTGAGTACTACAAGGCGCTGATGGCCGCCCGGAAGATCGTCGACTACGAGGAAAGCCTGCTCTGATGCTCAAGGCGTACGCTCAGGCCTCGAGCCGCACCGAGACCCCGCGTGAAACCGAGTACAGGCTGTTCGGTCAGGTGACCCGTGCGCTCATGCATGCCGCCACCGTTGATCCGTCCGACGTCAAGACACGCATAGATGCCCTCGATTGGAACCGGCGCCTCTGGTCTGTCCTGGCGACCGACTGCTCCGATCCTGACAACAAGCTGAACCTGCCGCTGCGCGCCCAGATCATCTCGATCAGTCTGTTCGTGAGCCGGCACTCCTCGGCCGTGATGCGGGGCGAGGAGGATTTCGAGACGCTGATCGACATCAATCGGTCGATCATGCAGGGCCTCGCGCCGGCCCCATCCCAGGCCGCCTGACCCGGAAAATTTGGCCTTCACCGGCGAGAAATTGCCGTGCCGCGGCCGCCAGGCCTGAAATTTTCCTAGTCTTTTCAATCTGATTGGTCCGGCCTGGTCCTTGCGTATTCGCGCGCAGGACCAGAACCGGTTCAGCGGCCAGAAGGCCGTCCCCCCCGACCAGAATGGAAGGACTGTCTCATGGCCAATTCGGTCAATACGAACGTTGGCGCACTGATCGCGCTGCAAAACCTCAACGCCACCAACGTCGAGCTGGCGGCGACCCAGACCCGGATCAACACCGGGAAAAAGGTTGCCAATGCCAAGGACAACGGAGCCATCTGGGCAATTGCCCAGGGTCAACGGGCCGACATCGGCGCCCTGGGGGCGGTGAAATCCTCGCTCGACCGCGGCGTATCGGCGGTCGACGTGAGCCTGGCAGCGGGCGAGAGCATCTCTGATCTCTTGCTGCAATTGAAGGAGAAGGCACTGGCGGCGACGGACAAGTCGCTGCAGACGGCATCAAGGTCCGCGCTGAACGAGGATTTCAAGGCCCTTCGCGACCAGATCAATTCGGTAGCCAACAACGCCGACTTCAATGGCATCAATCTGTTGAAGACCGGTGCGACCGGCTTCCAGGCTCTGGCAAATGCGGCGGGCACCGGAGGTCTGACGGTCGGGGCCGAGGTTCTCGCCCTGGGTTCGACCAACGTTACCGTGACGACCACCACGACCATCGGGACTTCGACCCTGGCCTCCACGGCCCTGGGTCTGGTGACGGCTTCCATCGACAACGTCTCGGGTGCGCTCGCGCGGCTCGGGACGAAGGCGAAGGCGCTCGACACCCATCGCACCTTTGTCGGGAAACTGACGGATGCGCTGGAGTCCGGGGTGGGAAATCTGGTGGATGCCGATCTGGCGAAAGAGAGCGCCAAGCTCCAGTCGTTGCAGACGAAGCAGCAACTGGGCGTTCAGGCGCTGGGCATCGCCAACCAGTCGCCGCAGATCCTTCTGTCGCTGTTCCAGTAAGACACGGCGGAACGCCGGGGGTGCATACCCCCGGCGTTTTGCGTGCTGCCGGGGAAGATCACGAAGTCGGCATCAGACCTTTGCGAAACCGCCAAAGCGGCCCTACCTTCACCCTCCCTGTTCAACAGTCGAAAGGAGGTGATCAAGTGATCTCATTGTCCCAAACCCGTACGGTGACCAAAGCTTGGTCCTCTCGCGAGGTCCGGGCCTGATCCTTTCAGGCTGCTAAGGTCCGACCGTGCTGCGGTCAGACAATGAGGGCCGCCGGATCATCCGGCGGCCCTTTTTGCTGTCAGAAGAGCCCCTGCACCCAGGCCCAGGCTGCCTGAAGGCTTCCGGTACTGGCGAGGAACAGGCGTGAGATCAGCTCCCACGCGGCCCAGACAAAGATGCAGAAGCCGGCGACCCCCAGCCACGCGGCCATGATCAGGAGCCCGTCCCTCTGCATCAGGCCAAAGCCGAAGAGGGCGACGAACAGCGACGGAAACAGGTTTCCGCCGAAGATCGGCAACATCACGATGAGGGTGAGGAGCGTGGTGATGATTCCGATCAGCACTTCCGCCAGCTCACTGCTCATAAAGCCCAACCGGGGCCGCGAGAGTCGTTCAACCGCGTGCAGTGGGCGCCGGACCCTGGCGATTGTCGCCCGATAGCTCTCTCGCGGCAGGCTGCGCTTGAGGGCCCAGCGGGGCATCCAGAGCTGGTCCCCGCGAATGACCAGCTGCAGGCATATCAGCAGCATCGGGAGGCCGAGGATGGTGGTCGATCCGGGGATGGGCGAGGCGATCGCATTGATCACTCCGAAGAACACCATCAGCGCTCCGAAGCCGCGCTCGCCAAAGGCGTTGACCAGTTCCCCGAGATAGAGTTTCGGGTCCTCCCTGGCTCCAATATCATCGAGCACCCGTGAGAAGGGACGCACGTCGCTCTGAAAATCATAGTCGGGCATCAGGCGACGAGGCTCGCTAGGGGATTGAAGGCTCTGTAACTCCGCGCGAACGGTATCGCTACTTAACATTGAGACATGCATCACCGTCCCGGTGTGCGCATCAGGGTCGTGCGTGTCTCGACGGCGGGGGCTTGAAGACCTCGCTTCCTAGTCCCCGGATGCGTGTTCCGGTTTGCCCTTGCGCGGGGTGTGCGCGAACTCTTCGAGCTGGCTTTCACTCATCGACTCAACCATCTCACTGGAGGCCCCCTTAAGGCGGGATCGGGGAGTGTCTCCACGCTTGGCAGAGAGGGCGGCTCCGGCGGCCTTTTGCTGGGCAGCAGACCTGGCTGGCATGACTGTGACTCCTTCACGCACACAATCGTCGCACGCAGGTCGTGGTTCCCTAGTTGCCGAGCAGTTCCCGTCCGATCAGGAACCGCCGGATCTCATTGGTGCCGGCTCCGATGTCATAGAGTTTGGCGTCGCGTACAAGCCGCTCGACGGGCCAGTCTTTCGTGTAGCCAGCACCACCCAGGGCCTGGACGGCCTCCAGTGAAACCTTGACGGCGTTCTCCGAGGCCAGAAGGATCGCGCCGGCCGCATCGTAGCGGGTGGTCAGGCCCGCGTCGCAGGCCTTGGCCACGGCATAGACATAGGTCCGGGCACTGTTCAGGGCGACATACATGTCAGCGATCTTGCCCTGCATCAGCTGGAAGCTGCCGATCGGCTTGCCGAACTGCTGGCGCTCGCGCACGTAGGGCAGGACCACATCGAGTGCTGCCTGCATGATGCCCAGCGGACCGGCGGCCAGGACAGCCCGCTCGTAGTCGAGGCCGCTCATGAGGACGCCGGCTCCGCCACCAACGGGACCCATGACGTTCTCCTCGGGAACCTCGCAGTCCTCGAATACAAGCTCTGCGGTGTCTGAGCCGCGCATGCCCATCTTGTCGAGCTTCTTCGAGACGCTGAAGCCCTTCATGCCTTTCTCGATCAGGAAAGCCGTTACGCCCCTCGATCCGGCGTCAGGATCGGACTTGGCATAGACCACAAGGGTGTCGGCAGAGGGGGCGTTGGTGATCCAGAACTTCGTCCCGTTCAGCACATAGCGGTCGCCGACCTTGCGGGCCTGGGTGCGCATCGAGATGACGTCGGAGCCGGACCCGGCTTCGGACATGGCCAGGGAGCCGACATGCTCGCCCGAGATCAGCTTCGGCAGGTAGCGGCGCTTCTGATCATCGCTGCCCCAGCGGCGGATCTGGTTGACGCACAGGTTGGAGTGGGCCCCGTAGCTGAGGCCGATCGAGGCCGAGGCGCGGGAGACTTCCTCCATGGCCACGACGTGTTCGAGATAGCCGAGGCCGAGGCCGCCCCACTCTTCCTCGACCGTGATGCCGTGCAGGCCCAGGTCGCCCATCTCGGGCCACAGGTCGCGGCGGAAGGTGTTGGTTTCGTCGATCTCGGAGGCCAGGGGGGCCAGCCGGTCGGCGGCCCAGCGGGCCGTGGTGTCGCGGATCGCGTCGGCAGTCTCGCCGAGGCCGAATTCCATGGATTGGGGTGCGTTGGGGATGCTCATGCCGAGCGGCCTAGCACGATCCCGTCATGGCCGGGGAGGGGGTCAATCGCCTCCGGGAAGGCCCCAGCGCCGATAAAGGTTGAAGGAGGACACACCGACGCACGCCAGGCCGATCAGCGCCAGAACCCAGCCGATGATGGTCAGCTCGCCGCCTCCGGACTGTTCGGCCGCGCGCCGGAAAGCCGCCATCGAGGCTCCGAAAGATACCAGGCCGACCCCGCCCATGAATACGAACGGCCCGGTTTCGCTCCAGTCGAAGCGCGCAGGGACCGTGGGTTCGACCTCATGTCGGAGGAGCGCTCCGCCACCCTGGGTCAGGACAAGGTCCTCTCCGAACAGGCCGGTCTGGGCGGTCACCTCCGGCTCGGGGCGCTGCTCCGGCGTCCAGAGCGGGCGGACTGGAGCGGGCTCGAACGCGTCCTGAAGCGGCGTCAGGATCAGTGTGCCCACGGAAGGCGTTTCCGGTGCCGCGTCGGAGGGGCCTTGCTCAGGCTGGGACGAGGCGAATGAGATCGTCCGGAGCTCGGGTTGCGGGACAGCTGCGGGCTCCGGTTCCGGTTCCGGTTCTGGCTCGGGGTCGGGTGCCTGATTCAAGGGGGCGCTGGTGTCCGTAGCGTCGGTGCCCGTCGGTTCAGCCAAGGCGGGTTCGGGCGCTACGGGCTCACCGTAGTTGACGGAGTCGACCGCAGTCGTCTGTTCAGCCAGCTCGATCCGGGGGGCGGCAGGCAGGAGGTAGGGGAGTGGCCCCACCATGGCGGCGCTGTACGGTGCATAGCGGGCAACCGCCAGGGCGATGGGATCCGTCGCTGCAGGACGCGGGGCCGCAGCGGGGGGCAGAGCTGTACCGTCTTCCTGATCCTGCGGTGCCGTCGCTGAAGGGGGCTCGTCTTGCTCCAGCGGCAGATCAGGGCTTTCAGCGGCCGGCTCACCGGTGGCACCCGCATCCGGCAAAGCGTCCGGATCCGCCTGACCGGTCGCTGCGGGCGTGACGGGTTCCGATATCTCAGGATCGGCGAAGGTCGGGATGATGGCGACCGGGTCGGCTTTGGTCTCGTCCGTGGTGATGGACTCTCCGAGCAGGGCCGAGACGGCAGCGCTGCGTGCGTCGGGCCCGGTCGCGGTCTCTTCGGATATGGCTTCCCGGGCCTCGCGCTCAAGCTCTCCCGGAGAAACGGGTGCCATGGCCTCCGGCTCGAGCTGCTCCGCCCCGGTCTGGGACGTGCTTTCGTTGACCGGCACGAGAAGGGGAGCTGCCAGCAGATCACTGAGCGCAACCGGGCCGGCCGGGTCGGCAATGAACAGGGCACGCTCGGCGGCTCGGCGGCGCAGGGCGGACTCACGAAGAAGGGGCTCGGGCCAGCCCATCATCGCCTCGGCGGCCGCCTCGGGCGCACCGGAGGTCAGGCGGGCGAGGACGTCGGAGGCGGCGAAGCGTTCAAGGCCCAGGGAGAGGGCGAAGCTGACGAGGGCGTCGAACTGATGCTGGTTCAGGGAAGACGGGACAGTCTCGTTGACGGACTTCTCGACCGGCAGCAGATCATAGCGCAGGAGAAGCTCGGCGTCGGCTTCCGAGACCGTCGCGCCTTCGCGGGCCGACAGCGTGTGGCCATAGCCGATGACCCAGCCGCCATCCTCGCGCCGGATCGCCCGGGGGCGGAAGCCCTCGAAGCTCTTGATCAGCACGATCCCTTCGCGGGAGGTCTTCAAGCCTGGTCTGGCAGTGTCGGACACCAATATTGACCCAAATCGAGACAGGGCGCTGTTGCCCTGTGGACGGAGGAGCAAGGGTGGCGCCGTTCCGACCCGTCTTACAACAGGATGATCCCGGCGAGGCCCAGGAAGGAGAGAAAACCCACGGTATCTGTGATCCAGGTCACAAAAACGGGGGAGGCGACGGCGGGGTCCCGGTCAAGCCGGTCCAGGGCGAGGGGGACCAGCGTTCCGGCGAGGGAGGCCGCGACGAGATTGATCAGCACGGCCAGACCAATGGTCAGGGACAGCAGGGGCTCGCGGAACCAGACCCAGGCCACACCACCCAGAAGGGTGCCGATGCAAACCCCGTTGAAGAGGCCCACCATCACTTCCCGGCCCAGAATTCGGGGGGCGTTGGCGGATGTCAGTTCGCGAGAGGCCAGGGAACGCACCGCCACCGTCAGGGCCTGGGTTCCGGAGTTGCCGCCGATAGACGCGACGACAGGCATGAGGATGGCCAGATAGACGAGCGCTTCCAGTTCGTCGGCGAACTGTCCGATTACCAGAGAGGCAAAGATCGCGGTGCCGAGGTTGACGATCAGCCAGGGGATCCGCGACCGGACCACGCCGAAGACCCCCGCACCGCGGCTTTCATCGGACACGCCGGCGAGTTGCAGGATGTCCTCGCGGTTCTCTTCCTGGATGATATTGACGATGTCATCGACCGTAATCTGGCCAACCAGCCGGCCGCCGGCGTCCACGACGGGGGCGGAGATCAGGTGATATTTCTCGAAGATGTAGGCGACCTCTTCCTGGTCCGTGTCGGCGGCGATGCCGTTCACGGGTTCCATGAGGTCCGCCAGTTTCATGGCCCGTGAGGCGCGCAGGAGACCGCTGATGGGGATGCCGCCGATCGGGCGGTTCAGGGGATCGACGACATAGATGTCGAAGAAGAGTTCCGGCAGGTCCTCGCCCTGGGCCCGGACGTGGTCGATGGTGTCGCCGACGCTCCAGAACTGGGGGGCGGCCATGACCTCGCGCTGCATCAGACGGCCGGCGCTGTCCTCGGCATAGCCGAGGGAGTTCTCGATGGCGGCGCGGTCGGGGGCCGGCATGGCGGCCAGGACCTTTTCGCGCTGGTCGTCCTCGAGGTCCTCGACCACGGCGGCGGCGTCGTCGGAGTCCAGTTCCTGCAGGGCCTCGGCCAGGGTGCCGGGGGCGACGCGCTCCAGCACCTCCTCGCGGATGCCGTCGTCCAGCTCGGGCAGGGTCTCGGCGAGGAGCTCGGGGGGCAGCCAGAGAACGACCACGGCGCGGTGCTCGGCCGTCAGGAAGCCCATCAGGTCGGCGACGTCGGCGGGGTGGAGGTCCTCCAGCAGGGACCGGAGGCGCAGGCCGTCGCCGTCATCGGCGGCATCGACCACCTTCTCGACGAAGGCGGCGGTGAGGACGTAGTCCTCGTCGAGGGCCTCGTGGTCCTCGGTGACGTTGGAGTCCGAAGGGGCAGGTCTGTCGCTCACGCGGGGCCTCCCTTCAGATAAATCAGCGTGGTAGCGCCGATTCTTCATCCTTCGTCAGATGGTGCGGTCGAGAAGACTCGAACTTCCACGGGTTGCCCCACAGCGACCTCAACGCTGCGCGTCTACCAATTCCGCCACGACCGCTCGCATCGGAGGGGGCTGATAGCGGAGGTAGGAACGAAAGGGAAGCCTTGCTAGGCGGCGCCGGCCATGAAGTCGTAGACGTCGGCCGGGCGGGTCACGGTGATGGCGATGCGGTCGTCGTTGATCTCGATGACGCCGCGCGCCACGGGGTGGTTGTTGGCGAGGATCCAGACCTCGTCGCTTTCGCAGGCGTCGAGCGGAATCACGGCCCCGCGGCCCATTTTCAGCAGCTGGGACATGGGCAGGACCGAACGGCCCAGCACCACGGACAGCTCGACATTGACGGCATCAACCTGGCTCAAGACGACTCCGGACGCATGGGGTGTCCGCGCGACCGCACTTGCAATGCCGGGCCCCCGGGACACATTGGACGCATCATGCTTGCCGAGCCGTTAAATCCCCCGTCCATTCCGGCCGAATCGCGCCTGTTCCGCGCCGACGCCCAGGCCGTCGAATGGGTCGTGAGCCCGGGACAGGTCCCCTATGACGACGCCGTCGCCGCCATGGAGGCGCGGGTGGCGGCGATCGCAGCGGGCGAGGCCCCCGAGCGGGTCTGGCTGCTGGAGCATCCGCCCCTCTATACGGCCGGCGTTTCGGCCAGGGACGGCGACCTGCTGCAGCCCGACCGGTTTCCGGTGCACCGCACCGGCCGGGGCGGGCAGTTCACCTATCACGGGCCCGGCCAGAGGGTGGCCTATCTGATGCTGGACCTGAATGCGCGCGGCAAGGATGTCCGCGGCTTCGTGCGCGGGCTGGAGGCCTGGCTGATCGCGACGCTGGACACCTTCGGCATCGAGGCGGGCCCCCGCGAGGGCCGGGTCGGGGTCTGGGTCGAAAGGAAAGGCCCCGGGTGGAGCCGCGAGGACAAGATCGCCGCGATCGGCGTCAAGGTCCGCAAATGGGTCAGCTTCCACGGCATCAGCCTGAACATCGACCCCGATCTGGATCATTTCGGCGGGATCGTGCCGTGCGGCATTGCCGAACACGGGGTCACCAGCCTGCTGGACCTGGGCCTGACCACGCCGATGGCCGAGGCGGACGCGGCCCTGAGAACGGCGTTCGAAAAAATCTTCGGTCCGGTCGCGATTGTCACCCCGGGTGAAGGGGGCTCTTAACCGCTACAGCCTAGGGTTCGCCGACCAGGGCAATCCGGACGGGGGACGACGAGCATGAGCGGCACGGCGACGGCACTTGCGTCTGTGTTTCCCGCCGCCTCGCGTTCCCTGCTGACCGAGGCCGATCTGGCGACCTTCTTCGACGTGTCGCTGGACATGCTGTGCATCCGGGCGCTGGACGGCACGGTGCTGAAGGTCAGCCGGTCGTGGGAGACGGTGCTGGGCTGGAAGCCCGAAGAGATCGAGGGCGGGCGGCTGGCCCCCCTGGTCCATCCCGACGACCTGCCGGCGACGCAGGGGAGTATTGTCGAGGTCGAGACGCGCGCCCCGGGGGCGACCCCGCTGGCCTTCACCAACCGCTATCGCCACAAGAACGGCACCTATCGCCGCGTCGAATGGCGCGCCCAGCGGCATGGCGACCGCATCTATGCCGTGGCCCGCGACATCACCGACCGGGCGGCGGCCGAACAGGCCCTGATCGAGGCCAAGGCGGCGGCCGAGGCGGCCAGCCGGGCCAAGAGCGACTTCCTCGCCAATATGAGCCACGAGATCCGCACGCCGCTGAACGGAGTGATCGGCATCGTCGACGCCCTGCGCCGCACCGAACTGACCCCCGAACAGCGCGAGATGGTCGATCTGATCCAGTCCTCGGGCGTGACGCTGGAGCGGCTGGTGTCCGACATTCTGGATGTGTCCAAGGTCGAGTCCGGGCGGCTGGACATCGAGGCCCGCCGCTTCGATCTGGAACAGGCGCTGGGCGGCGTCATCGATCTGGCCCACAACCGGGCGGCGGAAAAGGGTCTGGCCTTCGAGGAGCGCCGGGGCCCCGGGGCGCGCGGCGTCTTCCTGGGGGACAGCACCCGCATCGGCCAGATCGTGTGCAACCTGCTGTCCAATGCGGTCAAGTTCACCGAGCGCGGCGGGATCACGGTCGACTGGGACGTCACCGGCGAGGCCGAGGGCGAGGGCGAGCTGACGGTGGTGGTCAGCGACACCGGGGTGGGGTTCGACGCCGCCACCGGAGCGACCCTGTTCCAGCGCTTCAGCCAGGCCGATGCGTCGATCACCCGCCGGTTCGGCGGCTCGGGTCTGGGCCTGTCGATCTGCCGGTCGCTGGCCGAGATGATGGGCGGGGTGGTCGAGGCCCGGTCCTGTCCGGGCGAGGGCAGCACCTTCACCCTGACCCTGCCGCTGCAGCGGGTGGTGGCGCTGGAGGACTTTGCCGGGATGGAGAGCGGAGGGACGGGGGCGGTGTCCGGTCTGCCGGTCTCGGCCCCGGATGAGGGTATGGGGCCGCGCCGGCGCCTGCGGGTGCTGCTGGCCGAGGACCATCCGACCAACCAGAGGGTGGTCCAGCTGATCCTGGGGGCCACGGGGGCCGAGGTGACCACGGTGGAGAACGGGGCCCTGGCGGTCGCCGCCGCCGCCAGCGGGACCTTCGACGTCATCCTGATGGACATGCAGATGCCGGTGATGGACGGCCTGACCGCCACCCGCGCCATCCGCGCCGCCGAGGCCGCCGCCAACCGCACCCCGGTCATCATGCTGAGCGCCAACGCCATGGCCCAGCACCGGTACGAGGCCCTGGCGGCGGGGGCCGATCTGCATGTGGCCAAGCCGGTGACGGCGGCGAGTTTGCTGGCGGGGATCGCGCAGGCGGTGGGGGGGTAGGGGTTACGCCTCACAACAGGTGCGGCTCAAGGGCCTTCAGGAAGGCCGGGGCGTCGAACACGGCGCCGGGGGCGTGGACGCCGGGTGGGGGCGGGTTGAGGACCATCTGCGTCACGGCCTCGGCCACGATGGGGCCGGTCACGCCGTAGATGTCGCGGCCCTCCACGGCGGCGCGACGCACGACCTCGCCCTGCCGCACCTCGACCTCGACCCGGAACCTCTGGGCGGACCGCCCGGACGAATCCCGGGGCGTCGGCGGGGGCGTGTCGGGGTTGCGCAGATCCGCCAGGGGTGCGGCGTTCAGGAAATGCCGGACGGTCGGCACGGTCAGGTGTGACGCGATCAGGATCATTTCGGAGAAGGGCAGTTCGACCATGTCCTGGGTCCCGAAGCCGCCGCCGAACGCCCAGGTCTCGGGACCGGCCGGGCCCGTGAGGGGAGACAATCGCCCGTCCGAGACCGTCAGCCGGGGGACCGTGTTGCGCTGGCCTGTCAATCGGGTGCCCGGGGTCGGTTCCCAGCTGTCCAGCGCGGCCCCGATGCGGATCGCGTCGGCGTGGGTCCAGTCCGCGAGGGTGGCGGTGACTAGAAGGTCCGCGAGACCGCCCCAGAAACTCATCGCCGGGATCATCACGATTCCGGCCGACCGGGCCTCGGCCGCGCGATCATGCAGGCGTCGGGCGCTGTCCTGTTCGGCCGTCACATCAAGATAGTGGACGCCGGCGCGAAGGGCGGCGTCCGCGAGCGGGCCCGCGGTGTCGAGGAAGGGCCCGGCGCAATTGACGACGGCGAAGGTCGCGGCGAGGTGGTGATCCAGCGCCGCCCGGTCCGCCAGATCGGCCACACCGGTCTGCACTCCGGCCGGCAGTCCGGCCTGGTCGAGGCGGCCCGCGTCGCGGCCCAGGGCGAGCACCGCGAACCCCCGGTCGAGGAGGGCCCGTACGACGAACCGCCCGGTGTGACCGGCCGCGCCATAGACCGCGATGCGGGGCGGGATCGCGGGGTGGGGCATGGGGTCATCCATTGGCGCTACAGACCTGTCTGTTTGACTGGCGATACAGACAGTTCGGTAGCGCGTCAACCGGGACGCTGGTAGGGTCGGTTCAGGAGACCGATCATGACCCGTTCCACCGAAGACGCGCCGGCGACCGCGAAGGCGTCCACCGATGTGCGCGAGCGGATCCTCGAGACCGCCAGCCGGCTGTTCTACGGGCACGGCGTGCGCGCGGTGGGCGTCGATCTGGTGGTGGCCGAGGCCGGGATCGCCAAGACCAGTCTGTATCGCCATTTCCCCAGCAAGGACGATCTGGTCGTGGCCTTCCTCGAACGCGAGGATGCCGAGTTCTGGGCGGTCTGGGACGCGGTGTCGGCGGGGCATCGGGAGAGCGCGGGCGACGAACTGGACGCCCAGATCGGATGGATCGCCGAGCGCCTGACCCGACCCCGCTACCGGGGCTGTCCCCAGATCAATGTCGCCGCCGAATTCGCCGAGGCCGACCATCCGGCGCGGATGGTGGCGCGGCGTCACAAGGCCGAGTTACGCCAGCGTCTGGATGGGCTGGCGCTGCGGCTGGGGGCCCGCCGGCCGGAGATGCTGGGGGCGCAGCTGGCGGTCGTGATCAACGGGGCGTTCGCGAGCGCCGAGATGCTGGCCGACCGGGACCCGGCGGAAATGCTGCTGGAACTGGTCCGGGCGCTGGTGAGGGCGTCGGTCTGAGTTTGGCGCATGCCGGAACCATGGCCCAGCACCGGTATGAGGCCCTGGCCGCGGGGGCCGATCTGCATGTGGCCAAGCCGGTGACGGCTGCGAGTTTGCTGGCCGGGATCGCGCAGGCGGTGGGGGGGTAAGGGGGGGCCACCCAGCGTTGTGGTCGACGGCGATGTCTGTTTTCGGTGCCGGCGCTGACGGGTGATCCCGACCCAAACGCGACTTCAGACCAGTTCGCCTTCATCCCACATGGCCTACCCTGACTGTGGAGGTGTTGCGGCGAGGCCGTTCCTCTGTGTCACAAGAGACGGCGGATCTTACGACCGGCAGCCACGAGGTGATCGGCATGCGCTGGACAAACAGAACCCTTGAGGTTGACCATAAGCCGTCATGAACGATGGCCGTTTTCGTTCTGGCGGATACCGGTTTTGGCCCGTATCAAGGCGGCGGTCGGTGCCTAGTGGATAAGACCTCAGAGAGTGAACACAATGCTTTTACGGGCTTTTCTCATTGGCGTGAGTTTGACGGCTGCGCCCCTTGTCCCAGCCTTCGCCCTTCAGGCTGCCCCAGTGGCCGCGATCGCCGAGATTGAGCCTAGCCACGTCATGCTCCCCGCTCCTGACGGTCGGACCATCGATCTGAACGTCTGGGCCGCGCCAAAGGAGAAGGGCATCGTCGTGTACAGCCACGGCTTCAATGGTTCGCCCGCCGCCTATCAACGCATCCTGTCCGCCTGGGCCTCTCACGGGTTCACGGTCATCGCGCCTTTGCATGTCGATTCGCTGCGCCATCCGCAGCACGCTCAGTACGACAACGGCCAAGCGTTCACGACGCGGCTGACCGATCTGGCGGTTGCGCGAGGCTTCGCCCGACAGACCCATGCCAGCAGGCCGATCGTTGTGGCGGGCCATTCGTTCGGCTCGCTCATGTCGATGATCGCGGGCGGGGCCGTGACAGTGGCGGGGCCGCTCGGCGATCCCGAGGTCAAGGGCGTGATCGCGTTTTCTACGGCGGGCGACGTGCCTCCCTTGGTCCAGCCAGAGACTTATCAAGGACTGACCGGGCCGCTGCTGCTCGTGAGCGGCGACCAAGACCGGGTGCAGGGCTTCGTCACCGATCCTTCAGATCATCGCCATCCGTATGAACTGAGCCCCGTGGGCGACAAGACGATGATCACCTTCTCCGGGGCGGACCACGAACTCGTCGCCAACGCCGACGACGCGGACTTCGCCGTGCTGATCGAGGCCACTGAGGCTTTCCTGGACGCCTACGGTCTGGGCGACGCAGTGGCCAAGGCCCGGCTCACCGCGCTGCCCGCGCCGGACGGCGTGACCATCGAGCGGCGCTGAGCGTAAGCTCAAGTTCACATATTCAGGGATAGGCGCTGCTTTGCGCCTGGACGGTCATGACCGATCCAGACCCGTTGCAGACCTTGCCCTACCTCTCGTGCAGGATGACGTGCACGCAATCGTAGCCGCCGCGACCGTCGGAGCGGGGGAATGCCGAGTAGTCCGGGCCGGCGTTGTCCATTACGAGCCGGGCGATCTCGTTGAAGCCGCTTTCGCGTCCCTCGACCAGGTGGATGAGAAAGCCGCTGTCTATGTCTTCGACGGTGAACGCCGGGCCGCCTTTCCGGAGAGTCTCGATGAAGGGTGCCATAAGCTTAGCCATAACAGCCAAGGCTCTACCGAGCCAGATCGATCGGACAAGTGGATTACGTTGTAGAGAAGGCACCGACGGCTATGACCGCTTTCCACCCATAGCGGACTTTAGCGGGGTCTCCTCCCCGTCGCGAAGCGGTGGGGTATCGCGAGGATCGTATACGATCCTCTGCGATGGGCGCGGCGCGGTAGCGGAGTGACGGAGGGGCTCTTCAACCAGGCACTGTGCGCGGGCCAGAACCCCTCCACCGCTTCGCGGTCCCCCTCCCCATCGCTTCGCGACGGGGAGGAGACGGGGGGCCTTGTCATCCCCGACATCGCGCCAGCGATGATCCGGGACGGGTAGACCTCTGAGACGCACCTCCCGGACGACGCGCAGCGGCGATCCGGGAGACGGGCGGGGCCTCGGGCCGTCTCCCGGATCATCGCAAGCGCGATGTCCGGGAGGGGACACGGGGTGAGAGGACCATCCCGTCCCCGATCTTCGCTTCGCTCCGTCGGGGATGACAAGGCTGCGCTTCGGCCGGGATGACAAGGGGGTGAGGTTCATCGGCCGCCCCCACCCGGCCTCGCTGCGCTCGACCACCCTCCCCTGAAGGGGAGGGAGAGGGAATATGCGGTCCGGCGTCTCCCTCCCCCTGCGGGGTGGCCTGCCTTGCCGCCCCCACCCGGTCGCTGCGCGACCACCCTCCCCCTGCGGGGGAGGGAGAGGGGCGTACGACCTTCGCCCCCGTCGGGGGAGGGGGAATGAAGGCGGGACCTTGCCTGTCCCTCCCCTTCAGGGGAGGGTGGTCGAGCGAAGCGAGACCGGGTGGGGGCGGCCCAGTATGGCGAGGATCGCGAAGGCCAGGGCCATGAGGAAGGCCATGAGTCCGCCGGAGGCGCGGCTATGGATTTCGCTGCGCCGGCTGCGCGGGCAGGGGTTTCACTTCCGCCGGCAGCATCCTCTGCTGGGCTACTATCTGGATTTCGTCTGTCTTTCGCGGAACCTGATCGTGGAGGTCGATGGCGGTTCCCATGAGGGGCGCGGCGACTGGGACCGGCAACGGGATGCTGCCCTGGCGCGACACGGGCTGAAAACGCTGCGGATCCCGGCCGCGAGCGTGCGGGATCATCTTCCGGAGGTGATGGAGTTTATACTTCGGGAGCTTGAGGTGGCCGCCCCCACCCGGCCGCTGCGCGGCCCCCCTCCCCGGGACGGGGAGGGAGAGTAAGGGACGGCCGCCCCCACCCGGCCGCTGCGCGGCCCCCCTCGCCGGGACGGGGAGGGAGATCAAGGGACGGCCGCCCGTCGCGGCGGGGCGGCAGGGCTAGTCCCGGAAGCTGTACAGGGTGGTGACCAGGGACGTCCGGCCGTCGGGCGAGATGCAGAGCTGACGCGCGTCGCGACAGGCCAGGTTGAAGGGGGGTTCCGTCAGGATCACCCCGCTTCCGTTGACATTGTTCCTGATCTTTTCGCTCGTCACCTTGTCGAGATTGGGGGTGAAGCCGCCGAGGCTGGGGAGGCATTCGGTGATGATGGCGTATTTGTAGGTCTGGCTGACCTTCGAGATGATGCTGGAGATGTCGCTGTTCGAAAGGTGCTGGAGCACCTCCCTGATGAAGACGATGTCCCCGTCCGGCAGGGGGGCGTTGACGGCATCGAGCACGCGGAAATCGACGTCGAGGTCTGCGAACCGTCCCTTGTTGTGCTCGATGAGACCCGAGACGACATCGCAGGCGATATAGTTGGCGCAGAACGGCCTTACCCTTGAGCCGATGACAAAGTCACCACAACCGATGTCGACCGCGTTCAGCCTGGGTTCGTGCGGCTGAAGGAAGGCGGAAACAGCCTGAAGATAGGTGCCGGAGTGGGACGTCAATCGCGTGCCGGAGCCGGAATAGTAGGGATCAGAGGGATCGGCAGACCCTCCCCAGGCCCGCGTCCTGTAGACGTACTCGAAAATGGCCTGCCGATTATCCACACCGGTTTTCTGGTAAAGCGCCGCCTTGCCGTGACGATATTGCGCCAGGGTTGACGAGGGATTGATCGCTTTCGCTCGCTCGAAGTCGACCTGCGCCTCTTCGAGACGACCAAACTCGATCAGGATCTCCCCTCTTAACAGGAGGGCGTGGAAATGATCAGTGTTGCCGACCAGCGCGTCGCAAAGATCGATGAGCGCGTCATCGAGCTTGCCCATGTCCTTGTTGAAGACGGCCCTGTTGTACAGGAGGTCGACATTGTCCGGGCAGAGTTGAATGGCGCGATTGTAGTCTTCTACTGCCTTTGATGTATTGCCAAGGTTGAAGAAACAAATCCCGCGCAGCTTGTACGCAATATAGTTGTCGGGGTGGAGCGCAAGAGATGCATCGTAGAGATCCAGTGCGCCCGCTGTATCGCCGGCAGTCTCTTTTTTCCGTGCCTGGGCGAGCAAGCTATTTGCAACCTCGTCACGACTCCTGCTCTCGCTCATGTCGCCCAACATCCCGTCGCAAAGTCGTCTGGTCCACTGCCTCGTAAAGCTATGGGAGTGTCGAGACAAGCGACGGTCATGTCACCCGTCCCTTCGGCGACTTCGGCCTCGTCCGGCCCGCCCGGTCAGGCCTCGCTGTGGCCCCAGGGCGGGATCGGGCCGGCGGGGACGATGCCGGACGGGTTCAGGTCCAGATGGCTGGCGTAGTAGTGGGTCTTGATCGGGTCGAAATGGACGGTGCCGGCGATGGCGGGGATGGCCATCAGGCGCGCGAGAAACCGCGACAGGGCCGGGTAGTCGACGATCCGGCGCAGGTTGCACTTGAAGTGGGTGTGATAGACGGCGTCGAAGCGGATCAGGGTGGTGAACAGGCGGATGTCGGCCTCGGTTATCCGGTCGCCGACCAGCCAGTCCGAGGCGTCGAGGCGCGTTTCCAGCCCGTCCAGCGCCTCGAACAGCGGCAAGACGGCGGCCTCATAGGCCTGTTGCGTGGTCGCGAACCCGGCCCGGTAGACGCCGTTGTTGACGGCCTCGTAGATGAAGGCGTTGACCCGGTCGATCTCGTCCTGAAGGGCCGGGGGGCAGAGGTCCGGACCCGTCGCGCCGAGGTCGTCGAAGGCGCGGTTGAGGATACGGATGATCTCGGACAACTCATTATTGACGATCCGGCCCTCGTGCCGGTCCCAGAGCACGGGGACGGTGACCTTGCCGGAGTAGCCGGGGCGGGCTTTGGCATAGAGCTGCCACAGGAAATCGAGGCCGTTCTCGCGGTCGCCGGTCGCGTCATCGCCGGTGCGGAAGGTCCAGCCGTCGTCGCGCATCAGGGGATGGACCACCGACACCGGCAGCAGGCCCTCGAGCTGTTTCAGGGCGCGGACGATCAGGGTGCGGTGGGCCCAGGGGCAGGCGTGGCTGACATAGAGGTGGAACCGGTCCGGCTCCGCGCGGACCGCCGGCTGGCCGTCGGGACCGGGGCCGCCGTCGGCCGTGATCCAGTCGCGAAAGCCGCTGTCCTGGCGGCGGAAGTCGCCGCCCTTGCTGGCCTCGGTCGCCTCGCCGGCGTGCCAGCGTCCGTCAATCATCTGTCCCATGGGTGGTCCTTGCGTTGGTCCGGTTCAACGGGCGGGGGGCTGAGCTGATCCCCGGGGGAGCGGACGTGTCGCAGCGCGTCCTGCGGGAGCGCGCCCTGCGGACGACAGCGGCCTCACACCGGGAAGGCGAGCGCCACGGTCAGGCCGGTGGGGGACCAGTCGCGGGTGAGGGTGCCGCCGATCTGGCGGGCGAGGCTGTCCTTGAGGGTGGAGCCGAAGCCCTGGCGGGTGGGGGCGGTGACGGGGGGGCCGCCGGTCTCGCGCCAGTTCAGGGTGACGCGGCGGGCGTCCAGCGTCCAGGTGACGGAGACATGGCCGCCGCCCTCGCTGAAGGCCCCGTATTTGTTGGCGTTGGTGGCCAGTTCGTGCAGCAGCATGCTGACCGGCTGGACCTGTTCAGGCGACAGGAAGACCTCGGGGCCGGCGACATCGTAGTGGCCGTGGGGGCAAAGGGCGTCGGTCTCCTCGCGCACGACATCCTCCAGCAGGCCGCCTTCCCAGCGGCGGCTGGCGAGCGAGGTCTGGGCCCGGGCGAGCGCGTCGATGCGGCCGGCGAGAATGTTACGGTAGCTCTCGAGATCATCGGCCCGCGTCAACCGCATCAGGGAGTGGACGATGGTCAGGACGTTGCGGGCGCGGTGGTCGACCTCGCGCATCAGCAGGTCGCGGGCCTCCTTGTTGCGACGGTCCTCGCTGATGTCGCGGACCTCCACGACGGTGCCGACGGTCCGGGAGGTCTCGTCACGCACGGGGCTGGCGGTGAAGGCGACGGGGTAGAAGGAGCCGTCCCTGTGGACGAAGACCTCCTCGCCCCGGGTGCCGGCGTTCTCGGGGAAGGCGCGGTCGATGGCGCACTCCTCGAGGGGGAAGGGGGTGCCGTCGGGGCGGGTGTGGTGGATGACGTCGTGCAGGGGGCGGCCGGTCGTCTCGGCGAAGGTATAGCCGGTCAGGGTTTCGGCGGCCTTGTTCATGAACACGCACTGCTGGCGCTCGTCCATGAGGAAGACGGCCATGGTGGTGTTGTCGAGGATGGCGTCGAGGCGGCGGGTGACCTGCCGCAGGTCGGACTCGATCTTCTTGCGGTCGGTGATGTCCTGGATGGCGGCGTAGAAGATGCTGTCGCCGTCCTCGTGGAACAGCTGCAGCCGGACCGAGACATTGTATCGCGTGCCATCCTTGCGGACGTGGACGGTGTCGAAGTCGAGGCGTTCGGTCTCGCCGGCCAGCAGGGGCCGGACAATGGTCAGGAACTCGTCGCGGTCGATGTGGGGCTTGATGTCCCAGGGGGCGAGGGCGCGCAGTTCCTCCATCGTATAGCCGAGGTTGTCGCGGGCCCCCTTGTTGACGAGGCGAAACAGGTAATCGTCGGCGGCGAAGACATAGACCTCGCTGGCGGCGTCCTCGACGATGCGGCCCAGACGATCATTGGTAACAGTCAAGCTGCTTGCCCTGCCGGAGATTGGGGTTCGCTGACCCGGTTTTCCTCGGTACAGAGCCGGCCCCGAACTGGCAAACGCGATCACGATGTTATCAACGGACGCGCCGAAAACCGCTTTGATTTCAGTGGGCGTGTTGAATCAAGGGGCGTGAAGCGTGCGTCGTCCGGGGTGGCCCGATAATGCGGGCATGGACGAGACGACACGATATCGGGGCGAACAGCCGCTGGATCAGAGCCCGGCGGACATGAGCTGGGACCGTTGGCATGAGCTGCTGGATCGCCGGCTGGCGGGCGAGGCCATCGGCGACCTGGCGACGGAATACCGGGTGCATACCTCCTCCATCTATCGCAATGCCAGGCTGCTGAAGAAGCGCAAGAAGGACAGGCCGGAGGCGGTGTGGCGGCCCAAGGGGCCGGCTCCGGCGGTGATCGAGACCCGACCCGACGGGTCGGTGCGGCTGGTCTGTCGCGAGATGGCGTTCGTCTTCGACCGGACCGATCCGGACCTGACCGACAATTCGGCGCTGGACCGACTGGAATGGGCGGCGGCGGAGGGGCGGTCGCGCGACTGCATGACCCTGATCACCCTGACCAAGGGGGTGCGGGACCTGTTGCGACCGCGCTGGCGCCGAGAAGACCCTCGTGGACCGGAGAAGGGCGTCGGGGCGGAGCCGGATGAGCCGGGGCCGCCCATCGAACTGCGGACGGCGCAGCGGCCGCCGGAGGGGGACTGGGCGACCTGGCTGTTTCTGGGCGGGCGCGGGGCGGGCAAGACCCTGGCGGGGGCCAGCTGGCTGGCGGATCAGGCGACGGCGGAGGGCCTGAAGTCTGGCGGCGACGGGCGGCTGGCCCTGATCGGGCCGACCCTGCACGATGTGCGCGAGGTGATGGTGGAGGGGGTGTCGGGGATCCGCACCCTGCCGCGCTGGACCCGGGCGACCCGGCCCCGTTTCGAGCCGTCGCGGCGGCGGTTGCTGTTCGACAGTGGCGCGGTGGCCCAGGCCTTCTCGGCCGAAGATCCCGACAGTCTGAGGGGGCCGCAGTTCAGCGCGGCCTGGGCCGACGAGTTCTGTGCCTGGCCGGCGGTGGGGACGCGGGGGGCGGGCGAGACGCTCGCTTTGCTGCGGATGGGGTTGAGACTGGGGCCGAGACCCCGGCTGGTGGTGACGACCACGCCGCGGGCGACGCGGGCCCTGCTGGCGCTCAAGGCCGAGCCGACCTGTGTGTCGAGCCATGCGACGACGCTGGAGAATGCCGAGCATCTGTCGCCGCGGTTCCTCGACGATCTGCTGGCCCTGTACGGCGGGACGCGGCGGGCGGCACAGGAGCTGGAGGGGCAGGTGGTGGAGATGGAAGGGGCGCTGTTCACAGCGGCGATGATGGTGGGGGCGAGGCGTGAGTGGTTAGTGGTGAGTGGCGAGTGGTTAGTGGACCGTGGGGCATACGCGTCGGGGGCGACCTTTGAAGGCATGCCTGCGGACGCTCGTGACCCCCGTCACTCGCCACTCACCACTCACCACTCACCACCCGCCTTCGACCGGATCGTGGTGGCGATCGATCCGACGACGACGGCGGGCGGGGATGCGTGCGGGATCGTGGCGGCGGGGTCGAGGCGGCGGGCGGACGGGCGGCGCGAGGCGGTGGTGCTGGCCGACCGGTCGGCGGCGGGCTTGAGCCCCGACGGCTGGGCCAGGCGCGCGGCCGCGCTGGCCGAGGAGGTCGGCGCGACCTGTATCGTGGCCGAGGTCAACCAGGGCGGGGCGATGGTGAAACAGGTGCTGCGGACCGCCGGCTGTGCCGTGCCTGTGAAGGAGGTGCGGGCGACGCGGGGCAAGCGGATCCGGGCCGAGCCGGTGGCGGCCCTGTATGAACAGGGCCGGGTGCATCACGCCGGGGCGTTCGCAGCGCTGGAGGAGGAGCTGATGGCGTTTGGCACAGAGGGCGAGGCGGCCGGGTCGCTGGACCGGGCCGACGCGCTGGTGTGGGCCATCACCGATTTGCTGATCGATCGGCCGGACGGGGAGACGGGGCCGAGGCTGCGCTGGATCTAGGTCACCGCAAAGGTCGGGGGCGGGAGGGTGAGGCGGGTGTCGGGGAGGGTCTCGCCGGCGAAGAAGCGGACCAGCAGGGGCGTGATGTCGGGGTGGGATTCGAAGACGTTGTGGCCGGCGTTCTCGACGTGGATCTGTGACGTCCTCCGGAACTGGGTGATGACCTCGGCCTGTTCCTCCAGCGGGGTGCGGCCGTCGAGCGAGCCGGCGAGCAGGAGGGCGGGGGTGTCGATGGTGATGGGGCGGCGGAAGTCCTCGCCCAGATCGAGACCGGGGATGGCTCCCAGCAGATGGGGCATGGGGTAGTTGTGGGCGTCGCCCATGACGGCGGTGCGGGCCTCCGCTTCGACGAGGGCGAGGCGGGCGGGGGAGATGCCCGAGGCCATGTCCATCGCCTCGTTCATGCCCGAACTGCCAAACACGCGCGAGACGCTGCCGAAGAAGCCGGAGACCGCTTCGGTCTGGCCGGCGTCGAGCGCCAGATACAGGCCGGGCAGGCGCGAGAGGCTGGAGGGATTGGCCACCATACCGGCGGTGATCAGCTGGACCCCCATCGCCCCGAGCTTGAGCTCGACCGGGCCGGCCGCGGAGGCGAGAGTGATGGGGGCGGGATCGGCGTCCAGCCGGGCGTGGACGCGGCGCATGAGGGCGGGCAGGTCCGGGATGGCGGCGCGGGCGATCGGGTCCTGACCCAGCAGGGCGTCGACCCGGTCGAGGAAGGCGTCGATATGGGCCGGGCGTTTGACGGTCTGGTCCTGGCCCTCGAGGCTGGCCAGGGCGACGCGGCCGATGGAGTCCGGATGCCGCTTCAGCACCGACAGGGCGAGGTGGGTGCCGTAGCTGATGCCCCACAGGTTGATCCGGTCGACGCCCAGATGGCGACGCAGGTCCTCGATGTCGTCGGCGTTCTGTTCGGTGGTGTAGCCGGCCATGGCGACGCCGGCCCGGGTCCAGTCGATCCAGGCCTTCTGGATGTCGTCGCGATAGTAGCCGGTCAGGCCCGCGCGGGTCAGGTCGGGGAAGGGCCCGGTCGGGTCGGGGCGCGCGGGGATGTGGGCCGACAGGCCGGTGCCGCGCTGGTCGAAGGCGATGACGTCGGCGACGGCGGTCAGGGCCGTGAAGATGGGGAAGCGCGGGCCGGTGGCGGCGTCCGCCCCGCTGCCGCCCGGGCCGCCCGCCAGATAAACGATCGGCGGACCCGGGTTGGGCGCGGCGGTGGGGAAGCGGACATAGCCGAGACGGATGCGGCGGGAGCGGGGATCGTTGCGATCCTCGGGCACCTCGAAAAAGCCGCGCTCGGCCGGGGCGGTCTGGCCGCTGCGGGCGGTGAAGGTGAAAGGGCCGGCCGGGGTCTGGGCCGGGGTCCGGGCCAGGGCGCGGGAGGCCAGGCCGAGGGCCGGAAGGGCGAGGCCGGCGGCAAGGAGGGTGCGGCGGTTCAGGGCGATGTGGGTCATGGGCCCTGACTGACCCGGGCGGGCGGGGTGTGCAGCCCCGCTTCGGCCAACGGTCGTCCCGGGTCGGTCAGTGGCAACGCTTTCCGGCGAGCGGCGCGATAGGCTGAGGGAATGATCCGCGCGATTCTGATGAGCCTGTTCCTGATCTGCCTGCCCGGAGGGGTGGCGGCGCAGGTGTGGTCGGTGTGTCCCGGTGCGGTCGAGGCCTTCGCGCCGGACAGCGCTGCCTGTCGCCCGGTCGAGGGGGTGATCGATCCGCAGGGGCGCGAACTGTGGCTGAGGGCCGACATCGACCGGCCGGCGGGGACGGGCCCGCAGGCCTTCTACGTCGGGGGTATTGCCTCGTCCGAGGTCTGGTTGAACGGGGTGAAACTGGGGGCCAACGGGCAGCCGGGAGCCTCGGCGGCCGCGGAAGAGCCGGGGCGGTACGAGGCCGCCTTTCCGATCGAGGCGTCGCTGTGGCGGGCGACGGGCAATGGGCTGGTGGTGCGGATGTCGTCCTTCCACGGGGGCCTGCGGCTGGACGGGCCGGTCGGGGGGATGGGGGTGGCGGGGTGGCCGCCGCCGTCGCGGGCGGCCCCGCTGGCCCTGACCTTCCTGATCGCCGGGGCGCTGTTCGCGGCGGCGTTCGGGTTCGGAGTGATCCATGCGCTGCGGCGGACCGGGTCCAGCCTGATCCTGACCGGGATGGCGGGGGTGGCGGGGGCGCAGGCGGTGCTGGAGACCCTGAGGACGCTGGTGAACTATCCCTATCCGCTGCACGTCTGGCGGCTGGTGGGGATATGGGGACTGACGGCGGTCTTCGCCGTGTTGCTGGTCGGCTATGTGGCGGGGCGGTTCTGGCCGGGCGCGCGGCGGGCCCTGATCGGGGTGGCGTTGGCTGGAGTGGTCGGCAGTTTGCTCATCCCCGGATTCGATCTGAAGACGGCGGCGGCCCTGATGGTAGGGGTCGGGCTGGCGGCGGTGGCGGCGGCGGTGGCCGTGCGGCGCGGGGACAGGGGGGCGCGGCTGACCCTGGCCTATCTGGTGGCGTTCGTGGCGGTGGGGGTGGCGATGCCCCGGTGGCTGGTCGACCTGTCCTATTTCGTGTTCGCGGCGGGTCTGGTCCTGCCGCTGCTGATGGCCGAGCTGATCCGGCTGGGCCGGGACGACCGGGCGCGGGAGGCGGTGCTGACGCAGGCGGCGGCCCGGCCCGACTGTCTGACCGTGGCCTCGGCGCGCGGGCTGCTGCGGGTGCCGCTGGCGCAGATCATCGCGGTGGTGGGGGCCGACGACTATGTGGAGCTGAGGCTGGCAGACGGGCGCAGGCTGTTGCACGCGGCGCGGCTGGACCGGCTGGAGACCGAGCTGCCGGGAGGCTTCCTGCGGGTGCACCGCTCGGTGATCGCCAACCTGGCGCATGTGCAGGGCTATGCGCGCGACGGCGGGCGCGGGCGGCTGCTGATGGGGGAGGGCGAGCCCCTGCCGATCAGCCGCAACCGCCTTGCTGCCGTCAGGGACGCCCTGGAGGGGGCGAGCCTGACGGCGTCGGTCGCCTAGGCTCTCGCCCGGGCCGGGAGGAAGCGGCTGTTGCGCAGCAGGATGGCGCTGACGATCGAGACGAGGAGGCCGACGGGGAAGATCTCGGCGAAGGTCATCGGCAGGCGGAGCAGGGGCGACTCATAGGCCTCGGCCATCTGGCGCATCTGGCCTTCGAGTTTGGCATAGGCGTCGGCCGGCATGCCCTCGGCGCGGCGGGCCTCGAGCGTCGCGGCGATGTACTGGTCCATGAAGACGTAGTCGGTGGCGGCCAGATAGGCCTCCCAGACCAGGACGTAGGCGAGGGAGGCGCACAGGGCGATGGCCAGGCCGACGCCGAGGGCAGGCAGGAATTTGATCACGCCGCCCCGGTTGTGATCGCGGTGCTGCTTCACCCCCATGAAGACCGCCACCATGCCCAGCAGCATGATCAGATAGCCGAGCCAGACATTGCCGTGCGGCTGGCCGCCGCCGATGAGGACCGTGCCGATGATGCCGGCAATGATGATCAGGCCCGAGACGAGGCCGTAGACGAGGATGATGCGGGCCATGGGGGCCTCCCTTGCGATTGCGATGCGGGGAGGCTGTCCCGGACCGCCCGCCGATCCTATCGCCCGAACGGGTGAATTCGACAGTCTGCGCCGATCAGGGGATCAGGCCGAGGTCGCGGGCGCGGGTCACGGCACCGGTGCGGGTGGTGACCTCGAGCTTGGCGAACAGGTTGGCGAGGTGGGTTTTCACGGTATTGGGCGACAGGCCCAGGGCCCGGGCGATCGCCTTGTTGGCATGGCCGGAGGCGAGGACGTCGAGGACCTTCATCTCCTGACCCGTCAGGCGGAGGGAACGGACGGCGGCGTCGTTGCGGACGAAGTCGGGGCCGTGCCGGCGCGTCGCGATCCTCCAGCCCAGCCACAGACCCCCGGCCGCGAAGACGATGGCGATCAGGGCGACATAGAGCTCGGCCGTCATGCGGTGGGTCGCCTGCTGCAGGTCGAGCCAGGCGAGGGCAAAGGCGCCGAGGGCGAGGGTCAGGCCGGCGGTGGCGACGGTGCGGATCATCAGACGCGGCGGATGTCGCCGGGGTAGCCGTCCAGCAGGCGGTCGCTGGTCAACAGAACGAGCCCTTCGGTCATCGCCTGGGCCACGAGAATGCGATCGAACGGGTCGCGGTGGATCGGCGGGAGATGCTCGACAGCCAGCGCATGTTCACCGGTGACCGCCAGCTCGATGAAGCCGGTGGCGATCAGCCGTTCACGCAGACGACGAGGGTTGATCTGGAATCCGGGTCGGTTCAGCGCTCGCTTGATCGCGGTCTCCCACAGATTGACCACGCTGAAGGCGATGTCGTTGTCGGGGTCAGCCAGAAAGTCGCGGGCTGCGGTGGGCAATTTGTCCGGCTCCGCGGCCGTCCACAGGACGATCTGGGTGTCGAGGAGGAGTTTCAACCCTTGTCGTCGCCGTTGAACATCCGCTCGATTTCCTCACGACCCATTTCGTTGAAGTCGTCGGGGATGGAGAACTCGCCCTTCATGAAGCCGATCCGGCGGGCAGCTATGGCGACGCGGTCGGTCACCTCGGGCTCCAGCGGAGTCAGTTTGGCCACCGGCTTGCCGGCGCGGGCGATGATGATCGTCTCGCCCTTCTCCACGCGGTCGACCAGCCCGGAGAAGTGGGTCTTGGCTGCGTGGATGTTGAGGGTCTCCATGGGAAGGAGTGTAGTGGACTAAGGCGGATTAGTCCACTGGAGGCGAGGCCCAGCCGGTCAACCGGGGGGCGGCGATGCCTCGATCAGCCGGTCGCGGACCTCGGCCGGGGCCGCCTCGGCCCAGGTCAGGAGTTTGTCGAGGACGGGGCAGAGCGACTGGCCCCATGCGGTGAGGTGATATTCGACCTTGGGCGGCACCTGCGGATGGACGATGCGGGCCACGACGCCGTCGAGTTCGAGCTGGCGCAGTTGCTGGATCAGCATCTTCTGCGACACGCCGGGGATGGCCCGTTCCAGTTCGGAAAAGCGGCGGACGTTCGAACCGAACAGCTGGAACAGGATCACTAGCTTCCAGCGGCCTTCCAGAATCCGGATGACATTCTGGGCGCTGGAGGCCGCCGTTTCGGGTGTGTAGTCGACGCGCTCACCTTCAGGTGAGTACCTTACTTTTTCGTCCGTACTTGTCATCTTCACAGCCTACTTCCAGCTTGGGGCCGGAAGCAACCCTGACCCGGAGACGAGAGATGACGTCCGCCTTGCCCCAGCCCATCGCCGACTATGTCGCCGCCAATGCGCGGCTGGATCCGGAGGGCATGCTCGCGCCCTTCGCCCCCGACGCCGTCGTGCGCGACGATGGCGGCGAGCACCGCGGCCACGCCGCGCTGCGGCGCTGGATCGAGGATGCGACCCTCGCCGCCCGCGCCGTCTTCACGCCGGACGCCCACCGCGAGGAGAATGGTCAGGTCATCGTCGACGGAGTGACCTACGGCGATTTCAAAGGCAGTCCGCTGCGGTTCACGATGCGGTTCACCCTCGTGGACGACGCCATCCGCGCGCTGGAGATCGGATGACCATGGCCCGTCCCGACCCCACCGAATTCGAAGATCGCCGGATACTGGTGACGGCCGGCACCAAGGGGGCCGGCCGGGCGACCGTCGAGCGGTTTCTGGCCGGGGGTGCCCGCGTCATCACCGCCGCGCGCGCCGCGCCGGACGGGCTGGAGGGCGTGGAATTCGTCGAGGCCGACCTGACCACGCTGGAGGGCTGCGACGCCCTGGCCGAGGCCGCGATGCGCCGGTTCGGCGGGATCGATGTTCTGGTTCATGTCGTGGGCGGTTCGTCCGCGCCGGCGGGCGGCTTTTCGGCCCTGAGCGACGATCACTGGCGCGCGGAGCTGGATCTGAACCTGATGCCGGCCGTGCGGCTGGACCGGCGGCTGATCTCGCAGATGCTGCAGCGGGGCTCCGGCGCCGTCGTCCATGTCTCGTCCATCCAGGCCCGTCTGCCGCTGCCGGACTCGACCACCGCCTATGCCGCGGCCAAGGCCGCCCTGACCACCTACAGCAAGGCGCTGTCGAAGGAGGTCGGGCCGAAGGGGGTCCGGGTCAATGTGGTGTCGCCGGGCTGGATCATGACCGAGGCGTCGGGCCGGCTGCTGAAGCGGATCGCCGAAGGGGCGGGGGGCACGATCGAGGAGGCGCGTCAGAGCGTTCTCGCGGGTCTGGGCGGGATTCCGCTGGGCCGCGCCGCCGAGCCGGGAGAGGTGGCCGAGCTGATCGCCTTCCTGGCCTCGGACCGGGCCGCGTCGATCCACGGCGGCGATTTCGTCATCGATGGAGGGACAATCCCGACCGTTTAGCCGTTGTCGCTCACCCGCCGGGCGTCTTGCGACCGCCCAGGCTCCGGTAGATGGCGTCCCGGAGGCCCTTCATGCGGCCGTTCATCTCGCCCAGCTCGGCGGGGCTCGCGCCCGAATGGTGGAGCAGGGCCTCGGCGAGGCAGCCGGCCCTCTGCTTCAGGGCGCGGCCTTCGTCGGTCAGGGTGACGACGACCTGGCGTTCATTGCCCGGGTTGCGCATCCGGCGGACGAAACCGGAGGCCTCGAGGCGTTTCAGCAGCGGGGTCATGGTGCTGGGCTCCAGCGCCAGCTCCTCGGCGATGTCCCCGACGGTCCGGCCGTCCTCGCGCCACAGGACGTTCATGACGAGATACTGGGGGTAGGTGACGCCGAGGGCGTCGAGCAGGGGCTTGTAGGCGCGCTGGATCGCCATGCTGGTCGAATAGACGGTGAAACAGAGCTGGTCCTCCATCGGGATCGGTCCGGTCTGTCGGGTCATCAGGCACACTCCGCTACGCGACGTTTCGCGAGAAAACACATATCGCGATAAATATTCGGTTGACAAGGCACGGCCCGTCCCGGATAGGACGGTTATCGCTATAACAGTTCGCGGCGTAACATTCTCAACCGGGCAGGCCGAGGCCTCCCACATTCAAGGAAGGACCATCCCATGATCAAGTTCCGCAACATCCTCCTCGCCGCCGCCGGTGCCGCCAGCCTCGGCGGAGCCGCCCTGGCCCAGACGGCCGCGACCCTGCCGGCCGACCAGTCGGTCCGCAACGTCGTGCTGGTGCACGGCGCCTTCGCCGACGGCTCGGGCTGGCGCGGGGTCTATGACGACCTGACCGCCCGCGGCTATCGGGTGACGATCGTCCAGAACCCCCTGACCTCGCTCGCGGACGACGTCGCCGCCACCCGCCGCGCGCTCGCCCGTCAGGAGGGCGGCACGATCCTGGTCGGCCACTCGTGGGGCGGGGTGGTGATCACCGAGGCCGGCGTCGACGACAGGGTGAAGGGCCTTGTCTATGTCTCGGCCCTGACCGCGGACGTGGGCGAAACGGCCGGCGACCAGTACGCGGGCTTCGGCATTCCCTCGACCTTTGTCATCGACGAACAGCCTGACGGTTTCGGCTTCCTCAACCTCGAGCGCTTCAAGGAAGGGTTCGCCGCCGACGTGAGCGACGCCGAGGCCGCCTTCATGCGCAATTCCCAGGTGCCGATCGCGATGTCGGCCTTCGCCACCCCGGTGACCCAGGCCGCCTGGAGGACTCGCCCCAGCTGGTTCATCGTCGCGACCGAGGACGCCGCCATCAGCCCGGCCATGCTGCATCAGCAGGCCGAGAAGATCGGCGCGACGAAGGTCGAGATCCGCGCCAGCCATGTGCCCATGGTCTCGCAGCCGCGCGCGGTCGCTGATGTCATCGATCAGGCGGCCCGGGCCGTGTCGGCGATCGGGGAGTGAACCCGGGAAGGCGGGCGAGGCGCAAGGCTTCGTCCGCCTGCTCAGCGTAGGCGAGGGTTCAGCGCGTGAGTGCGTGACAGGTTCGCGCTCTCGCGCGCCACCTTGTTCCGGGTCTGCGAGGCTGCGCCTCTCCGCCCGGAATGACGAAAGGAAGCGGCGCTCAGCCGAACTCCACCAGCACATCGTCGGCGGCGACCGGGTCGCCGGCTTTCGCGCCGACGGCCTTGACCACGCCGTCGCGGTCGGCGCGGAGGATGTTCTGCATCTTCATGGCCTCGATGACGGCGACGGTCTCGCCGGCCTTGACCTCCTGACCGACTTCCACGGCGATGGAGACGACGAGGCCCGGCATGGGGGACTGGATGAGCTTTGAGGTGTCGGCGGCCTGCTTCTCGGGCAGGCGGGCGAACAGTTCGGCCGTGCGGGGGGTGAGGACGCGCACGCGGGCCTTCACCGCCCCCGTGCGGATGGCGAAGCCGTCGGCGATGCGGGCGACCTCGGCCGTATAGGGGACGTCGTCGAGGACGGCGCGGAACTGGGGCAGGCCGGGGCGCCAGTCGATGTCGGACAGCTGCAGGGCGCGATCCTCGCCGGCGAGGTCCAGCGTCAGGGCCTCGTCCTCGTCATAGCCGAGGGTCACGCCGTGGGCGTCCCGGTCGACCAGGACGATCCAGTCGGTGCGGTCGGACGGATCGCCGGACTGTTCGGTCAGGATCTCGTTCATGGCCGCGGCCGTGGCGATCAGGATGTCGAGCCGGCGGCGGTCGGGGGCGGCCCCGTGGAAGCCGTCGGGGAATTCGTCCTTGATGTAGGAGGTCGAGAGCTGGCCGGAGCGGAACCGGTCCTGATCCATCACGGCGGCGAGGAAGGGGACGTTGTGGCCGACTCCCTGCAGATGGGTGTCCTCCAGCGCGCGGGCCATGCCGTCGATGGCGGCGAGGCGGGTCGGAGCCCAGGTGTTCAGCTTGGCGATCATGGGATCGTAGAACATCGAGATTTCATCGCCCTCGCGGACGCCGGAATCGTTGCGGACGGTGTAGGTGCCCTGATCGCCTTCCTCGGGCTGGTCGTAGCGGACGAGGCGGCCGATCGAGGGCAGGAAGCCGCGATAGGGGTCCTCGGCATAGATCCGGCTCTCGATGGCCCAGCCGTTGATCTTCAGGTCGTCCTGACCGAAGGCCATTTTTTCTCCGGCGGCGGAGCGGATCATCTGTTCGACCAGATCGACGCCGGTGATCAGTTCCGTCACCGGATGCTCGACCTGGAGCCGGGTGTTCATCTCGAGGAAGAAGAAGCTGCGGTCCTGACCGGCGACGAATTCGACCGTGCCGGCCGAGTCGTAGTTCACGGCGCGGGCCAGGGCGATGGCCTGTTCGGACATGGCCTTGCGGGTGGCGTCGTCGAGCAGGGGGGAGGGGGCCTCCTCGATGACCTTCTGGTTGCGGCGCTGGATCGAGCATTCGCGGTCGAACAGGCTGACGATATTGCCGTGCTTGTCGCCCAGCACCTGGATCTCGATGTGGCGCGGGTCGATGATGAACTTTTCGAGGAAGACGCGGTCGTCGCCGAAGGCCGTCTGGGCCTCGGCCTTCACGGCGGCGAAGCCCTCGGCCATGTCGGCGTCGGAGTGGGCGACGCGGATGCCCTTGCCGCCGCCGCCGGCCGAGGCCTTGATCATGACCGGATAGCCGATCTCGTTGGCGATCTGCAGGGCGTGTTCGTTGGATTCGATCAGCCCCATGAAGCCGGGGACGGTCGAGACCCCGGCCTCGGCGGCGAATTTCTTGGACGTGATCTTGTCGCCCATGGCCTCGATGGCGTGAGGGTTGGGGCCGATGAAGGCGATGCCCTCGGCTTCCAGCCGGCGGGCGAAGACGGGGTTTTCCGACAGGAAGCCGAAGCCCGGATGGACCGCCTCGGCCCCCGAGCGCCGCACCGCGTCCACGATTTTGTCCTGCAGCAGATAGGATTCGGCGGCGGGGGAGGGGCCGATGTGGATGGCCTCGTCGGCCATCTCGACGGCCATGGAGCCCGCGTCGGCATCGGAATGGACCACCACGGTCTGGATGCCCATGCGGCGGGCGGTCTTGATGATCCGGACGGCGATCTCGCCCCGGTTCGCGATCAGGATCTTTGAAAACATGGGCCGATCCGTAGGCGGGGCGAGCAGACCTGTAAACGCCTGGGCGAGGGTTCGCCCGATGCACGAAGCGACACAACATCGCGATCCGGGTTGGCAAGGCGGACCTTAATCGGCTTTAACTCCCGCGATCCTTCGCATCCCCGGCCCTGGAGTTCGCTTTATGACCCGTTTTCTGACCGCTGCCTCGGCGGCTGCCCTCGTGCTTGTCGCGGGCGCGGCATCCGCCCAGGACTTCCGCCAGCTGGCCCAGACCGATCTTCAGGCCGCCCATGACGAATTGAGCGCCAATCACCCTGCCGCAGTGATCCCCGGCGCGGCGGGTGACACCTTCCGCAGCTGGATCGACAGCGGTCTGGCGGACGCCCAGGGCCGGACGGGCCAGGTCAACTCCGGCGACGCCCACGCCTATCTGATGCGCTACTACGCCGCCGGCTTCCGCGACTCCAACATCGCCATCCGGCCGACCTTCGAGGGCCTGGGGCCCTATTTCGGGACCAGCTGGCCCGGCGTGGCCACCGGCTGGCGCAACGGCCGCTATGAGGTCACCTATGTGAAGCCGGGCGTGCGCAATGCCCCGCGCATCGGCGATGTCGTGGTCTCCTGCAATCTGACGCCGATCGAGGACTTCGCCCGCGCCAAGCTGGACAAGTGGGAAGGCAATCTGGAGACCGAGGCCGGTCGCGTGACCTCGGCCCCCTATCTGCTGTGGAACCGCAACAACCCCTTCGCCGGCGGCGTGCCCTCGACCTGCGAGTTCCAGCGGGGCGGCCGCGGCCGTGCGCGCGCCGTCGAGCTCCGCCCCGTGCCGATCGTGGCCGGCGATCTGGAAGCGGCCTATCGCGCGACCGTCTATATGCCGCCGGCGACGCCGCTGGCCGTCGAGACCGTTGACGGTCGCCCGTGGGTGCATGTCCATTCCTTCGCCGACGGCACGGCCTGGGACGCCTTCAACACCCAGGTCGAGGGTCAGGTGTCAGCCCTGCGCGGGCCGCAGGGCTTTGTGCTGGACCTGCGCGCCGCCTCGGGCTCGTCGGCCTACACCTCGACCGCGCGCGGCTACGGCCTGGCCAACCGCATCTGGACGCCGGAGTTCACCGTCAGCCGCCAGCCGGCCGCCGGCGAGATCACCTATCGCGCTACCCAGGGCAACCGCGACTGGTACGCCGAGACGCTCGGCCGGATGGAGGCCGATCCCCGCTTCGTGCAGGAATCGACCCCGGTGATCGAGCAGACGCGTGAGATCGTCGCCGCCTTTGACGCGGCGATCGCCGCCGGACAGCAGACCTTCACCCTGCCGGGCCGCGCGGCGGTGCCGGACACCGGCGCGCCGAACCCGGTCCAGGGCCCCGTCGTGGTGCTGGTGGACGCCGGCTGCTCGGGCGGCTGCCTCGACACGCTGGACCTGCTGACCCGCCTGCCGAACGTGCGCATCGCCGGATCGACCACGGCGACGGACAGCATCTTCATCGAGCCGACCATCGAGCGCCTGCCGTCCAACTATTCGGACCTGAGCTATGGCCACAAGGCCTGGACCAGCCGCCAGCGCGGCAACAACCAGCCCTTCACCCCGGCCGAGGGCCTGGCCTATTCGGGCAACCCGGCCGATGAGACGGCCGTGCGGGCCTGGGTCGGCACGCTGTTCGGCGGCTGACGCGATGCATCACCTCCCCGTTCGCGCAGGCAAAGGGGGAGGACCGATCGCGAAGCGATCAGGAGGGGGCAACCGGGTCTGGCCGGGGGCCCCCTCTTCGTTTGAGTCGCCCCCTCCTGGTCGTCGCTGACGCTCCGACCTGTCCTCCCCATTCGCCTGCGCGAATGGAGAGGTGACTGGCGTCGCGTCGTCTCTACACCCACATTGGGCGCATGACCGACATCACCGAAACCCACGCCCTCCGTTCCGCCTCCGGCTTCGATCTGACGCCGCCGTCGGAGGGCCAGCGCGTGGCGCTGGAGGCCGATCTGAACGCGGAGGAGAAGCGCGTCCTGCTGTCGCACGGCACCGAGGCCCCGTTCTGCGGGGTGCTGCTGGGCGAGAAGCGGGCGGGCGTCTATGTCTGCCGCCAGTGCGGCCTGCCCCTGTTCCGGGCCACGACCAAGTTCGAGAGCGGCACCGGCTGGCCCAGTTTCACCGAGCCGGTGGATGAGGCCCATGTGACCGCCATCGTCGACCGGTCCTATGGCATGGTGCGGACCGAGACGGTCTGCGCGCGCTGCGGCGGGCATCAGGGCCATGTGTTCCCGGACGGGCCGCCGCCGACCGGCCTGCGCTACTGCATCAACTCGGTGGCCCTGACCTTCGTGGAGGCGGGGCGGCCGTTGCCCGATCCGCTGGGGCGCGGCGACGGCGTGGCGTGACGGGGATGAAACCGGGCCATCACGCTCCGGCCTCATTCCGGGTTAGGATGATCCCCAGTCCGGAGTTCTGCCCATGCTGACCGCGCTTGTCCTGGCCTCCTTGATCACCGCAAGTGATCCCGATGGCGTGGTGACGACGGCCCCGAACGGGACCGGGGCGGTGGTCGTGGGCGCTGTGGCCCCGACCCCCGAGGCCCGGCCGGACGCCGCCCTGGCCGGTCAGGTGACGGCTCAGCAACTGACCACGGCGGAGCAGATCGACCGCTGGATCTCCGCCCCCGGGCGGGACGTGGCCCCGTTCGCCAATTCGATGGGGCCGGGTGACGACCGGAAGATGCACGGCTTCGTCAGCGGCTCGATCGGGACGGACGACTATTCCTCGGTGTCCGTGGGGGTCTCCCTGCCGGTCGGCGAGAACGGGCGGCTGGACCTGAGCTACAGCCAGACGAAGAACGGCTGGGGGTATCCCGGCTACGGCTATGGCGACCCGGGCTATGGCTATGGCTATGGCTACGGCGGGCCGTTCGGCGTGAGGGATCCATTCTACGGGGCCGGGTACGGCTACGGAGCGGGGTCCCGGTCGGGCCGGTCGATGTCCCTCGGGTTCCGCTGGGACGAGGACAAGGATCGCCGCGAGCGGATCTCCGCCGAGGATTGAGCCACTGAAACGCAAAAGGCCCGGTCTCGCGACCGGGCCTTGTCGTTTCAGATGGTGCCGCCGGGGGGAATCGAACCCACGACCTCAGCCTTACCAAGGATGCGCTCTACCACTGAGCTACGGCGGCCTGTTCTGAGGAAGCGGCCGTATAGCCACTCACATCGCGGGGGGGAAGCCCATAATCCGCTTGCCGTGGAAGATTTCCGCGGGCTGAGTGTCGGCATGACCGAACCGCCCGAGTCTTCCGTGCCCAACCCGCCTGTTCCGCCCGTCGCGCCGGCGAAAACACCGGAGCAGATCGCGAAGGTGGAACGGACCCGCCGTCTGGCCAGCGCGCTGCGGGACAATCTGCGCCGGCGCAAGGCGGTCAAGCCCGGGGCGGGGCGGCAGGACAACTGACATTCACGATCCCTCTCCCTGTGGGAGAGGGCTTGAGCACACGATCACGCAGTGATCGTCCTTGTGCGAAAGGGTGAGGGGTCGGTGCGCAACGGCTGGCGGGGTGCCCCTCACCCTTTCGCGTTTCCGATCGCTGCGCTCCCGGACGCTCAAGCCCTCTCCCGCCGGGAGAGGGAAGGCCCTTTCGCATCCGCGTGCGGCCGGGCTAGATAGCCGGCTCGCCGGGCCTTCTCCCTGCGGACGTCAGGGACGACATGGACAGTATTACGGTTCACGGCAACGGCCCGCTGCACGGCGACATTCCGGTCAGCGGCGCGAAGAATTCGGCCATCAAGCTAATGGCGGCGTCGATCCTGACCGACCAGCCGCTGCGGCTGACCAACATGCCCCGGCTGGCGGACACGAAATTCCTCGGCCGGTTGCTGCAGTCGTTCGGGGTTGTGGTGACCGAGAACGGTCACGGGGTGGAGCAGGAGACCCTGTTCGACGCGCGCGAGATCACCTCCACCTTCGCCCCCTATGATCTGGTGCGGCAGATGCGGGCCAGCTTCAATGTGCTGGGGCCGCTGCTGGCGCGCACGGGCCATGCCAAGGTGTCGCTGCCGGGCGGCTGCACCATCGGGGCGCGGCCGGTCGACCTGCATATCGACGCCCTGACGCGGCTGGGCGCTGTGATCGAGCTGGAGGAGGGCTATGTCTCGGCCCAGGCTCCGGCCGGTCTGCGCGGCGCGGAGATCGAGTTTCCTTTCGTGTCGGTCGGGGCCACCGAACACACCCTGATGGCGGCGGTGCTGGCGCGGGGCACCACGGTGCTGAAGCGCGCGGCGCGCGAGCCGGAGATCGGCGATCTGGCGCGCTGTCTGGTGATGATGGGCGCGAAGATCGAGGGGATCGATACCGACACCCTGGTGATCGAGGGCGTGACCTCGCTGGGCGGGGGCGAGTGGTCGGTGATTCCCGACCGGATCGAGATGGGGTCCTATGTCTGTGCCGCCGCCATGGCGGGGGGCGAGGTGCGGCTGACGCGGGGGCGGGCCGAGCTGATCACGGCCCTGACCGACCGGCTGGTGGAGGCGGGGGTGGAGATCACGCCGACGGCCGACGGGGTGATCGTGAAACGCGATCCGGGCCAGCGGCTGAAGGCCGTGGATGTGGCGACCGAGGTCTATCCGGGCTTCGCCACCGATCTGCAGGCCCAGTTCATGACCCTGATGACCACGGCCGACGGGGTCAGCGTCATCCACGAGAACATCTTCGAGAACCGGTTCATGCATGCGCCGGAGCTGGCGCGGCTGGGGGCCGACATCTCGGTCCATGCGGGTGAGGCGCGGGTCACGGGGGTCGAGCGGCTGAAGGGCGCGCCGGTCATGGCGACGGACCTGCGGGCCTCGGTCAGCCTGGTGATCGCCGGTCTGGTGGCGGAGGGTGAAACCACCATCGGTCGCGTCTATCATCTGGATCGCGGCTTCGAGCAACTCGAGGAAAAGCTCGGGGCGTGCGGGGCGGACATAAGGCGGGTTGCGGGCCCGCCGGTCGAGGGACCGGGTGATGACCACTGAGGCGTTCGAGGCCGAGGAGCAGGAGGCGATCCGGGCGGCGACCAACGCGGCCAATACACCCCTGCGCCTTCTGGCCGAGGACGACGAGGATCTGGCCATCATCTCGGCGGCGCTGCAGGACGCCATCCTGAGACCGGCCGACATCGTCTGGGAGAAGGGCGCGCGGCGGCTGACGATCGAACTGAGCCGGTTCTGCTGGGAGTGCGGCGGGACCCGGGTGCGGGCGGCGATGCAGTTCGGCGACGTGGAGGCGGTCAAGAGCCGGGGGCTGCCGCGGCTGCCCGACACGCCGCTGGAGCTGCTGGCCATCCATTTCATCGAGGGCGAGGCCCCGGGCGGACGGGTCATCCTGATGTTCGCCGGGGGCGGGGACCTGAGGGTGGACGTTGAATGCCTCGACGCGGTGGTCACCGACCTGTCGGACCGCTGGCCGGCGCGAGTGGCACCAACGCATCTCGATCCCCCGGAGGAGGCGTCATGAGCGATCACAGGCTGGCGTCCGTCGTTCTGGACGAGGCGACGCTGCCGTCGGCCACGGCCGAGATCGAGCATGAGCGGCGCGTGGCCATCTTCGACCTTGTCGAGAAAAACCTGTTCGAGCCCGAGGGGGCCGGCGAGGGGCCCTATGACCTGAAACTGTCGCTGCAGGACAACCGGCTGGTGTTCGACATCGCGGCCCCGGACTTCGTGCGGACCTATGCCCTGTCGCTGACGCCGCTGAAGAGCGTGCTGAAGGACTATCTGATGATCTGCGACAGCTATTACGAGGCGTTGCGCGGCTCGTCGGCCAGCCAGATCGAGGCCGTCGACATGGGCCGGCGCGGTCTGCACAACGAGGGGGCCGAGCTGCTGAAGGCCCGGCTGGAGGGCAAGGTCGCGATCGACCACGAGACGGCCCGGCGGCTGTTTACGCTGGTGTGCGCGCTCTACCGGCGCTGAGGCCTACGGAGGCCGGGGACAAGGGGCGATCTTGAATCCCGTGACATTCAGAGCCATCCTCAACCCATGAGCGCATGGCAATCATCGACCAGCGACCGGATCGGGACGCTTGAGCGCGATCATCGCGCGCTCCTTTTGGCCTTCGGTGCCGCCTTCGTCTTCATCATCGTGATGTTCGGGGCCGGATATCTGTCGCTGGCCGCCAAGCTCGACGCAGGCTTCGATCGCGTGTCGTCCAAGATCGATCTGATGGCGTCCGAGGTGAGCGGTCTGAAGGCGGATGTGGCGGTGCTGAAAGCAAACGCTGGGCCCCCTTCGGACGCGGACCGTCCGGTTCGTCGCTGACGAACTCGACTAACGCGCGGATTTCGTGCATTAGCGCCGACTTCTTGCGGCTCGCGCTTCGTCCGGCGCGGGCCTTGATTCGTATTCACAGGGCGCGGGAGGCCGCATGGCCAAGGAAGAACTGCTGGAGTTTCCCGGCACGGTCAGCGAACTGCTGCCGAACGCCACCTTTCGGGTGACGCTTGAGAACGACCACGAGATCATCGCCCACACCGCCGGCAAGATGCGCAAGAACCGCATCCGCGTGCTGGCCGGGGACAAGGTGCTGGTCGAGATGACCCCCTATGACCTGACCAAGGGTCGCATCACCTATCGCTTCAAGTAAGGGCGCGCGCTTGACGCGTCCCGAACTGGTGCTGGCCTCGGCCAGCCCGCGCCGCATCGAACTGCTGGCGCTGATCGGGATCACTCCCGATCGTATTGACCCCGCCGACATCGACGAGACCCCGCTGAAGGACGAGACGCCGCCGCGGTTGGCCGTGCGGCTGGCGCGGACCAAGGCGCAGGCCGTGGCCGCGCGTGCGCCGGGTGCGGTCGTGATCGCCGCCGACACGGTGGTGGCGGTCGGCCGACGCCTGCTGGAGAAGCCTGCCGACGCGGCGGAGGCGGAGCGGTTCCTGCGGCTGCTGTCGGGGCGCAATCACCGGGTGTTCACGGCGGTGTCCGTGGCGGCGGGCGAACGGGTCACCCATCGTTGCGTCGAGACCCGGGTGGCGTTCAAACGCCTGTCCGAGGCCGAGATCGCCGCCTATGTCGCCGGGGGGGACTGGCGCGGCAAGGCCGGGGGGTATGGCATCCAGGGCCCGGCGGCCGCCTTCGTGCTGAAGATCATCGGCAGCCATCCGGCGGTGATGGGCCTGCCATTGCCGGAGACGGTCAATCTGCTGGCGGGGGCCGGCTGGCGGCCCGATCCCGCGCGGTCGTGAGCGGCATCGAGGTCTTTCTGGACGACACGCCCGGCGAGGTTCGGGGCGTGGTCGTGCGGAACGGCCGGTACGAGCGGCTGATCCTGCAACGCGAGGACGAATCGCCCATGCACCGGCCGGGGGCGCGAGGAGTGGGCCGGGTCACCCGGGTCGAGCCCGCCCTGAGGGCCGCCTTCGTCGATCTGGGCGGGGCGGGACCGGCGGGCTTCCTGCCGCTGGGCAAGGGCCAGACCGTGCGGGTCGGGGAGGGGGTCGAGATCGAGGTGACCGCGGCGCCGCGCGAGGCCAAGGGCCCAACGCTGCGGCGTCTGGGGGCACCATCGGGGTCGGTCGGCCTGATCACGCCTGGCCCCGACGTCGTGGCCCAGCTGCAGGCCCTGGCGCCCGGGGTGGAGCCCGTGAGAGGCATCGAGGCCATCCGGGCCAGTCGCGAGGCGGAGGAGGCGGCGCTGGCGTCCGGCGAAGTCTTCACCGACCGGGGGCTGGATGTCGCGGTGCAGCGGACCCGGGCCCTGATCGCGGTGGACATCGACCATGCCCCGGCTGCAGGCCGCGACGCGCGAAAGGGGCGGGCGGAGGCCAACCGGTACGGGCTGGAACAGACGGCGCGGATGATCCGGCTGAAGGGCTGGGGCGGGCTGGTGGTCGTGGATCTGGTGGGGACGGCGCTGGATCCGGCCGAGGTCGGGGCGATGGCGAAAGCGGCCTTCGACGGCGATGGCGCGACGTTCGGTCCGATGAGCCGCTTCGGCGTGCTGCAATTGGCCCTGCCGTGGCGCGCGCGGCCGGTGGAGGAGGTGCTGAACGACGCCAGCGGCCGGCCGTCGTTGCTGAGCCGCGCGATCGCGGTCGTGCGCGCCCTGCGGCACGATCTGTTGTGTGATACGGGCACGCCGCGACTGGTGGCGCGGTGTGCGCCGGACGAGGCGGCGCTGGCGGCCCCGCTGGCGGCCCGTCTGGGACCGCGGGCCATCGTACAGGCGGATCCGGCGCTGGCCCCCGGACGTTTTGTGATTTCGGAGGACTGACGTCTTGGCCACCTGTCCCATCTGTCGGCGCAATCCCACTGTGGAGGCTTACAAGCCCTTCTGTTCGAAGCGCTGTGCCGACGTCGATCTGCAGCGCTGGCTGGTCGGGGCCTATGTGCTGCCCGAGACCGATGAAGCGGTCCCGGACGCCGATCCGGAAAGTGATGACTGAACCGGCTGGACACCCCGTTTCGGCTCGCCTATAGACCCCGCTCTCGCGTTTAGACGCCTGCGCCTGGGTAGCTCAGTTGGTAGAGCAGCGGATTGAAAATCCGCGTGTCGGTGGTTCGAATCCGCCCCCAGGCACCACCTTTCCCCTGCGTCAGCATCGACCACTTGTCGGACCACGCGGGGGTCGTTAACCTAACGCTGAAATGCAGCAGTGGTAAGACATTGCGCGGTTTTGCACCTCATGCTCGCCCAAGGGGTGAAAAGCACCTCTGCGCCCTTGACGCTCTGGTATCGGTTCGCCAAAGGAGCTTGACGCTTTCTTTATGTGAGCGGCCGAACGCCCGCCGGGCCTAGGTCCTGAAGGCTTCGACCAACCCGCCGCTGGGGCCCTCGGGCAACCGGATGCGACAGAAGGCGTTTCGCCGTCCGGTCCTCGCGGTCGGCCGGCGGGACACAACCGATTTCATCAGGGGATGCAGCGTTCTGACGCGTTGTATTTCCAGGGTTCCACGAGTCAGACCAAAAAGCAGGAACTGGCGACACATGAACAAGACCAACACCCTTCTGGCCCTGGCCGGCGCCGCCGTCCTGATGGCGAGCTCGCCGGCTCTGGCGCAAGCCCCGGCCGCTCCTGAAGCTGCGACCACCGCCGCTCCGGCGACCCCGGCCGCCGCCACGCCGGCCCCGGCTGAAGCAGCTCCGGCCACAGAAACCGATCCGGCGTCCGTCGCCGAAGCCACCGGCGGTGGTCACGGCGGCAGCCTGACCCCGATCAGCATGTTCATGATCGCCACCCCGGTGGTGAAGGTCGTGATGATCGGCCTGCTGCTGGCCTCGATCTTCTCCTGGACCCTGCTGATCATCAAACTGCTCGAACTGGGTGGTCTGAACCGCAAGACCGACCGCTTCCTGGAAGCCTTCCGCGGCACCCGCACGATTGCGGACATGCGCAAGGTCGCGACCTCCGACGAGTTCGACGGCAACCCGCTGGCCGACATGGCCGCCGCGGCGACCGACGAAATCGAACTGTCCCGCCAGGCGGGTCTCTCGGTCACTGGCGAACACCGTGAACTCGGTGGTGATGCGCGCCCAGCTCGCCGTTTCGGCGGTGCAGGCCGGTCTCGCCGGTCGCCTGTCGACGGGCCAGCAGTTCCAGGCCTCGGTCGGTTCGACCGGTCCGTTCGTCGGTCTGTTCGGTACCGTTTACGGGATCATGAACTCGTTCATCGGGATCGCCGAGTCGAACACGACCAACCTGGCCGTCGTCGCCCCCGGTATCGCCGAGGCGCTGCTGGCGACCGGTATCGGCCTGTTCGCCGCTATCCCGGCGGTTATCTTCTTCAACTACTTCAACACCCGTATCGCCGCCTACGGCAACCGTTCTGACGGCTTCAATGCCGAGCTGATGAACGCCGTCTCGCGTCAACTCGAAAAGGGAGCGTAAGCCGGATGGCCGCCAAACTTTCCGGTGGCGGCGGCGGCAAGTATCAAGTCGAGCAGCAGAGCGATATCAACGTTACGCCTTTCGTTGATATCATGCTCGTTCTCCTCATCATCTTCATGGTGGCGGCCCCGCTGGCCACCGTGTCGGTTGAGGTGAAGCTGCCGACGGCCGTGGCCCCTCCGCAGGAGAATCCGCCCAAGCCGGTGTTCATCTCCATCCAGAGCGATGGCGACGTGTTCATCGGTGACGGACGCAGCAGCCCAGCCCAGCTCGGTGACGATCTGCGTCGTCTGATCCGGACGCGTAACCCGGAGGAAGAGCGTATCTTCATCCGTGGTGACCAGCAGACCCGGTATGGCGACTTCATGCAGGTCATGAACGCCCTGCAGGACAACGGCTTCTACTCCGTCGCCCTGGTCGGCGAAGACAACTCGACGCCGCCGGGAGGTTGATGATGACAGACACACCCGTTGAGTATCATCGCAGTCGCTATGACGCTCCCCGCAGGAAAGGCTTCATGGGGGTCTCCCCCGGGCTTTGGCTGGTTGCCCTTTCTGTCGTGATCGTCCTCTTCGCGGTCCTGGTCTTCTTCATCCAGAAGACCAAGTTCGAGTTGAAGATGCAGGAGTATTCGGACGAGGCCGTGGAGGTCGAGATCGTTGAACCGATCCCGCCCCCGCCGCCGCCGCCGCCGCCGCCGCCTCCGCCTGACACCCCGCCGCCGCCCAAGCTTCAGGTGCGCGAGCCGGTGGTGAACACCCAGGCCCCGCCGCCGCCGGTGACGCTTCCGATCGAGCCGACGAAGAAGGAAGACCGCGTCGAATACACGGGCCCGCCCGTGATCGTCCCCGGTCCGCCGCCTCCGCCTGCTCCGCCGGCTCCGGTCCGTCCGCCTGTGATCTCGAACCCGTCCTGGGCCTCGCGCCCGACGCCGGAGTTCCCCGATCGCGCGGCCCAGCGGAACATCGAGAGCGGTTCGGTGTCCATGAACTGCGCCGTTCAGCCGAACGGTTCGATGACGGACTGCCAGATCGTTTCCGAGAGCCCCACGGGTGCCGGATTCGGTGCCGAAGCGCTCCGCGCCGCCCGTCGCGCCCGACTGTCCCCGCGGACCGTCGATGGCGTGGCCACCGGGGGTCGCGTGAACTTCAACGTCCGGTTCCAGCTCGCGTCTGAATAGACGCTGCAGGGATCATCAGGATCAACGCCCCGGAGGGAAACCTCCGGGGCGTTTTTCTTTGCGGGCAGGGCCCTGACAACGCACGTCGGTCTTGATCGGGCCGGGCAGTCCCGCTAGACACGCGCCTCGCATGGCCCTTGGGCCGGTCAGTCCATGATTGGCCGGAGACCCGGGGGAACGCTGCGCCGCCTTAGCTCAGTTGGTTAGAGCGCCGGTTTGTGGAACCGGAGGTCCTCAGTTCAAGCCTGAGAGGCGGTACCATCCTTTTCCTGACAACCGGCACACCCTGCCCCCTTGCCTGACGGGTCAGGCCGCGTTCGCGCTCGCCTGCGGCGTGACAGGGGCGTCGGTGGCGGCAGACCGGACATTGCCGGGGCGGGTCAGGGGAGCCTCGAGGGCCTCCAGGGCCTCGAGCGCGGCCGTCCGGCCCGCCGCGACCACCGGATCGTAGATCTTCCAGTCGCGGATGTCGGAGCCCTCGGGCATCGGAAGGATCAGCAGGTCTGCATCGGCGCGCGAGCTTTCCATGTCCGCGTCGCTGGTGATGGTGGCGGCGCGCATCAGCACCGAGACGATGGGCGGACCCTTCTTCCACGCCCCCGAGGCGATCCATCGCCACCACGACGGGGGATTCTCGAGCGCCTGGGGATCCACGCCGCGCATCTGGGACATGTCGACGCCGACGATGGGGCCGGTGTTGATCTGGCGCATGACGTCAGTGGGGAAGTTCTTGATGACCGCGCCGTCGACCAGGACATGGCCGTCGATGACGACGGGCGGCATGACCCCGGGGATGGAGATGGAGGCCCGCATGGCGCGGCGCAGCAGGCCCCGGCGGTGGACCTCGATCCGGCCCGTGGTCAGGTTGGACGAGACGGCGAAGAAGGGCAGGGGCATGTCGGCGATGTCGATCTCGCCAAAGGCCTCCTCCAGCAGGCCGGCGACCTTGCGCGAGCGGGTCATGGCGATCATCGGGAAGGCGAGGTCGGACAGGGGGTCGGAGCGGACGAAGGCCCGCCGGATGCGGGCGTCCAGCTCGTCATCGGACCAGTTCAGGGCGGGTCCGGCGGCGATGACGGCCCCCATGGACGATCCGCCGAGGAAGTCGAACCGCATGCCGGCCTCATGCAGGGCGCGCAGGGCCCCGATGTGGGCATAGGCCCGGGCCCCGCCGCCCGACAGGACCAGGCCGATGGCGGTGCCGGTGACGATCCGGGCGATCCGGGCGGCGTCGGCGGCATCGCCCTCCATGGCATGGAACCAGCGGCCGGGCCGGACCGCATCCAGCCAGACGGCGGTGTTGGCCGGGCGCGACATGCGGGGATCCCGCAGCAGGACCAGGTCGGTGAACTGTTCCAGCCCATGGGCGGTCAGGGTGGGAATGGTCCTGGGCGGGGCGGTCAGGGCGTCGCCGACGATGAACAGCCGGTCGACCTGACGGGCGCACAGATTGGCCCAGGAGGGCTCATCCTGTTCGGCGACATAGAGGACATAGTCGTGGCTGTCCTCCATGCGCGAGAACCAGTCCGCCACGGACGACAGGGCCGACTGGTCGATGATCTGGCAGGTGAAACCCTGCTGTTCGATCCGGGCCGCGACGCGCTCCACGAAGGCGCGGATGGGCCGGGTTCGGACCGAGACAAAGCCGAAGACGCCGGGCTCGGTGACGCCGGGCGCCCGCTCGCGGGCGCGGTGCAGCATCAGCCGCGACAGCTCGATCATGACGTCGGGCCGGGTGCGGACGGCCTCGAAGAAGGCCTCGGCGGGCAGGGCGAGGATTTCGGAGTCACGCAGGGCGACCACGCTGGCGGAATGGGGGCTGCCGGCGATCAGGGCCATCTCCCCGACCGGCTCACCGGGCTTGATGACGCCCAGGAACTGGGGCGGCTGGCTTTCGTCCTGGCGGAAGACGCCGAGCCGGCCGGAGCGCAGGAGGTACAGACTGTCGGGCGCATCGCCGGCCGCGAACAGCAGCTCTCCGCCGGTCAGGGCGAACCAGCTGGCCTTCGTGTTCTGATCCTCGAACACCTTGGCCAGCGCCGCTTCCAGACTGTCGGGGCGGGCGTGGGGCATGGCCGGGAGTTAGCGGCGGTTCGTGGCGGGGGGCAAGGGGGGAGCGACAAAGCCCTTCCCCCGCCCTTCGCGGGGGAAAGTGGCCCGTCGTCGAGCGAAGCGAGACCAGGGCCGATGGGGGAAGTCCTGTCCTTCCTGGCCGACCTCCGACAGGAAAATTCCCCCATCCGTCCTGTTCGGCCTGCGGCCGAAGACGGACGGCTTTCCCCCGCAAGCGGGGAAGGGCTTAGGCGCCGTGCTTCGCGTCCCACCAGCGGACGGCGTCGGCGTCGCGGGCGCTGAGGTCAGGGTAGGCGGGGTCGGAGCCGACGTCGGGGACGCGGCGCCAGGAACGGGCGCATTTGGGAGACTCGATTCGGAACAGCTCAACATCGACCAGACGAGCGCCCAGACCAGGCTCGTCAGGGCCGCCAACGGGCCAGTCTTTCCTGAACTCAGAGGTGCTTGTTCGGAAAACGTCGGCTGCCTCCAATCCCTCGAAGGCGTCCAGGATCGAGGCGTCGAGCACACGGACGCGGACGTGGGCGTCCAGCGATGATCCGATAATCTTGTCGCGACGTGCAGCCTCCAAGGAGTCGTTCACCACCGAAAGAACGACGTCGACCTTCGCCCACCGTGCCGCCTCGTCCGGGTTCTGCCACTCCGCCGGCGTCTCCGGAATGACGCGGGCGCAGTTGGTGCCGCCCTCCGGATACCGCGTCGTCCAGGCCTCCTCCATGGTGAAGGGGGTGAGGGGGGCCAGCCAGGCGGTGAGGCGCAGGAAGACCTCGTGCATCACGGTGCGGGCCGCGCGGCGGCGGATCGCGTCGGGGCGGTCGCAGTAGAGGCTGTCCTTGCGGATATCGAAATACAGGGCCGACAGGTCGCCGGCGCAGAACTCCAGCACCGGGCGGACCACGTCCTGGAAGCGGTAGGTCTCATAGGCGCCGCGCACCTGCAGGTCGAGCTCCCACAGCCGGTGCAGGATGAATCGCTCCAGCGGCGGCATGTCGGCGTAGGCGACGCGTTCGGCCTCGTCGAAATCGGCCAGGGCCCCCAGCAGGTAGCGGACCGTGTTCCTCAGCTTGCGATAGGCGTCGACCGTGGTCTGGAGGATCTGTTTGCCGATCCTCTGGTCCTCGGCATAGTCCACCAGGGCGACCCACAGGCGCAGGATGTCGGCGCCGGATTCCTTGATGACGACGGCGGGGTCGGTGGTGTTGCCCCGCGACTTGGACATCTTCTCCCCGTTCTCGTCCTGGGTGAAGCCGTGCGTCAGGACGGCGTCATAGGGGGCGCGGCCGCGGGTGCCCGAGCCTTCCAGCAGGTTGGACTGGAACCAGCCGCGATGCTGGTCCGAGCCTTCCAGATACAGGTTGGCCGGCCAGTGGCTGGGGCGGTCGCCGGTGTAGCCGTGGGCCGGGTCGCGCGTCTCAAGGGCGAAGGCGTGGGTGCAGCCGGAATCGAACCAGACGTCGAGGATGTCCTCGATCTTCTCGTAGTTGGCCGGGTCGTGCAGGCCGAGGAAGTCGCTGTCCGCCCGGGTGTACCAGGCGTCGGCCCCGCCTTCCTCGATCGCGGCGACGATGCGGGCGTCGACCTCGGGGTCGTGCAGCGGGTGGCCGGTGTGTTTGTCGACGAACATGGCCAGAGGCGTGCCCCAGGCGCGCTGGCGGCTGATCAGCCAGTCGGGGCGACCCTCGACCATCGAGCGGATGCGGTTCTTGCCGGCGGCGGGGTGGAAGTCGGTCTGGTCGATGGCGGTCAGCGCCGTCTCGCGCAGGGTCGCGCCGTCGGCGTGGTCCAGCGCCTTGTCCATGCGGATGAACCACTGGGGCGTGTTGCGGAAGATGACCGGGGCCTTGGAGCGCCAGCTGTGCGGATAGGAGTGCTCCAGCCGTCCGCGGGCCAACAGGGTGCCGGCCTCGATCAGCTTCTCGATCACGGCGGGGTTGGCCGAGCCGAACTTGCCGGTCTTCTTGCCCTCCGTCTCCAGCACCTTGAGGCCGGCGAACAGGGGGACGGACGGATAATACGCCCCGTCGGGATCGACCGTGTCGGGGACCTCGTGATGGCCGTGGGCCTTCCAGACGTCGTAGTCGTCCGCGCCGTGGCCGGGGGCGGTGTGGACGAAGCCGGTGCCGGCGTCGTCGGTGACATGGTCGCCGTCCAGCAGGGGCACGTTGAAGCGGTAACCGTCGTCCAGCTCGGCCAGGGGGTGGGCGCAGACGAGGCCGGACGGGTTGAGGTCGTCGAGACGGGTCCAGGTGGCGATCTTTGCGGCCTTGAAGACCTCCTCGGCCAGCTTGTCGGCGAGGATCAGCCGGTCGCCCTGTTTGGCCCAGGGCTCGAACTCCAGCCCCTGTTCCATCGACTGGACCTCGTACAGGCCATAGGCGATCTCGGGGCCGTAGCTGATGGCGCGGTTGGCCGGGATGGTCCAGGGCGTGGTGGTCCAGATCACGACGGCCGGCGTCTGGTGGCGGAAGGCCAGCAGGTCGTCGGGATGGTCGTCGGTGGCGGCGATGACGGGGAACTTGACCCAGATCGTGGGGCTGACGTGGTCGTGGTACTCGATCTCGGCGTCGGCCAGGGCCGTGCGCTCGACCGGCGACCACATCACGGGCTTGGAGCCGCGATAGAGCTGGCCGGAGTTCTTGAACTTGTGGAACTCCTTCACGATGGCGGCCTCGGAGCCATAGTCCATCGTGGCGTAGCGGTTGGCGAAGTCGCCGGTGATGCCGAGGCGCAGGAACTGGGCCTTCTGGACCTCGATCCAGCCTGCGGCGTATTCGCGGCAGGCGGCGCGGAACTCGGCCTTGGAGACCTCGTCCTTGCGCTTGCCCTGGGCGCGGTAGCGTTCCTCGATCTTCCATTCGATCGGCAGGCCGTGGCAGTCCCAGCCGGGGACGAAGTCGACGTCGTAGCCCAGCAGGAAGCGGCTTCGGACGACGAAGTCCTTCAGCGTCTTGTTCAGCGCGTGGCCGATGTGGATGTCGCCATTGGCGTAGGGTGGGCCGTCGTGGAGGACGTACAGGGGCGCGCCCTCAGCATGTCGGGCGGCGCGCAGGGTGGAATAGAGGTCGCCCCACTGTTCGAGGATCAGGGGTTCCTTCTGGGGCAGGCCGCCGCGCATGGGGAAGGGCGTCTCGGGCAGGAAGACGGTCTCGCGATAGTCGCGGGCGGTCGGGGAGTCGGGGGTCTGGGCGTCGTCGGCCATGGGATCAGTCTCGGGCAAGCGTGTGGGCGTCGGGTGAGGTCGGCTGGCAATCCCGGCGGGCGCGGGGGCGGTCAGGCCCCGTCGGCGCTACGCCGGGCGGCTAATCCGATCGGAATGATCCGGCGCGCGTCCATGGACAGGTCCTATCAGGGCGCGGAGGCTGGGAAAAGCGCGGGGTTGCGGTAACCTGCTTTCGCGCGGGTCGACCGCGGAGGGGGAAAAGTGGATGCGTAAGGGTGTGATGAGTCTTGTCGGCGCTGCGGTGGTCGGCCTGGCGCTGGGGGCTTGTGACCCACAGCCGACGCAAGGCGATGTGCCGGAGGCAGCGGCGGTGTCGGCCGAGGCTGAGGGGGCGGAGGCCTTCGTCCGCGAACTGTACGCGGCCTACCACGACGATCCGAACATCCAGTCGGGCCGGACCGACGCGGTCTGGTCCGCCCGGACGAAGGGGCTGTGGGACGAGAATTTCGAGGCGGCCGAGGGCGTGGGCTATCTGGGCTTTGACCCGATCTGCGCCTGCCAGGACTGGGTCAGGTTGTCGGTGACCGATCTGGCTGTGACGCCCACCGGCCCCGACAGCGCCGATGCCGCCGTGGTGTTCGTCAACGGCGAGCCGCCGCAGACGGTTCGCCAGACGCTGAAACTGGTCCGGGAGGACGGTCAGTGGGCGGTCGACGACATCGTCTGGGGGGAGGGCCATGTCCAGGCCGGCCAGCCGAACATGGTCGAGGGGCTGATCGCCTCGACGGCGGAGATCAAGGCCTCGGCATCAGACGGTGGCTGAGCCTAACGCGCGCGTTGGGCAGCGGGCAGACATGGACAAGAGGAGAGACCTGAAGATGATCCGGACCCTGATTTTCGTTTCGGCAGGTGCGCTGGCCCTGACCGCCTGTGCGCCGGACGCGGCGGGTGCTCCCGAAGGCGACGCGCCGGCGGCCACGGCCACCGCCACCGCGGGCTTGGCGGCCCCGCCCGGCCCCGGCACCCGGGAGGCGATCTATGCCGCTGCCGCCGTGGGCCCCGAGCCGTTCGTGCGGGCGATCTACGACCAGTTCGTCAACGGCGGACCGAAGGGGGAGCCCCCGGCTCCGGGGCGGGATCCGATCTTCTCGCGCACGATGAACGCCCTGATCGGGGCGGATTTCCGGGCCGCCAACGGTGAGGTCCCGACCCTGAACTACAATCCCTTCTGCACGTGCCAGGACCAGGGCGAATTCGTGGTGACCGCGCTGGCCGTGGCCCAGGCCGATGCCAATGCCGCCGACGCCAATGTCGCCTTCACCAATGCCGGTCAGGCGAAGCGAATGGAGCTGAAACTGGTGCGCGAGGGCGGCAACTGGAAGGTCGACGACATCGTCGACGTCGACGGTCAGGGTTCGCTGCATGACGCGCTGATGAAGGTGGCGGAGGCGGCAGGGTAGGCGGTTGTCAAAAGGCGGGCCGGGGCCGATATTGGCGGCATGACCGACGTTACGATCATCAAGGACAAGAACGCCGGGCGCGCTGGCCGGAAGCCGGCTGGCGTCTCGACGCGCAGGGTGACGACCGCCAGCGGTGAGAAGGTCACGATCCGGGCCGTGGACGCGAACAGCCCGCAGTTCGGCAAGGATTTCCTCTACGTCTTCACGAAGAACGTCGAGGCGGCCCGCGAAGAGAACAAGCGCCTCTTCGGTTCGGCGTCTGGTGTCCAGAGCCGACGCTAAGCGCCCAACGCTCTGGATCATTGCGGGCCCGAACGGGTCCGGGAAGAGCAGCGCCTATGGCATGTCGGCGGTTGATGAGCCGCTTGGCGCTGTCTGGATTATCAATCCGGATTTGCTGGCCAAGCGCATTGGCGAGCAGGAAGGCCTGGCGGCGTGGCCGGCCAATCTGGAAGCTGTCCGCAGGATCGAAGCATGGCTCTATGCCTCGGTCGAAGCTCATCATACCGTCGGTGTGGAGACGGTGCTTTCGACCGGAAAGTATCGGGCACTCGTCGATCAGGCGCACGCACGGGGCTTCGCGGTGAAGTTGATCTACGTCTATCTGGAAGACGTCGAGATCAACATCGAACGGGTCGCGACACGCGTTGAGAAGGGCGGCCATTCCGTCCCGGAGGACCGCATTCGCGAGCGTCGCGCCAAGTCGCTGGTTCAGCTTTCCTGGTTTTTGGGCGCGGCTGACTTTGCCGAGATCTATGACAACTCGGGTGCCCGGCCACGACTGGTATTCTCTAAATCCCCCGATGAGAGGACTGCCTACGGTCGCATGATCCCGGAAATCGTTCAGGCGATCGATCAGTCGTCGCCTGGATTCGTCGATGACTATCGGAACGCCTTCTGACCCAGCACCACGCGGGCGGCCGCCGCGTCGGCGTCGATCTGGGTCTTGAGGGCCTCGAGGCCGTCCAGTTTCATCTCGCCGCGCAGGCGGGCGACGAGGTCGGTCTCGAGGGTCTGGCCGTAGAGGTCGCCGGCGAAGTCGAACAGCCAGACCTCCAGCAGGGGATCGGCGGTCTCGAACATCGGACGGACGCCCAGATTGGCGACGCCGTCGATGACCCGGCCGTCCGGGAGGCGGCTGCGGGTCGCATAGACCCCGTAGGCGGGACGCATATAGTCACCGAGCGCCACATTGGCCGTGGGCACGCCGATGGTGCGGCCGCGCTTGTCGCCGTGGATGACCTCGCCCTCCAGCGCAAAGGGACGGCCGAGGATCCGGGCGGCGCGGTCCATGTCGCCGGCAGCGAGCGCCTCGCGCACCGCGCTGGACGACAGTTTCAGCCCGTCGGGATCATCGACCCGGTCCGTCACCGAGACGCTGAAACCCAGATCCCGGCCGGCGCGGGCGAGGCCATCGGGCGAGCCGGTGCGTCCCTTGCCATAGGTGAAGTCAAAACCGACGGCAGCGTGTTTCAGACCGAGACCGGCGGACAGAACGTCGTGGGCAAAGGTCTCGTCAGACATGGCGGCCATGTCGGCGTCGAAGGGCAAGAGGTGCAGGCGATCGACGCCCAGCGGCTCCAGCGCCCGGGCCATCTGGGCGGGGGTCATCAGGCGGAAGGGGGCGGCCCCGGGCTGGAACCAGCGGCGGGGATGGGGCTCGAAACTGACGACGGCGAGGGGGGCGTCAAGGCGACGGGCGGCGTCGCGGGCGGCGGCGATGACGGCCTGATGGCCGCGGTGGACTCCGTCGAAGGCCCCGAGCGCGGCTGCGGCTCCCTGGTGTTCGGGGGGCAGGCCCTGCCAGCCGGTGACGATGGAAACGGACACGGCGGCCCTCGATCAGTCCCGGGCGGGACGGCGGCGGCGGGGGACGCGGACGGTGGCCTCGCCCTCCATGATCATCTGGTCACCGACATAGCCTTCGGTGCGCAGGGTGACCCGGGCCGATTCGGGGTCGACGGCGGCCACGGTGATCCGGGCGGTGACCACATCGCCGATGCGGACCGGGCGGTGGAAGGCCAGGGTCTGGGACAGATAGATGGCCCCCGCGCCGGGCAGGATGGTGCCGACCACGGCCGAGCCGAACGAGGCGCTGAGCAGCCCGTGGGCGATCCGGCCGCGATAGGCGGTCTTCGACGCGAAAGCCTCGTCCATATGGACCGGATTGAAGTCGTCGGACGCCTCGGCGAACTGCTGGATGCGGTCCTCGGTGATGGTGACGTCCTTGACGGCCACCATGCCCGCGTGGAGTTCTTCGAGGATATAGCCGCCCGAGGGGTGTGGTCCGGTGATCATGGGCCGGTGTTAGCGGGGCAGGGGTGATTTGGCGATAGCGCTCCGGTCCCGGAGTTCAGCCGGGGCTCGCCTGTTCGGCACGTGCCATTCTGAGGATGGCGTCCAGATCGTGGGTCACGGTTCGATAGACGAAGTCGGCGGCCACATTGTCGTAGTCGTGCCGATAGACATTGCCGGCGTCGGCGATGTCACGCCAGGGCAGATCGGGATGCCGGCCTTTCAGGTCGTCCGGGAGGCGTCGCGTCGCCTCGCTGATGATCTCAAGGCACCGGGTGACAGCATGGAAGGTTTTGCGATCGCCGCGAAAGGCCTCCCGATCCATGCCGTTCAGGAAGCGCTGCGCCTCGACGGCGTGGAGTTCGATGGCCGCGAGGGCCCGCGAAACCCTGTCAGAAGGCATAGATGGCCTCACGCTCGGCCGAAGGGCGAACGTGGGGCTGCAGGGTCGCACGATTGGCGACGTCGACGGGAACCGGGAAAAGCTCGCCAATGAACCGGGTCAGGGCGACGTATTCATACACGCCGATGTCGGCCGCAGGGTCGATGTCGACCAGCAGATCCAGATCGCTGTCCGGCCGGTTTTCCGCGCGGACGGTCGATCCGAACACTGCAGCGTGGGCCACGCCGCGACGCTGGAGCTCTGCACGGTGCCCCTTCAGGATGTCGATGGCCTCGCGACTGTTCATAGATCCAGTCTAGAGCAAATCGGCCGTGCTCGCATCCCGGGGCCTCACCACCGCAGTTCCAGCGCGGCATAGCGGGCCCAGGCCGTTTCGGCGGTCAGGAGGGTGGCGGCGCGGGCGGGGTCGAGGCCACCGTCGGGGCCCCGCGCGGCGTCGCCGTGGATGCCCTGGGCGATGAACAGACAGTCGAGCGCCTGGCGGTTGGCCCCCAGCACATCGGTGACGACGCCGTCGCCGATGCAAAGGACCCGCGAGCGGTCGACGGGGCGACCCAGCAGGCGCTCCGCCTCGGCCAGGGCCAAGGCGTAGATGGGACCGAAGGGCTTGCCCGCCATGGTCACGCGGCCGCCCAGTGATTCGTAGAGATCGGCCAGGGAGCCGCCGCAGTAGATGATCCTGTCGCCCCGCTGCACGATCCGGTCGGGATTGGCGCAGATCAGCTCGAGGTCGCGGGCGGCGGCGGCGGCCAGACGGGTGCGGTAGTCCTCGGGCGTCTCGGTCTCGTCGTCGATCATGCCGGTGACCGACAGGAAGGCGGCGTCGTCCGCCCCGCTGGCGCGATTGAGGGCGAGGCCGTCGTAGAGGATTTCGTCCCGGTCGGGCCCGATGATCCAGGCGGGGCCGGGCGCACGTTTCGCCAGTTCGGCCCGGGTGGCGTCGCCCGAGGTGACGAAGGCGCTCCAGCTGTCGCGGGGCACGCCGAGGGCGTCCAGCTGGGCGATGACGTCCGAGGCGGGCCGCGGCGAGTTGGAAATCAGGACGACGTGGCCGCCGCCGGCGTTGAACCGGGTCAGGGCGGCGCAGGCGTCGGGCCAGCTTTCACGGCCGTTGTGGATGACGCCCCAGACGTCGCAAAGCAGGATGTCATAGTCGGCGGCGACGGCGGACAGGCCGGGCAGGGCGTGGGGGAGGGTCATGGGCGGTTCTTAGCCCGCCCGCCGCTGGCGGGGAAAGGGCGGAGGGCCGTTGGCGTGCGCCGTCCGGCCTGCTAACCCGACGCGCATGAAAATCCCTCGCATCGCCTGGGCCGCCTATGGCTTCGCCCTCGTCATCATCGTGCTGGACCAACTGACCAAGGCCTGGATGCTGGACGGGCTGAGCCTGCGCGAGGTCGGGCGGGTGCTGGTCGCGCCGCCGATCCTGAACTTCACCTATGTCGAGAATACCGGCGTCAGCTTCGGCCTGTTCGGCGGGGGCGGCGCGCGCTGGGTGCTGAGCGTGTTCTCGATCCTCGTCGCCGGAGCTCTGGCCGTCTGGGCGCTGAAGGCCGAGCGGCGGCTGCTGGTCGCGGCCATCGGTCTGGTCATCGGGGGGGCGATCGGGAATGCGATCGACCGGATCCAGTACGGCTATGTGGTCGATTTCATCGATTTTTCGGGCACGGGCGTGTTTCCGTGGGTGTTCAACGTCGCCGACAGCGCCATCAGCGTCGGCCTGGTCCTGCTGATTCTTGACAGTGTGCTGTCCGAACGCAAAGCGGGCGTTGGCGCGGCCCACGAAAAGGCGTAATCACCCGCTCTTTCCTCGTTCTCGACTGCGCGATCCGTCCGCGCCGGAGCCGAACCGAACCATGCGCCTTCTGACCGTTTCCCTCGTCGCCGTATCCGCCCTCGCCCTGACGGCCTGCGGCGGGCTGCGCCAGTCCATTGGCCTGACCAAGGTGGTGCCGGACGAGTTCGTCACCGTCTCCTCGGCTCCGCTGACCGTGCCGCCGGAGTATGGCCTGCGTCCGCCGGCTCCGGGCCAGCCCCGGCCCCAGGAACTGGCGCCCGAGAGCGCCGCGCGCCAGATCCTGCTGGGTCAGCGCCAGTCGATCACCCGATCGCCGGGCGAGGCGGCCCTGGTGACCGCCGCCGGGGCCGACCGGGCCGACCCGCTGGCCCGCTATGTCGTCGACGACGAGTTCGGCGACCTGGCCCACAAGGAAGAGAGCTTCGCCAACCGCGTGCTGTTCTGGCGTCGTGATGACGCGGCCACCCAGGCCCCCACCGAGACGCAGACGGCCCAGGGGGCTGTCACGATCGACGCGGCCCGGGAAGCCGAGCGCCTGCGGGCGCTGACGGGCACCCAGTCCTCGATCGTGATCGCGCCGCGCCGTTCGGGCGGGTTCAAACTGCCGGGACTGTAAACCGGACGGACTTGTCAGTCCGGCGTCAGTCCTTAATGTGAACGGACCCTTTTCGAGGACCGTTCGTCATGACCAGCATCCTGTCGCTCACCCACCTGTCCGGGGTCGAGCAGTTGCGCCTGGCCTTCCAGGGCGAGGACAATGCCGCTCCGATCGCGCGCACGCTGGACTATGCCCTGATCGAGGTCGAGGAGGGCCGGGTGGTGTTCGAGGGGACGCCGACGCGGGCCGTCTACAATCCCATCGGCACGGTGCACGGCGGGTGGATGGCGACCCTGCTGGATTCGGCCTGCGCCTGCGCCGTGCATTCGATGCTGAAGGCGGGGCAAGCCTATACGACGCTGGAGATCAAGACCGTCTTCCACCGCGCCCTGACCGAGGGCGTGACGGTGCGGGCCGAGGGGCGGATCGTCCAGATCGGCCGGCGCGCCGGGTTCGCCGAGGCGGACCTGAAGGGGCTGGACGGCAAGCTCTATGCGACCGCGACCTCGACCTGTCTGGTGATGGCGACGACCTAGGCGGCGCTCTACATCGGCGGAACGATGCCGTCCTTACCCATCGCGAGGAACCCGGCGTTGGTCGCCCCCGCCGGAATGACGGCATAGACCTTCTGGCCTACCGCCAGCGAGGCCCGTTCCGTCGGCTCGAACCGCACGATCGGCGTGCCCTCGGGAATGGTGACGTCGGCCGTGCCGCCCTCATAGGCGATGGTCAGCGTGCGGCCGCCGGACGCCGTCGCGCTGCTGGCGACCGTTCCGTTGGTCATCATGCTCTGGCTCTCGACCGTGCCGTTCGTCATGGCGCTCTGGCTCGCGACCGTCCCGTTGGTCATGGCGCTCGACGCGGCCGGGGTGCCACCCTTTGCCGCGACAACGCCGGGCGTATCCCAAGGATAGTGGCCCTCGCCGGTCCCGCGCATCGATTCGGGGAAGATCACCAGTTCGACCGCCTGCAGGGCTTCCTTCGGACCCGTGGTGGCGGTGCCGATGAAATCGCCGTCCTTGAGGGTCGAGAGGCTGGACGACACGACCCAGACGAAACGGGTGTCGGCCGCGACGGGCACGGAGACCGTCCGGCCGTCATAAGTTTGAACCGTCATCGTATCGCCCGCCAGGGACTGGACCGTGCCGCGCACGCGAACGGTGCTGGGGGCGGCCACGGTCGCCTCCTCTGCTGCGGGGGGCGTGGGCTCGGGCGGGGAACAGGCGGCGAGCGTCGCCAGCACGGCAGGGATGAGGGCCAGGTTTCTGATCGGGGTCATGGTGTGTCCGGGCGTCGGGACATCGGCCTTCGAGTCCCGTTTCGGCGTCTACACTGCACGTTTGTAGCGGCGCTTGCCACGGGCTGTCGTGTGCGACGAAACGTCCCCTCGCGCGCCGGCGGCGAGTTCCCTCAGGCCGGCTGTCCGGCGGGCGCGGACAGGGTCGGTGCGCGCCGTCTTGCCCGCAGATAGGCGATCGGCGTGACGAGGGTCCTCAGAACCGAGAGGGCGAATGCCAGGCCGTACAGACGGATGCCCACCAGAAAGATGTCGCCGTTGACGGTCGAGGAGACCAGCGGTTCGGCGATGATCGCAGCCGTGATCGGCCTCAGGTCGTCGGGCCCGAGAAAAAACAGGAAATAGCCGACCGAGCCCGCGAGTCCCTCGCGCAGGAAGGTGTCGATCGCCGCGATCGGGCTGAAGCTGCCAAAAAGCGTCGCCTGCACCGCCTCGGGGGCGAAGGCGTAGCTGGTGCCCATCAGGGCGAAGATCAATCCGAACATCACCAGCCGCGCGGCATGGGCACCGGACAGCAGGGCGACGGTCTGGACCGGCCGCAGCCGCTGGATCAGCGAGGCGCGTTTCAGATCGTCGTCGGACAGTTCGGGGATGAGGTCGGGAAAGGTCGAGCTCAGGATCGAGATGAATTTTCCGATCAGGTCCGCCAGCACGATCACAAGCACCAGCAGGAACAGCAGGGAGGCGGCACTGCGGTCGGCCAGCAGCGTATTGATCGTCTCCGACACGCCGAACATCGCCACGAGCCCCAGGATCAGAAGGGACAGGATCGACCCTTCGATCAGGCGACGCACCAGATTGAGGAGGCCCAACATCGCAATACTCCGGTGTTTCAGGACGACAGCCTGTCATGGCTAGCACGGCGGGCCTCCGGGGCCGACCCGGGATCGGCGAACGCCGGTGCTGCGCCCCTGTGCCCGGGTCGGTCCGAGCCGGGCGAACCGCCCGGTCTAGGCGAACCGGCGCCGCTTCTCTGCGCTGATGAGGGTCGAGCGGACGAAGTCGGCGGGCGGGTCGGTTTCGGCCAGCACGGCTTCCTTGATGGCGCGGGGTTCGCCGAAGAGGTGGCCCTGGGCCATGGTGATGTCGAGCTCGAGGATGTCCACGATCTGGCGCTCGCTCTCGCACTTCTCCGCGATGACCTCGATGCCGTAGCGGCGGGTCAGTTGGGCGAAGTCGGCGGCCTGGATGTCGCGCAGGGACGGGATGGGCGAGCCGCCATCCAGATCCAGCAGCTGTTCGATCAGCAGGTCGGCGGCGACCTTGACGAAGCGGACGTCGGAGCGCTGCAGGTCGTTGAAATCCAGATCCAGGGTCTGGACCTTGTCGATCGAGAAGCGGAAGCCGAGGTCGGCCAGCTTGGCCATGTTGCGGGCCTCGACCGCGCCGCGGGCGTCGAAGGTGGCCTGACCCAGTTCGAAGATCAGGGCCTCCTTGAGGTCGCGGTTCTCGCTGAGGAAGGCGAGGAACTGCGGGAAGAAGGTCTCGTCGCCCAGCGACGACAGGGCGACGTTGCAGAAGACCCCGACCTTGCGGTCCTGACGGGCCAGACGGCGCACGATCTGGGCGCAGCGGAACAGCAGCAGGTTGTCGATGGCGGGCACCAAGCCCTCGCCCTCGGCGATGGACAGGTATTCGGCCGGCATCATCACGCGGTCGGTCTGGTCCCGCAGGCGGGTGAAGCTCTCGTAGAAGATGGTCCGGCGTTGCGGCAGGGTGACGACCGGCTGGAGGTAGAGGTCGACCCGGTTCTCGCTCAGGGCGTCGTGGACGGTCTTGAGCAGCAGGTTCGACTGATGGTGGCGACGGGCCTCGACGCTGTCGGGGGCGACCATGGGGGTGACCGACAGGCGCTGGTCGATGGAGAGACTCATCTGCTGGATGAGGTCCTCGAGGATGCGGACCTCGCCGGTCAGCTCCTCGGTACGGCTGAGGGCCCCGTTCTCGATGGCGGTGGCCAGGTCGCCCAGCGCCGTCTGGGTCTGTTCCATGGCGTCGGCCAGAAGGCGGTGGGCCTCGCGCACCCCGGCGATCTCGGTGCGCAGCGCCTTGCGCTCGGTCAGGCCGGTGAAGATGGCATGGGCCGCGCCCAGCACGCCGAGCACGCCGAAGGTGGCCGCGACGCCCGGGCCGATGCCGAGCCCCGCCCGCCACAGGAAGGCGCCGGCCGTCATCGCCAGGAAGACGTAGCCGAAGAACAGAAAACCGTTGGTCAGTGCACGCATGGGAACGGCTTGGTCCGTCTTCCCGGATGGAATTGGCCGAGTATCGGGGTATCAGGGCCAAACAGCTAGGGTGTGCCGGGAAGAAAGCACACCGATTTCAGGGGATACGCATGGAACTGTTCGATCTGACCGGCAAGGTCGCTGTCATCACGGGCTCTTCGAAGGGGATCGGCAAGGCAATCGCCGAACGGATGGCGGAGCACGGGGCCTGGGTGGTGATCTCGTCGCGCAAGGCGGGGCCCTGCGATGAGGTGGCGGCCGCCATCAATGCAAAGCACGGTGAGGGCCGGGCCATCGCCATTCCGGCCAATATCGCGGCCAAGGAAGACCTGCAGCGTCTGGTCGACGAGACCAACGCCGCCTTCGGCCAGATCGACATCCTGGTCTGCAACGCGGCCTCCAACCCCTATGCGGGACCGATGGCGGGCATTGCCGACGAGCAGTTCGAGAAGATCTTCCACAACAATGTGCTGGCCAACCACTGGCTGACCCAGATGGTCGCGCCCCAGATGCTGGAGCGGAAGGACGGGGCGATCGTGATCATCTCGTCGATCGGCGGCCTGCGCGGCAATGCGCTGATCGGGGCCTACAATGTCTCCAAGGCGGCGGACATGCAGCTGGCGCGCAACCTGGCGGTGGAGTGGGGCCCGTCGAACGTGCGGGTCAACTGTATCGCGCCCGGCCTGATCCAGACCGATTTCGCCCGCTATCTGTGGGAGAACGAGGAGGTGCTGAAGGTGACGGTCGAGCCCAATCCGATGAAGCGCATCGGCCAGCCGGACGAGATCGCGGGCACGGCCGTCTATCTGTGCTCGAAGGCCGGGTCCTATGTGAACGGCCAGACCCTGGTGGTGGACGGCGGGCTGACGATTGCCTGGTGACGACCGCAAGGGACCCGGCCTGCGTCAGGATCTGATCTGGCGGCTGGAGGCCGTGGCCTTCGCCGGCTTCATCGGCCTGATGCGGCTGATCGGCCTGGAGGCGGCGTCGAACCTGGGGGGGTGGCTGCTGCGCACGCTGGGGCCCCGGGTGGGGACGCACCGGGTGGTGATGCGCAACCTGCGCATCGCCTTTCCCGACATGGACCCGGCCGAACGGGAGCGTCTGGCGATCGCCCAGTGGGAACAGACGGGCCGGACCTTTGCCGAGACCGCGGTGATGGACCGGCTGACGCCGGCCTCGGGCCGGATCGAGGTCGTGGGGGCCGAACGGCTGGAGGCGATCCGTAAGGCGGGCAAGCCGGTCGTGTTCGTGTCCGGGCATATGGCCAATATCGAGACCATGGCGGCGGTTCTGGTGGCCAGTGGCATCCCCGTGCAGGTGACCTACCGCGCCGCCAACAACCCCTATGTCGACGCCCAGATCCGGGCGGCCCGGGCCCGGTATGGCGTGAAACTGTTCGCGCCCAAGGGTGGGGACGGGGCCCGGGAGCTGCTGGCCGGCATGGGGCGGGGCGAGAGCGTCGCCCTGATGAACGACCAGAAATTCTCGGAAGGGCCCGAGGTGCAGTTCTTCGGGCAGCCGGTGAACGCGGCTCCGGGACCCAGCCGGCTGGCGCTACGGTTCGGCACGGTGATCCAGCCCATGTCGGTGGTGCGACTGCCGGGTGTGCGCTTCCGGGTCACGGCCCATGAGCCCATCGTGCTGGAGGCGACGGGTGACCGGACGCGCGATATCGCGCGGGGCGTTCAGGCCATCACGGCCTTTGTCGAGGCGCGGGTGCGCGAGCATCCGGTCGACTGGTTCTGGGTGCACAAGCGGTGGCCGGACCGGGTCTATGCGGCGCTCGAGCCTGGCCCGGACGGTTCGGTGCCCGTCGCTGTCCCGCGCTGATCGGAACTCCGCCGCCATGGGCCCCTGTACCCGTCCGGCGTGGAGCGGCGGCGATCGGGCCCGAAATAGGTGTCGGTCTGAACGAAGGCGCGGGGACGCAGGATAATGGCCTGGATCCGCTCGAAGATGGCCCGGGCGGTGACCGGCTTGACCACGAATTCGGTCACGCCGACATCGCGCGCCTCGGTGACGCGACTGCGCTCCGAATGGCCGGTCAGCATGATGATGGGCAGATAGGGATTGACGCTGTCAGGCCGGTTGCGGACCAGCCGGGTGAATTCCACGCCGTCCATGGGCGACATGTTGAAGTCCACGATGGCCAGATCGATCGGATGTTCGCGCAGGGCCGTGAGGGCCATGGCCCCGTCGGACACCTCGCGGGTCCGCCGGATACCGGCAGAGTTCAGGATCGCAACGGTGATCGCCCGCATGTGCGGGTTGTCGTCGATCACGAGAACATTGAGCGAGTGGAGAGCTGACATGACCGCGGTACGCCGGGGCCGCCTCCGGGGCGGTCAAGGGGCGGACCCTAGGGTCAAACGAAACCCGGGTCCATGGCACAGATATCGGCGTGAGCCAGGAAATCAGGCCGGTGCCGACTGGCCAACCAGGAGGGAGGGGTCAAGATTGCGGTCACGCCAGCGCAGGCGCCAGCACAGATGCGGTCCGGTGGCGCGTCCCGTCATCCCGACCTGGCCGATGACCTCGCGCTGACGGACCCTCTGACCCGGCAGAACATCGATCCGGGACTGATGCAGACAGGCGCTGATCAGACCCTGGCCATGGTCGATCAGGGTCAGACCACCCTCAAAATGCAGGCCGGAACGGGCAAGGGTCACAAGGCCATCAGCCGGCGCGCGGATCGGGGTCCCGGCCGGGGCCGCAAGGTCGATGCCATAGTGCGGGCGGGCCGGGGTGCCGTTCAGGACGCGTTGCGCCCCCCAGGCGCTGCTGATCCGGAACGTCTCGAGCGGCCAGACGAAGCCGGTGCGAAAGTCATCGGTGTCGGCGCGGCTGGCGAAAGCCTCTATTTTCAGGGCGCTTTCCTGCCGGATCCGCTCGAGCAGGGCAGGATCGCCGGGTGCCACGGTCGAGGGGGGCAGGCCATCAATCCGTGTCGAGGCGAACTGGCCCGGGCGGATGGTCAGCCGACGGCGGGCGATCTGGCGGCCGTGCTTCACCTCCAACTGGACCGAGGCCGGCGCATCCCGGTCAAAGCCGACGAAAAACAGTCCGGCGGCTGAGGCGATCGTCAGAGCCTCTCCGTCGACGAAGACCATCGCCCCTGGCCAGGTCCGGCCCATGGTGAAACCGCCCTGGACGCGGGTTCCGCGCAGCAGAAGCCCGTCGTCACGGGCTGTCGCCCCGGTCGCGCCGGTCAGGGACGCGGCACCGACCCCCAGGATCAGGGCGCGCCGCGTGGACATCACCCCTCGACCATCCGGGACAGGGCCTCGGCCGGGCCGGCGTAGGCCTCCTGGCGTTCGGCCGACCAGTAGCGGAGCGTCTCCAGAGAGATACCCCGGCCGCTGACGGCGCACAGGACGAAGGGACCGGGCTTGAGAACGACGAATTCTCCGTCGCCGTAGTGGAGGGTCGCGGGGATCGGGACTGTGGTCATGATCGGGGCAGAATAGCCGCAGAGCGGGCGTCATCGCCACCCTCTGCTGCGCGATCATGGCTTCAAAACAGATCGCCCTGGCGGACCGGGGCGGGTTTCGCCTTCGGGGCCGGTCGGGGCCGCGCCGGGCCTTCGCCCTCGATGCGGGCCCCGCGCTGGCCGTCGGGGAAGGTGAGGCTGACCCCCTGGCCCGGCGACAGCTGGGCGGCCGAGGTGATCATGGTGCCCGTCTCGTCGTCGATGCGCGCGAAGCCGGGTTTGGGTCGCCTGGGATCGAGGGTGGCGAGGGCCCGGGCGAGGGCGGCGAGGCGGGTGGTGGCGCGCTCCAGCGCCTGGGGCACCGGCCGCTCCAGCCGCGCCGACACGCCCTCCAGCCGGGCGGCCCGCTGGTCCAGCCGACGATGGATAGGATCCAGGCTGAGCCGGCCGGCGACGCGCAGCAGGCGGCGTTCGTGGGCGGCGGCGTTGGCCCCGAGCCCTGCGGCCAACCGGGCGGACTGGCCCTCCAGCCGCGCGACACGCTGTTCGACGGCCCGGTCCAGCAGGGCCGGGGTGAAGCGGCCTCCGATCGCGATCAGCCGGCGGTGGTGGTGGTCCGTATTGCGGTTGAGGCCCGAGGCGAGGCGGCTGGAGGCGTGATCGAGCCGCTGCTGGGCCATGGCGACCAGTTCCTCGGGACGGGCGGGCAGGCCCCGGGCGACGGCGCGCAGGCGAACGCGGCGGTCTTCCAGCAACCGGGCCCCGGCGCGGTCGAGTCGACGCTCCAGATCGGTGACGAAGGCGCGCAGGTCGGCCAGCACGGGGGTGGCGAGCTCGGCGGCCCCGGTGGGGGTGGGGGCGCGGCGATCCGAGACGAAGTCGATCAGGGTGGTGTCGGTCTCGTGCCCGACCGCCGAGATGATCGGGATCCGGGCGGCGGCGACGGTGCGGGCCAGGCCTTCGTCATTGAAGCACCAGAGATCCTCGACCGAGCCGCCGCCGCGGGCGACGATCAACAGATCGGGCCGGGGGATGGTACCGTCGGCGCCCAGGGCGTCGAAGCCCCGGATGGCGGCCGAGACCTGGCCGCAGGCGGCGTCGCCCTGGACCACCACGGGCCAGACGATGACCCGGCAGGGCCAGCGCTCCGAGATGCGGTGCAGGATGTCGCGAATGACCGCCCCTGTCGGGCTCGTGATCACGCCGATGGTGCGCGGATAGAGGGGCAGGGGGCGCTTGCGGGCCGGATCAAACAGGCCTTCGCCCGACAGTTTCACCTTCAGCCGTTCGAGCTGGGCCAGCAGTGCCCCGGCCCCGGCCGCCTCCATTGATTCGATGACGATCTGGTAGGAGGAGCGGGCCGGGTAGGAGGTGATCTTGCCGGTGACGATGACCTCCAGCCCCGTCTCCGGCTGGACGCCGAGGCCGCGGGCGGAGCCCTTCCAGACCACGCCGTCTATGGCCGACTTGTCGTCCTTCAGCGTCAGATAGATGTGGCCCGAGGCGTGGCGGTTGACCTTGGACACCTCGCCCCGAAGCCGGACGTGGCCGAACCGGTCCTCCAGCGTGCGTTTGAGGGCGAAGGACAGTTCCGAGATGGACAGGGGCGGGTTGTTGTCGCGCGGGGCGGCTTCGGGCCCGGGGCCGGCCGATCCGGCGAAGACATAGTCGTCACTCATCGGGGGATCGTAGCCCGCGTCGCGCGCTTCGGGAACGGCTGTCGAGCGGAGCCGTTGCGGACCCATGCCCCGACCCGAGCCCCGTCGCGATGACACACCCGATCCGAAGCAGACGGATCTGTCTCGCCGCGCGGGGACGTCTCCGGTCGGCATCTGGACGATTGTCCTTCTGATCCTCCTCGGCGGGGCGGCGGTCTACGTCGTCTCCGCCCTCCTCTGACCCTGAAAGAACCCCATGACCCGACTCTTTCTGATTCCCGCCCTGTCGCTTGGCCTGATCGGGGCCGCCTGTTCCGATGCGCCTGACGCGGTCGAGGCCACCTCGCCCGGCGCAGCACCGGCAGAGGTGAGCGACAACCGGGCCATGACCGCGGCGACCTCCGCCGCCCTCGCTCTGGGCATGACGCGCGAGCAGCTTGAGGATGCCGACCTCCTGTCGCCGGCCCCCGGGTTCGCGGATCTGGGCGATGTCGAGACCCTGGTTCTGGATGGGACCGGACAGGTCACCGGACTGGTGATCGATCTGGAGGGCAGCGATGTTGATGTGGTCCTGCCAATTGAACAGGTGACCTCGGTGCGTCGCGAGAATGACGTCGATCTGGTGACACCCCTGGGCCAGGCGCAGCTGCAAGCGATGCCGGCCTATACCGGACCCGCCACTTGACGGGCTGAAATCGGCGGCGGGCCTTGACCGGCCCGCCGCGCGCGGCCATTCCGCGCCCATGGATATCCTGCTGGTCGGCTCGGGGGGGCGTGAGCACGCCCTCGCCTGGAAAATGCGTCAGTCACCGCTGGTCGACCGGCTGTTCTGCGCGCCCGGAAACCCCGGGATCGCCCGGGTGGCTGAGTGCGTCCCGGACGTCCGGGCGGATGATGCCCAGGGCCTGGCCAGGCTGGCGCGCGAACTGAAAGTCGGGCTGGTCGTGGTGGGGCCCGAGGTCGCCCTGGAGTCGGGACTCGCCGACCTGCTGAATGCGGCCGGCATTCCCTGTTTCGGACCCAGCGCCAAGGCGGCGCAGCTGGAGACCTCCAAGGCCTTCTCGAAGGCGTTTCTGGCCCGGCACGAAATTCCGACGGCCCACTACGGGGTCTATGACCGGGTCGCCGATGCCAAGGCGGCCCTGGGGGTCTTCCGGCCGCCCTATGTGATCAAGGCCGACGGACTGGCGGCCGGCAAGGGGGTGGCGATCAGCCCCGACCGGGCCGACGCCGAGGCCGAAATCGAGCGGATGCTCGGCGGCCGGTTCGGGGCCGCCGGGGCGCGGGTGGTGATCGAGGAGTTCATGGAAGGCGAGGAGGGCTCGCTGTTCGCCCTGTGCGACGGCCAGCGGGCCGTCCTGTTCGGCGGGGCGCAGGATCACAAGCGGGCCTTCGACGGCGACATGGGTCCCAACACCGGCGGCATGGGGGCCTATTCGCCCGCCCCGGTGTTCGACGAGGCCCTGGTCACGGCGGCCGACCGTGACATCGTGCAGCCGACCCTGAAGGCCATGGCGGCCGAGGGGGCTCCCTATCGAGGGGTGCTCTACGCCGGGCTGATGGCCACCGCCGAGGGTCCGAAGGTGGTGGAGTTCAACGCCCGTTTCGGCGACCCCGAATGCCAGGTGCTGATGATGCGGATGGCGGGGGATATCGTCCCCTATCTGCTGGCGTGCGCCCGCGGCGACGTCTCGCGTCTGCCGGCACCGGAGTTCCGGCCCGAGACGGTGATCTGTGTGGTCATGGCGGCGCGGGGCTATCCCGACAGCCCGATCGAGGGATCGATCATCCGCGGGGCCGATCAGGATTTCGGTCCCGATGTGCAGGTCTTTCACGCCGGGACGCGGCGTCGGGATGACGGCACGCTGGTGGCGGCCGGCGGTCGGGTGCTGAGCGTCTGCGCGGCCGGGGCCGATATCGTGGAGGCGCGCGAGCGGGCCTATGCAGCAGTCCGCAAGATCGACTGGCCGGGCGGGTTCAACCGGACGGACATCGGCTGGCGCGCGCTGGAGCGGGATTGAGGGTTGTGATAGGGTTCCGCCATGGGAAAGCCTGCGGTTGAACCTGAAGACGACGAGCCGGGGATCTTCGATATCCCGGATGAGGCGGCGGATGAGGCGTCGACTCTAAGGGGTCTGGCCGATTTCGAGGCCGGTCGGGTGATCAGCCATGAGGCGGTCAGTCGTTGGCTGCTGTCGCTGGGGTCCGACAATCCCCTCCCCAGACCGAAATGCGGCGAGTAGTCTGGTCTGAAGAAGCAACCGAGAACGCCGAGGCGATCTTCGCCTATGTGGCAGGCCACAGCGTGAAAGCAGCCATCCGGCTCAATAGCAGACTGGTGGAAACGGCAGCCGGCCTCGCTGAACTGCCGGACAGGGGGCAGGTCCTGGCGAGGATCTGTTCGAGACGTGCTGGTGATACGCCCGTACATCATCCGCTACGTCGTCACCGACGAGGAGGTCCGGATCCTGAAGATCCGCCATGGAGCCCAACGCCCCGAACGCTGAGCCTCAGGCCCAGGCGAACAGGAGGCGGCCCTCGCCCATGCGCTCGCGCAGCATCGGCAGGTCGGTGTGGGCGGTCGAGAAACAGCCATAGCTGCGGCCCAGCTTGCCTTCGCGGGCGAGGAAGTCGGGATCGGCGTAGTCCGCGCCATGGACGATGATGGCGCGTTCGCGGGCGAGATTGTTAGAATATTCGAGGCCGTCGAGCAGGATGTTGGGCCCCTGTTGCGGGCCCCAACCGGCCCCGGCGGTAGCGAAGGCCCCGACCGAGGACATGTAGCTTTCGGGCGTGTTGGAGAAGGTACGGGCAAAACCGGAGTGGGCGGGATCCGAACCCCGGCCATGGGTGGTGCGGAAGGCGGTGACCCGGCCGCCGATCAGATCGACCTCGAACAGGCGCTCCTCGCCGGAGAATTTCTCGAAATCGACGAGGTACATGCGGTCGCGCAGGGGGATGCGCTGATGGTGGACGTCCAGGGCGGCCATGGCCCGGCTCATCAGTTCGGGACGGACCAGTCGGCCGGGATCAAGCGGCGGAGGGATGACCTGCGGGACGGCAGCGAGAGTCGGGGGAGCCGGGATTTCGGCGATGACAATCGGCAGGGGTTTCGGTGCCGTGGCGCAGCCGGCAACCATGGCCGCCCCGCCCAGGATCAATCCCCGTCTCGATAGTCGCATGCGACGCCCTTCCAACGGTTTGCCGAAGTCACGGGTTGTTTCACAAATCCGATCCCCGGTTCAAGCGCAGGCTTGGCCGCAGGCCGGGGAGGGCTATGGTGAAGCAGTCTATCAGGGAGAGGTTTATGAAGTTCGTTGCAGTGGCGGTCGCCGCGATTCTGGCTGCGGCCAGTCCTTCGCAGGCGCAGCAAAGCCCCGCCTCACAGGCTTTTCCCGGAAACGGGGAAACCACGTTCGTTCAGGCGGGGCGGCTTCTGGCGGACCCGGCCAGTGGAATTGTGCTGCGCGATAAAACTCTCGTGATCGTCGGGAACCGGGTCACCGAAATCCGCGACGGCTTCGTCGGCGAGGGGCGGGTGTTGGATCTGCGCGACTCCTTCGTGCTGCCTGGGCTGATCGACAGCCATGTCCATCTGACCTCCCAGCAGAGCCCGACGGGCCGGCTGGACGCGGTGACGCGGGATGCTGCCGACAGCGCCATGATCGGGGCCGGGTTCGCACGCAAGACGCTGATGGCCGGCTTCACCACCGTGGCCGATCTGGGCGGCGCGAATGATGCCGTCTTCGCCCTGAGGGACGGGATCCGGCGCGGCGATGTGGTCGGTCCGCGCGTCCTGGCGTCGGGGTCGTCGGTGTCGATCCACGGCGGGCACGGGGATGCCAACGGCTATCGCGAGGACATCCTGCACGTCCTGTCGTCGGAGAGCGTCTGCTCCGGGCCCGAGGACTGCATGCGGGCGGTCCGGACCCAGGTGCGGTCGGGGGCCGACATCATCAAGATCACGGCTACAGGCGGGGTGCTGTCGAACACGGCGGCGGGTCTGGCGCAGCAGTTCACCGAGGGCGAGCTGGCCGCCATCGTCGAGGTGGCCCACCGCATGGGGCGGCAGGTGACGGCGCACGCCCATGGTGTGGACGGAATCAACGCCTTCCTGAGGGCGGGTGGCGACTCCATCGAGCACGGGACCTATCTGGACGACGAGTTGATCCGGCTGTTCCGGCGCGAGGGGGTCTACCTGGTGCCGACCCTGCTGGCCGGTGATTTCGTCGCCCGGGTGGCGGCGAGTCCGGAGAATTTCTTCACCCCGGCCCAGTCGGCCAAGGCGCTGGAGGCCGGGCCGAAGATGCTGGGAATGGCGACGCGGGCGCATGAGGGGGGCGTGCGCATCGCCTTCGGCACGGACTCGGGCGTGTCGGCCCACGGCGACAACGCCCAGGAGTTCGCCCTGCTGGTGCGGGCGGGGCTGACGCCGTTGGAAGCCATCCAGGCGGCGACGGTGGTGGCGGCGGAGCATCTGCAGATCGCCGGCGAGGCGGGACGGATCGCGCCGGGCATGCCGGCCGACCTCGTCGCGGTCGAGGGTGACCCTCTGGCCGATGTGACCGTGCTGGAAGACATGGCCTTCGTGATGAAGGACGGGGTGGTCTACCGGGCCGACTGAGCCAGCAGGGTCGCAAAGCCCGCCTCGTCCTCGAAGCGGGCGACGACGGGCCATGAAGCGATGCGGGTGCGCCAGTCGACCGGCAGGCGCACCCAGTCCTTGTCCGTCGTGACCAGACCGGCGTCGAAGACGGCGGCGCGGTCGGCGAGGAAGGCGAGATCGCGGGGGCTGTAGCCCGCGTGGTCGGGGAAGGGCGCGAAATCGACGAGGTCGCAGCCGGCGGCCTTGAGCGCCCGCTCGACCTTCCACGGCTTGGCGATGCCGGCGAAGCCGACCTGGGGGCCGGGCGGGGGCGGGCCGGCGGGCTGCAGCCGGGCGATGAAGGTCGGCAGGGCCGCGAACAGGGCCAGCAACTCCGGATCGGCCTCGGGGGCGTCGGCGGCGAGCATCACCACGACGGCGTCGGCGCGGTCCAGGCCGGCGGCGAGGGGCTCGCGCATGGGGCCGGAGGGGAAGACCGATCCGTCGCCGAAGGGCCATTCGTCCTCGCGGGTCTCGCCGTCGACGACGATCAGGCTGAGGGTCTTGGTCAGGGCCGGGTTCTGGTGGGCGTCGTCCAGCACGAGGGCCCGGGCTCCGGCCGCGACGGCGGCCCGGGCTCCGGCGACGCGGTCGCGGGCGATCCAGGCGGGGGCGTCGCCCGCCAGCATCAGGGGCTCGTCGCCCACGTCGGCGGCATCATGGGTGGCCGGATCGACGCGCAGCGGACCCTCCAGCCGGCCGCCATAGCCGCGGGACAGGGCGTGGGCCTCGACGCCCTGTCGCCGGAGCAGGCGCAGGACCTCACGCGCCACGGGGGTCTTGCCGGACCCCCCGACGGTCAGATTGCCGATCGAGATCACCGGCACGCCGACGTCGACGGGGACGGCCCGGGCAAGACGGCGGGCGGTAGCGGCGGCCCAGATCCACGAGACGGGCTTCAGGAGCGTGCGGGCGACGCGGCCGTGCCGGCCGTGGCGCTCGTACCACCAGCGGGGGGTGGAGAGCTTCATCGGCGGCCTGCTCGCGGTGCGGGCGGGAGCAGGGGCGTGAGGGCCGCCCACAGGCGGTCCAGCCCGGCTCCGGCATCGGCGGCGGCGCTGCGGGCACGCTCGCCCATCAGGCGGGCCACGGCGGGATCGTCCAGCAGGCGGGAGATCACGGCGGGCAGATCGTCCGGGGTGCGCACCTGCACCAGACCGCCGGCGGCCACGAGGGCGGCGGTGACGGTCTGCCAGTTGGAGGCGTCCGGGCCGGTCACGGCGGGACGGCCGAGGCGCGCGGGCTCCAGCGGATTGTGCCCGCCCCACGGCTCTCGCCCCAGACAGGAGCCGAAGGACCCGCCCATGACGACGACATCGGCCAGACGCAGGAACAGGCCCAGTTCGCCCAGGGTGTCGGCGATGTGGATGCCCTCGCCGCCGGGGACCGCCCCGAGCGAGCGGAGCGTCACGGCGTGCCCGTCGCGGGACAGGCTGTCGGCGATCGCGGGGCCACGCTCCGGATGGCGGGGCACGAGGATGAGGGCGAGGCGCCCGACCAGGGGGGCGAGGGCGCGGACGATCGCCTGTTCCTCACCCTCGTGGGTCGAGGCGGCGACCACAACCGGCCGGTCGCCGATGGCGGCGCTGAGGCCGGTGAAGGCAGTGGCGTCATGGGGCAGGGGCGCGCCGGAGAGCTTGAGATTGACCTCCCCATCCACCCCGGCCCCGAGGGCCCGCAGACGGTCGGCCGAGGTCGCGTCCTGCGGCATGACAAGGGCGAAGGCGTCCAGAACGGTGCGGGCCGAGGCGGGGAAGCGGGCCCAGCCGGCGGCGGTCTTTTCAGTGATCCGCGCGCTGACGAGGGCCAGGGGAATAGACCGGTCACGCGCGGCGAGGATCAGGTTCGGCCAGAGCTCGCTCTCGACGAAGACGCCGAGAGTGGGCTGCCAATGGTCGAGGAAGGCGGCGACGGCGGCCGGGCCATCGACCGGGGCGAACTGGTGGATGACGCCGGGCGGCAGGCGCCGGGCCAGAAGGTCGGCGGAGGTCAGGGTGCCGGAGGTGACAAGGACGGTCAGGTCGGGGCGGCCGGCGCGGACCCGCTCGACCACGGGCAGGAGGGACAGGGTCTCGCCGACGCTGACGCCGTGCAGCCAGACGAGGTCGCCGGGCGGGCGGGTCAGACGGGCAACGCCGAGCCGTTCATCGACCCGGACCGGATCTTCCTTGCCCTGTTTGACCCGGGCGTCGAGCAGGCGCGGGACGAGCGGCTCCAGCGCGCGGGTCAGCAGGCGGTAGGCGAGGAGTGGAAGGGTCACAGCCGCTCCAGACCCGTGATCGCATCGGCCCGCGCCTCGACGGCGGTCAGGCGGTCGGTCCATGGGCCGGTCACGTCGCCAAGGTCGGCCCCCTCGGGATAACGGGCCAGATCATAGACGATGGCCCCCCGGCCGAAGGGCAGGGGCAGGAGGGCGCGGTCCCAGCTGTTCAGCCGGACGGCGGGATTGCAGCTCATGCCGATGAACAGGACGGGCGCGCCGGACATCCGGGCCATCAGGGGCAGGCCCTCGGCCATGACACGCACCGGACCGCGCGGGCCGTCGGGGGTGATGGCCAGGGCACCGACCTTCAGCTGTTTCAGCCCGTCGCGCAGGGCCCGGGACCCGCCCTTGGCGGCGTCGGCCTTGTCCTTGTTGGCCGAGGAGCCGCGCACGGCGGGAAAGCCCTGCAGCGCGACGGCGCGGGCGATGAACTGGCCGTCAGGGCTGAGGGAAATCAGGGCCTTGGCGGGCTGGGCTTCGTCAAGGGGCCAGCAGGCGGGGCTGAGCCCGATGCGCGAATGCCAGAAGACGCACAGGACCCCGCCGCCGGCCGCCCAGACCGCCTCGGCGTGCTCGCGGCCCTCCCAGGTCCAGCGGATGGTGGCGAAACAGAACCGCATCCAGGCCGCGAGCAGCGAGGACAGGACGATCTGGACAGCGGGGATGCGGAGCGGCCTCACCTCAGGCGACCGTGGCCACAGAGGGCAGGCCGTCCAGCGACTGGGCCCGGGCGAGGCGGCTGTAGAGACCACCCTGCTTCACCAGGGCGTCATGGGTGCCGCTTTCGACGATGCGGCCGGCCTCGAGCACCAGAATGCGGTCGGCGTGGCGGACGGTGGACAGTCTGTGGGCGATCATCAAGGTTGACCGGCCGGCCATGAGCCGCTCCAGGGCGGCCTGGACGAGGGCCTCGCTCTCCGTGTCCAGGGCCGAGGTGGCCTCGTCCAGCAGCAGGATCGGGGCGTCTTTCAGGAAGGCGCGTGCAATGGCGATCCGCTGGCGCTGTCCCCCCGACAGCCGCATGCCGGCCTCGCCCGCCCGGGTCGCATAGCCTTCGGGCAGGGCGGTGATGAAATCATGGGCAGCAGCGGAGCGGGCGGCGGCCTCGATCTGGTCCGGGGTCGCCCCCGGCCGGGCATAGGCGATGTTGGCCGCGATCGTGTCGTCGAACAGGAAGGGCTCCTGGGTCACGAGGGCGATGCGGTCGCGCAGGTCGGTCAGGGACAGGTCGCGCAGGTCGGTGCCGTTGATGGTCACCGCGCCGCCGGTCACATCGTAGAAGCGCGGCAGCAGGCTGAGCAGGGTGGATTTGCCGCCCCCGGAGGGGCCGACGAGGGCGACGGTCTCGCCCGGGGCGACGGTCAGGGACACGTCGGACAGGGTCGGGGTGTCGGGTCCGTAGTGGAAGGACACGCGGTCGAAGGCGACGGTCGCGGGGCCGGGGGGCAGGGGCCGCGGCGCGGCGGCTTCGCGGATCTCGGGGTCGATGTCCAGCGCGTCGAACAGGCGGCGGGCGGCGGTCAGGCCCTCGGCCATGACGGTCTGGAGGTTTGTGACCTGGCGCAGGGCCTGGCCGGCCGACATCAACAGGCCGACGTAGGCGACAAAGGCCCCGATCGTGATCTGGTCGTTGCGGGCTTGCGAGCCGGCATAGGCCATGACGGCCGCGACGATGACCATGGCCACGAGGTTGGAGAAGGGGCCGGCAAAGGCGCGGGAGTCGGCGGACTTGATGACATGGCGCTGGCGGCGAGCGACGACCTCGGCCACCCGGTCCTGCTCGGCGGCCTCGCGGTTCTCGATCTTGATCAGCCGGACGCCGTCGAGGTTCTCCATCAGGGCGGTCGACAGATTGCCGGTCTCGACCATGGCCCCGGTGGTGGCCTTGCGCATCCGCTTGCCGAAGCGGCGGAGCACGAACGCGATCACGGGCGCGCCCAGCAGGACGATCAGCGTCAGCCGCCAGTCCAGCCAGGCCATGTACGACAGGACGGCGACCAGGGTCAGGCCGTGCTGCGTGTAGTTGACGACGCCGTTGGTGAAGGCCTCGCGCACCAGATTGGCGTCGAACAGGACGCTGGAGACGAAGGCCCCGGAATGCTGGCTGCGCAGGCGGGCGAGGTCGGCGCGGATCATGGCTCCGAACAGCCGGACCTGGATGTCGCCGACGATGCCGTGACCCAGCCGGTTGACGAGGGCCGCCTGACCGAGGGCTGCCAGGGTGCCGATCAGGGCGACACCGACAATGATGGCGGGGATGGCCACCAGCGCATCTTCGGGGGCCACGACGAACAGGCCGGCCACGGTCACGGGCTGCCCCAGGAACATGCCGTCGATGGCGGGTCGCAGCATCTGCAACACCGTCGCCGTGGTGATGCCGGCGATGGCCGCGCAGACCAGCGACAGGATCAGCGGTGTCCGGCGGGTCGACAGATAGTCGCGCCAGATGCGGCCGATCAGGGAGCGGGAGGGGCTTTCCGCCTGCGGAACGGTCGGGACGGGCGGATGCATCTGCCGCAGGTCGGGTGCTCCGCCCCTCAAGTCAAGGGATCACGCCGCCGGAGGGGGAATGTGGGCGTCGGTGATGACCACGCGTCCGAAGGCGTCGATGAGCGGTTCGTCGGACGGAAAGCGGGGATAGGACCGGCCGTCGAACGACACCTTGGCCTCATAGGCGGGCGGGCCGCCTCCGCCGGAGACGGTCACGCCGATGTCGGGCAGGCCGTTCGTCGCGGTGGTCAGCACGCGCACCGGGGTGCTGACGCGTGAGACATTACCGACCTGTTCCCAGCCGGTGGCGGTCTGCCGAAGGATCAGCAGGTTGCAGCCGCCTGTGCCGCACCAGTTCATGCCCACGAGATAGACGAGCGCGATGCGGCCCTCGCCCTCACCGGCGAATTTGATGCCCATGCGGGTCGAGGCGGCCTCCTCGCCGAGGATGGCCGCAATCACGCGTCCGATCTCGGCGTTGCCCGCCGGACCCGCAGGCGGAACGGGCGCGACGGGGCCCGCTGCCTCGCCGGGTGCAGCGGGGGGCGCGTCCGCCGGCGCGCAGCCGGCGAGCGCGAGAGGCGCGAGGAGCAGGGCGAGGAGAAACAGGCGCATCAGGGACACTCTGCCGAGGGATCGGTTCGCGGATGATCCTGCACGGGATGACGGCGGCTGGCGACCCCACTATGTCTGCCCCCATGTCACGATTTGATGTGAGCACGGAGGCCGGGCGGCGCGCGGCCGAGCGGGACTTCTTCTGGAACGACCACGCCTTCCTGCGGCTGGCGTTTTCGAACGCCCACTGGCTGGGGCCCGACCTGGTGCGCACCAACCAGCCATCACCGCGCCAGCTGGAAGGCTGGGCTCGGCGGGGCATCCGGACGGTCATCAACCTGCGCGGACAGCGGGACGAGGGCTATTACTGGCTGGAGAAGGCGGCCTGCGAGCGGCTGGGCCTGACCCTGATTGATGCCCCGCTGGATTCGCGGGACCCGCCCGGCAAGGACCGTGTGCGGCGGGCGCGGGACCTGTTCGCCAGCATCGAATACCCGGCCCTGATCCACTGCAAGTCGGGGGCGGACCGCGCCGGGCTGATGGCGGTCTTCTATCGCCACTTCCACCTCGGGGAGCCGATTTCGGCGGCGATGCGGGAGCTGTCGAAGAAATACCTGCACAGCCGCGAGGGCCTGACCGGGGTGCTGGACCATTTCCTCGAGACCTATGTGCGCGAGGTCGAGCCGACCGGCGTCGGCTTCATGGACTGGGTCGAGAGCGACGCCTATGACCCGCAGGCGATGCGGCGCGAGTTCCGGGCCAACTGGTGGGGCACGCTGCTGACCGAGCGCCTGCTGCGCCGGGAGTAGGCCTCAACCCCAGGGGCCGCGCGGGCCCTGATCGGCGTCGGTCGCGTCGGTCGACGGGGTCTTTGAGATGCCCTGTTCGGCGTCGCGCGCGGCCTTGCGGTCGGCTTCCCACTGTCTGAACCAGCGGGCGTAGCCGCGCTGGCGGCCGAGAACGATCAGCCAGAGGGCGAGGGTGGCGAGCAGGCCCACAAGGCCGGCGATCTGGGCCGTATCGAGGGTTGTTCCGAACAGGGTCATGAGCGAGGCTCCGAAGGGTGTGGCGGGGACGGTGCGGGTGGGGCCTGATCCGAGACGGGGTCCGGCCAGGCCGTGTCCTGATCGGCCCCGGGTGCCGGGAGCCTGCCTGTCGGGTGCCGGGTGGCGAAGGCGACAATGGCCACGCCCAGCGCCAGCAGGCCAAGCACGATCAGGGTGGGGGCCATGGGTCGCTCCTTTGCACGCACACTGGGCGGGTTGAGCGCCTGTGTCGCCGCGACGGTTCCGCGCCGCGACCATAGGCTGCGGTCAGACGTCGCCGCGGGGGTCGATCATCCGGTGCGCATGAAGGATGAAGTAGCGCATGTGGGCATTGTCGACCGTGGCCTGGGCGCGGGCCTTCCAGGCCGCCTTGGCCTCGGCATAGTTGCCGAAAGCCCCGACGAACTCGACCTTGGACAGGTCGCGGAAGACGGGGGCGTCGAGGTGGCGCAGCTCGCCGCCGATGACGAGATGCAGCAGCTGGGGGTCGGCGGTGTTGGGGGCGTCGGTCATGGGCGGGCCTTCCGGGCGGCGGGGGGTGTCTATTGCGCCAGCGGGATAGGCGCACGGGGCACCGGGATCAAGGATTTGGCGGCTGATCCGGATTCTGGCATAATCGGAAGATGAGCGACGAGCCGGACAATCTGGTGCTTGTGTTCCTGAGGCGGATCGACGCCAAGGTCGATGCGCTCGCTTTTGAGGTGCGGGAACTGAAGGATCGGGTCTCCGCCGTTGAATTGGGTTTGGCGGCCGTTCGCAGGGAGATTGCGGGGCTCGCCGAAGCGGACGCCCGGCTCCAGATTTCGTTTGACCGTATGCGGGACGACATTGGCAGGATCCAGCGGCGCCTGGATCTCCACGAGGAGCCTGCCGTCTAAACCGCGAGCGGGATCGGTGCCGTGCGGCGCAGGATCAACGGGTGCAGGGCCGGGGCGGAGCAGACCAGGCTGGCCTGACGGGGGTCGGGGCGGTTGAAGACCCACGGTCGACCGTGGTGATCGCTGACCCGGGCCCCCGCCTCGGTGGCGATCAGGGCCCCGGCGCAGACGTCCCAGTCGAACTTGGGCGTGAGGGCGATGGCGGCGTCGAAGGCCCCCGAGGCGACCAGGGCCATCCGGTAGGCGAGGGCGTTGCGCTTCTCGTAGCGCATGGGCGGCCAGGGCTCGGGCCAGTGCGGCCCCTCCATCAGCCGGGCGTCGGCGAGGACCGCGGCGTCGTCCAGGGTGTCGACGTCGGAGGCCGAGATCGGACGGTCGTTCAGGCGGGCCCCGCCGCCGACGGTCGCCTCGAAGGTGTCGTTCATGGAGGGCACATGGATGACGGCGGCGACAGGCTGGCCGTCCTCGACGATGGCGATGGGGACGCACCACCACGGCCGGGCTTTCATGAAGGCGACAGTGCCGTCGATGGGGTCGACCACGAAGATCCGTCGGCGGGTCAGGCGGTTGGGGGTGTCGGGAGTCTCTTCCGACAGCCAGCCATAGTCGGGGCGGGCGGTCAGCAGCATCGACTTCAGCATGGCGTCGACAGCCATGTCAGCATTGGTGACGGGCGAGCCGCCGTCCTTGTGGGTGACGGTCAGGCCCAGGGATCGCTCCTGCTCGGCGAGGACCCCGGCGGCGCGGGCGGCCGCCCGGATCAGGGCGAGGTCGCCGGCCAGGTCGATCGGGCCCGGATCGCTCATTTGCCCGCGATGGCGACGGCGTCGATCAGGAGGGAAGGGGTATTGAAACTGCCGCGGAACTCGAGGTCCGAACCGGGGATCAGCCGGGTCCAGAAGTCGAGCAGATTGCCGGCGACGGTGATCTCGCTGACGGGGTAGGCGATCTCACCGTTCTCGAACCACAGGCCCGAGGCTCCGGCGGACCAGTCGCCGGTGTTGGCATTCAGCGACGGGCCGAACATGCCGGTGACCAGAAGCCCGGTGCCGGCCTGGGCCATCAGGCCCGCCCGATCGGTGTCGCCGGGGGTCAGGTGCAGGTTGTGGGTCGAGACCCCGGCCGGGCCGGCGAGGCCGCGCGAGGCATGGCCGGTGGTCTGCAGGCCCAGCTGGTCGGCCGAGGCGCTGTTGAGCAGCCAGGTGGTCAGGACGCCATCGTCGACAATGGACCGCAGGGCGACGGGCGAGCCCTCGTCGTCAAAGGGAACGGAGCCGAGGCCCCGGACGCGAAAGGGATCGTCGATCAGGCTGAGGCCCGCGGGCAGGATGCGGTCGCCCATCCGGGTCTTGAGGAAGGAGGTGCCGCGCGCGATCGAGGGGCCCGAGATGGCCCCCAGCAGGGGCGACAGGACCTGGGTGGCCATGCGGCGGTCGAAGATCACGGGTGCGGTGGTCGAGGCGATCTTGCGGGGGCCCAGCTTCTCGACGGCGCGACGCCCGGCCTCGGCCCCGATGCCTTGGGGCCCCGGCAGGTCGGACAGCCAGCGGGTCGAGCGGCTTTCGCCGCCGCGCTCCATGGCCCCGTCCTTCTCGGCGATGACTCCCACGCCCAGCGAGAAGCCGGTCGCCTCATAGGCCCCGTCGAAGCCCTCGGAGGTCACCAGCCGCCAGCGGCTGGACGAGGTCGAGGCGTGGCCGCCTTCGGAGCGGGCGACGCCAGGAACGGACAGGGCGACGGCCTCGGTCTCGCGCGCGGCCTGTTCCAGCTCGGCGGCGGTGCGCTCGGACGGGTCGTAAAGGTCGAGGTCCCGGAACGGGCCCCGGGCGAGGCGGTCGGCGGGGATCAGGGCCGCGTGGGGATCCTCGGGCGCGAGCCGGGCCATGGCGACAGCCCGCTCGACCAGACGGGCCCGGGTCGCGGGCGACAGGTCGGAGGCGGAGACGGTCGCCTGCTGGCGGCCGACGAAGACCCGCAGACCCAGATCTCGGCTCTCCTCGCGCTCCACATCCTCGAGCACGCCGTTGCGGACCCCGACGGAGAGGGAGGCGCGTTCCGAGGTGACGGCTTCGGCCGCATCGGCCCCGGCGCGCAGGGCGGCGGCCACGATGTCGTTCAGGATGTCGGTGGGGGGAAGGCTGTCAGGCATGGCCCGATATGGCGGACCCGGGCGCGGGCCGCAACGGCGGGGCCATCCCGGCCTGCGAAACTGTGTCCGGATGGTCCAGGGCCGCCTGGCTGTGACCGTCAGGCGTGACGATAGAGATGGATCACGCCGGCGCTGCCCATGTCGACCGGATCACCGTCGGCTCGCAGTCCGGCCTCGGACGCGAACGGGTCCGGGTCGCCGTGGTAATAGGTCAGTCGCTCGAAGGTCTCCCGGACGCTGCGGGGGCCGTTGACGACGTAGCGAAGGATCAGGTCCATCCTGCCTTCATCGCTGAACGTTCGGCTGTCCACATAGAGCCCGAGGGATTGCCCGTCCGGCGCGCGCTGCAGCAGGACAGGTTTCGTCGGCGGCGGTGGCGCGGCCTCCATCTGCGCCTTGAGGGGCAGGTGGACCGCAGCGACGCCCCCGGGTGCAAGGTGACGGCGGATCGCCCCGAAGGTCCGCGCCCATCGCGGGCCGGGCGGCAGGTGGGACAGGGTGTAGAAGGTGCAAATCACGGCGTCGAAGGTGCGGCCGAGGTCAAAGGCCGTCATATCCGCCTTGACGAACTTCACCCGGTCGGCGACCTCGGTGCCCAGGCGTGCGCGTTTGGTCCGGGCCTGGGCCAGCATGGCCGGCGCGATGTCGAGCCCGGTCACCCGGAAACCGCGCTGTGCCAGGGCCAGCGCAATGCGACCCGTTCCGGCACCGAGTTCAAGCACGGTCCCGCCCGGTGGAGCCAGGCCCGCATAGACATCGATATCGCCCACGATCGACGTGTCGGCCTCGGTCACGAGGTCATAGAAGGCCGTCGAGGCACCCTTGTCGGTGTAGTAGGGCCGAACAGGAGGCTTGCTCACTCGCTATCCATCAGGGCTGGCATCCAGCGTCATATGCGGCGGAGACCATAAAGGGTCTATGGCCGGCCAGCGATGGATGCGGTTGCGACATCGCCGGATTTCCCGGCATTTCAGTTCAGACGTGCGGGAGGCCCACGAAGGCATGGACCACCAGCATCGCCCCTGCCACGCCGAGGGCGGTGAAGGTCAACACCATGCCGAGGACCCGGCCAGCGGTGGGACGCTTCTCCGACAGGCTGACGGCATGGATCAGCCGGCCGACGAACAGCAGGCCGCCCAGACCGTGCAGGGTCCACGCCGGAGCCCCAAGCAGGGTCAGGACGGCGAGCGCCCCGATCCCGGCGGGAATGTACTCAGCGGCGTTGCCGAACACCCGGCCGGCCAGAAGCACCCGGGCGTTGCCGCCGTCGCCCAACAGGACCCTGTTCGCGCGGCGCGCCATAACGACGCGGATCGACAGGAAGACCAGCAGCAGGATCATCAGCCCGCTCCACAGGGCCGCGGCCTGGGCGGAGGTCATGCCGGTGAGGAGGCCCATGGTCAGTTCTCGCGGGCCACCGGATAGAGCCGGTAGCGGTCGTCGTGGAAGGGGGTGCGTTCGTAGAACCAGGCCAGACGCGCGTCGCCGTTGGCGGCGAAGGCGGGATCGGCGGCCAGCTTCGCCTCGAACTCGGCCTTCAGCGCCGGATCGGCGGCCATCATGGCCTCGGCCATCGGGGCGATGGCGTAGCCCTCGATGTATTCGACGCGGCTGAGGACCTCGGGGAACAGGCCCCAGGCGAAGAAGCTCTCGGACGACTGCGGCTCCAGCAGCAGGACGGCGATGTCGCCCAGCGGCTGGTCGGTGGGGACGCGGACGGAACCGGGGACGAAGGTCCAGTCGCGACGCTCGGGGCTGACGTCGGTGACGGTGGCCTGGACGTGGCCCTCATTGGCCCGGGTCGCGAGAACTGGATTGTTCAGGCGGAGCATCTCGACCGTCAGGGTGCGGGGCTCCTCGACGGTCTCCATGGTCAGGCCGTGGATTCGCAGGCGCTCGATCAGGTCCGACCGGTGGGCGGGGACCCAGTAGGCGGTCGGGCGGGCGAGGGTCAGGCCGGGGCGTGACCCGTAGTAGGGCACCTGCCACAGTTCGGGGTCGGGGCGGCCCAGCCAGCGGATCTCGGTACGGCCGGAGGCCGGGCTCTCGTACGTCTCGTACAGCACGCCCTTGAAGGCGCGGGTCTGCTGTGGCGTGGGGTCGGGCTGGAAGTTGGCGAGGATTTCGGCCGGGCGCAGGGCGCTGTCGGCGGCGATGGCGGCGCGGACGGGGGCGACCTGATCGGCCAGGAGGCGCAGCGAGGCCTCCATGAAGACATAGGTGCCGAGCACCCGCTGCTCGAAGGGTTTGAGGCTGTGGTTCTCGATCAGGACGGTCGGGACGCGGGCAGCCGAACCCCAGCCGTTGGAGAACCGCTCGCCCAGACCACCGTCATTCAGGCCGGCGCGGGGGTTCTGGTCGTCGATGCCGAACACCAGCGGGCCCGGGATATGACCCTCCGCTTCCAGTGCGGCGTTGATGGCGGGCTTGAAGGCGTCATCCAGCCAGGCGGAGATGGCCGGCGAGCGGCTGAAGGCCCCGTCCTCGCCGTTGAAGCCGAAGGTGATGTCGTACTGGTAGTCCATGCCGTCGGTGACATGGATGTCCAGATAGAGGTCGGGCTTCAGGCCGTTCACAAAAGTGCGCAGGGCGCGCATCTCGGGCTGGTCCAGCTTGAGATAGTCGCGGTTCAGGTTCTGGTTGGTGGCAGTGTTGCGCCAGCCCTGGATGCGGGGGCCGCGCTGGTTGGGGCGGCTGTAGGGGCCCGACCGCTCGTGGCCGTCGACCGACAGGATGGGGATGAGGACCAGATTGGCGCGGTCGATCAGGTCGCCCTTTGAGCCGAAGGCGATGTCGCGCAGCAGCATCATGCCCGCGTCCTTGCCGTCGATCTCGCCGGGGTGGATGCCGGCCTGGGCCAGGAGGACGGGCTTCGTGGGGTCGAGGGTCGTACCGTCACGCGAGGCGATGACGGCATAGATCGGGCGGCCCTCGGGCGAGGTGCCGAACTGTTCGATGCGGATCAGGTCTGACGCCGCGTCCAGCCGGTCGAACCAGGCGCGGGTGGCGGCATAGTCGGGGCTGAAGTCGAGGGCGGGGTCGCGCTCGAAATCCGTGATCCAGGGGTTGGAGGCGTCGGCCAGCAGGGCGCGGCTGGACCCGTCCCACGCCAGCGCAGGCGGCAGGAAGGGCTGGTCCCAGGGGGCGAAGTTGGAACGCGACTGGGACATGGCGGGACTCGCACTCAGGACAAGGGCGGCCACGGCCGCGAGGAACAGGTGTTGGCGCATGGTCCCTTCGTCGCCGTGCCCGCGCGATCTGGCAAGCCCCGGCCGCATCACAGCGAGGGAGCCCAGGCCCCGGCGGCGAACAGCAGCCAGCCGGCCCGCACCATGTTCCACACCGTATAGGCGAGCAGGATCAGCAGGGCGGCGATGACGATCCGGCGCGAGGGGGCGAAGGCGGCCGTGGCCGTCCCGAGGGCGAAGATGACGACTCCGATCTGGAGCCGCGGTGTCCAGAAGGCGGCCCATTGCGGCTCCACCAGAGCGAGCGCGCCCAGCAGGAGCCAGACCATGGCGTTGGCGGCCAGGACGCAGCCGAACACGACCCGGCGGTGGGCCCAGAAATGGGCGTCGAGATCGATCCGGGTCTTTACCCCTTCCGCCGTCACGCGCGGGAAGGTGATGCTGGCGGCGACATAGAAGGTCGCGGCGATCATCAGGCCGATCAGGAGCAGGACCGGATTGAAGGGGGCGTCGCGGAAGAACCGCCAGGCCTGGTTCCAGAAGGTGGCCAGATCGATGGCGACGAAAAGGGCCAGAAGAGGGGTGAGCCAGCCGAAGCGGACACGGTGCCGCTCATGCAGCAGCCGGGCGAACCCCCCGGTCAGCTCGGCCACCGACAGGCCCAGCAGCAGGCCGTAGAAGCTGAAAAAGAACTCGAACGCGCTCAACCGGCCCCCCGACCGTGGTTTGATGGAGCCTATACACGGTCCCGGGCACCGTCACGCTTCCGTGATCACTCCTCGAACATTTCGCGCAGGGTGGCGAGCAGACCGGTCAGATCTTGCGGCTGAAGCACGCCGATGCGGCGAAGCATGCGTGAGCGATCCACGGAACGCATCTGGTCCGGCAGCAGGCGGCCCACCCGGCCCGCGAAGGTGATCTCCGGGCGATAGCCGGAAGGCAGGCTGCCAGTGGTCATTGGCACGATGACGTGGACCGGCAGGTGGCTCATGTCATCCGGGGAGACGACGACACACGGGCGGGTCTTGCGAAGCTCATGCCCGACAACCGGGTCGAGCCGAACCAGCCAGACATCCCCGCGCCGGATCATTCTGGCCGGGTATCATTGACCGCCAGCGCGGCTTCCAGTTCGGCGATCTCTTCGTCGGTCCAGTCGGGGCCGAGAGCCTCGGGGTCTGTATCGCTGGTCAGATTCGCGTCCAGCCACTCGCGTTCCTCATCGGTCAGGCCGGCGGCGGCGATGCGTCTGGAATCTTCCGCCCAGCCTTCGCGCACGGCCTTCTTCGCCGGGACGATGGTGATCTTGCCCGGTTCATGAACGAATTCGACGGCCCCGCCTTCGCTGACGCCGAGTGCCGCGAGCGCCGATTTCGGCAGGATCACCCCCGACGAGTTACCGATCTTCCGGATCACGGGCATGGGCTCACTCCGTTAGAACGAAGTTATAACACGCCCGACCGCCTATTTCCAGATCGGCGTTCCGTCACCCGGCAGTCCGAGGCGATCCCACATGGACGAGACGCGGTCGATGACCTCGCGGTCCATGCGGATTTCCTCGCCCCATTCGCGCTTTGTCTCGGGCGGCAATTTGTCGGTGGCGTCGAGGCCGATCTTGGAGCCGAGACCGCTCTCGGGAGATGCGAAGTCGAGGTAGTCGATCGGGGTATTCTCGATCAGGGTGATGTCGCGGGCCGGGTCCATCTTGGTGGCCATGGCCCACATGACCTGTTTCCAGTCGCGGGCGTCGATGTCGTCGTCCACGACGATGACCCATTTGGTGTACATGAACTGGCGCAGATAGCTCCAGACGCCCAGCATCACCCGCTTGGCGTGGCCGGGGTAGGCCTTCTTCATCGACACCACGGCGATGCGGTAGGAGCAGCCCTCGGGCGGCAGCCAGAAGTCGGTGATCTCGGGGAACTGGGCCCGCAGCAGGGGGATGAAGACCTCGTTCAGGGCCTCGCCCAGCACGCTGGGCTCGTCCGGCGGACGGCCGGTGAAGGTGGTCAGATAGACGGGGTCTCTACGCATCGTGATCGCGCTGACCTGGAAGACCGGGAAGGTCTCGACCGAGTTATAATAGCCGGTGTGGTCGCCGTAGGGGCCTTCCTCGGCGTGTTCGTTGAGCAGGACGTGCCCCTCCAGCACGATCTCGGCCTGGGCCGGGACCATCAGGGGCACGGTCTTGCAGGCGACCAGCTCGGCCTTGGCCCCGCGCATCAGGCCGGCGAACTGGTATTCCGACAGGGTGTCCGGAACGGGCGTCACGGCGGCCAGGATGGTACCGGGATCGGCCCCCAGGACGACGGCGCAGGGCAGGGGCTCGGTCGGGCGGGCCTTTTTGTGGCGGGCATAGTGTTGCGCTCCGCCGCGGTGGGCCAGCCAGCGCATGATGGCGCGGTCCTTGCCCAGCACCTGCATGCGGTAGATGCCCAGATTGAAGTCGTCCTCGCGGTCGTCCGACGGGCCTTTCGTCACGACCAGACCCCAGGTGATCAGGGGCGCGGGCTCGCCGGGCCAGCAGGTCTGGATGGGAAGTTTGCCGAGGTCGATCCGGTCGCCCTTGAGGACGAGCTCCTGCACCGGGGCGGACTTGACCACCTTCGGCCGCATGGCCAGCACCGACTGGGCGAGGGGGAGCATGTCCATGGCGTCGGACAGGCCGCGCGGCGGGGTCGGGTTCTTGAGGAAGGCCAGCAGCTCGCCGACCTCTCGCAGTTCGGCGGCGGTGGTGCGGGACTTCTTGTCCAGGGTCACGCCCATGGCGACGCGTTTGACGGTGCCGAACAGATTGGCGAGCGCCGGGATCGGGCTGATCGAGCCGTCGGGCATGACCGGCTTCTCGAACAGGACGGCGGGGCCGCCGTTCCGCAGCAGCCGGGTCTGGATCTCGGTCATCTCCAGCACGGTGGAGACGGGCTCGGTCACCCGGACCAGCTCGCCGGCGGCCTCCAGCTGGGCCATGAAGTCGCGCAGGGATTTATAGGCCATGGGTCCGATTAGGACGGGCACGGCGCGCTGTCACCTGTCGCGCGACGGTTCGGGGCGTGGTCAAGCGCCGCGTCGGGGCCCGCTCAGTACGCCCGGCTGTCCGACACCAGGGCCCAGACCGGCAGCCGCAGGTGCCGGGTGGCGGCGGCGATCTGGAGCGCGTTCAAATGGGCGCGACCGGCCTCGGCGCGGCGCTCCTCCTCCGGCGTGATCTTCAGGGCGGCGGCGACGGTTTCGACATCGACCCCGCGCTCCTCGCGCCAGTGTTTCAGCCGGGCCCCGACCGCCGCGTCACGCGGGTCGATGCCGGGAAAGCCGAGAACCGAGCCCATGGGATTTCCTCCGTGCGCGGCTTGATCGCCGCGTCTGGATCTAATCCTTATCCCAAACGAAGGCCTTGTCGATCCAGTCGCCGAGACGCCCGTCAGGACGGGCGAGCGCATGGATGCGGCTCATGTCCTCGTCCGAGAGCTGGAAGTCCCAGATGTCGAAGTTCTCGGCGGCGCGTTCGGGGCGCGAAGTGCGGGGAATGGCGATCACGCCCTGCTGGATCAGCCAACGCAGGGTCACCTGGCCCGGGGTCTTGCCGTGGGCGCGAGCGATCTCGCCGATGACGGTGTCGTTGGCGATCTTGCCCTGGGCGAGCGGCGACCAGGCAGTGATCGACGAGCCGAGCGCAGCGGCCGTGTCACGCAGGGTCTTCAGGGATAGATAGGGGTGGTACTCGACCTGGTTTGTCACCAGCTTCGCCTTCGACAGGGCCTGGGCCTCGCGGAACTGGCCGGACGGGAAGTTCGAAAGGCCGATGGCGCGGGTCAGGCCCTGATCCTTCGCCTCGTTCAGCGCGCCCAGGGTCTCGGCGAAGGTCGGTTTGACCCTGGGCCAGTGCAGCAGGAGCAGGTCGGGGGTGAAGCCGAGGCTGGTCGCGGACTCCTCGGCCTGACGGAGCAGGGCGTCGCGCTCGAAGTGATCGACCCAGATCTTGGTGGTCAGCCAGATGTCCTCTCGGGCCACGCCCGAGTTGCGGATGCCGTCACCGACGGCGGCCTCGTTCCTGTAAATCCAGGCGGTGTCGATGTGGCGGTAGCCGATGCGCAGGGCCTCGGCGACCATGCGCCGGGCGTCCGCGGGTTCCAGCTGCCAGGTGCCGAAGCCGAGCTGTGGGAGGGTCAGGTCGTCGACGGTCAGGGACAGCTGGGACGGGGACATGGGCACTCCGGCGTGGTTCTGGGGGAACGGTCCATATGGGGCTGTCAGCCCGGAATACCAGTCAGGGCTGCTCCAGCCAGTCAGCTCTGGTCTCCGGCTCCGACGGGTAAGCGCTGGACCGCCCGTTCTTCGGCGGGTTTCGACGGCGCACAGCGATCCATGCGGAAAGAGCCGGACCATGAGCCGATGATGTGCCACTGGCCCTCGATGCGGCGGCGCTCATCGCTGATCGTTCCGACATACTCGATCAGGTCGGCTCCGTCGGCCGGTGTTTTCGTGAAGACCAGACGGTCACCGTTGCGGAACCCGTCCACCTCGGCATGACGCTCGGGGCCGCCCCACAGGAAATCCGGTTCGCTGATCCGACCGCCGACGACGCCGTTCGTCTCGGTGAAGTGAGCCACGAAGGGCGTCGGCTGCCAGAAGCCGTCGGCGTTTTCGGGATGATCGTCGGGATAGACATAGACGCCGGTCCAGGTCCCGGCGATCGACTCAGACACCGGCCGTGCCCGGGAAGACGTAAGTCTTAGATACGCGCTTGGGGACCAGCTTCAGCCAGCGCTTCTCAAGCGTCGCCCTCAGCCAGACGGGATCCACGCCAGAGACGCGCGCGAGGACGATCGGGTAGCCGCGATAGTGATCGGTAATGTGGAAGGTGTCGGGTTCGGCCTCCAGCAGCATGTCACGGTGGTCCAGACTGTCGACATACACCACCACGCTGTCGTCTTCGGACCGGATCCGGGTGAAGAACTTGCCGGCCACCTTCCAGGACGGGCGGCCGTAAGACGTGCCCGTCTCCGTTTCCGGGAAAGAGAGGACAAGATCGCTGAGTTCGGCGGGGGTCATGGATCGATCCTGAACCGGCCGACGGCAAATAAAAAGGCCGCGTCCCTTTCGAGACGCGGCCCTGATCGATGCGGACGGGTGCGAGACCTATTCGATGTCTTCGTTCAGCAGACCAACCTTGTAGAAGCCGTTCGACTGCAGGTCGTTCATGACTTCCATGAAGGCGTTGTAGCGGACTTCGGGCTGGGCGCGCACGAACACGCGCTCTTCCTGGCAGGCAGGCGTTCCGCCACCCAGGGCGGCGCAGACGTCAGCGGCCAGGGTTTCGATGGTGGTCTGCTGCTCGGCAATGAAGATCGAGCCGGAGTTTTGAATGGTGATGTAGACCGGTTCCTTGACCTCGTCCGAGGTCGGCGGCGTTGCCGGCGGCAGGTCGAGGCGGATCGACACGGTGGCGAGCGGGGCGGCGACCATGAAGATGATCAGCAGCACCAGCATGATGTCGACGAACGGCGTGACGTTGATGTCCGCGTTCTGGGAGATTGTCTTGCCGCCCGATCCCGACGGTCCTGAGAGCTTGGAGCCCATGCGCTAAATCTCCATCAGGCTCGGCCAGCAGGCGCGAGCGACGCGTTACGGTTCAGACGGTTTCTGGCGTCTGGCGCGAGGCTTGTAAAGCGGTCTCGGACCGAACCGGGTTCCCGAAGGGGGGATTTCTCTCACGAGGCGAGAAATCCCCGTCGGGATCAGCCCTTGGCCAGCTTGAGGAAGCGCTCGATCAGGGCAGGATCGGACTTGAACGCTCCGGTAAACCGCGTCGTGATGGTCGAGACGTGGCGGTGATGGACGCCGCGCGTCGTCATGCACTGGTGTTCCGCGTCGATCAGGACGGCGACTCCGGCAGGAGACAGATGATCCTCCAGCGCGCCGGCGATCTCCTGGGTCAGGGTCTCCTGGGTCTGGAGACGCTTGGAGAAGATCTCGACCACGCGGGCGATCTTGGAGATGCCGACGACCTTTTCGGTCGGCAGATAGGCGACATAGGCCTTGCCGAGGAACGGGGCCATGTGGTGCTCGCAGTGGCTCTCGACCTCGATGTCGCGCAGCAGCACCATGTCGTCATAGCCCTGCACGTCCTCGAAGGTGCGGCTGAGCTCCTTGGCCGGATCGGCGGCATAGCCCTCGAACCACTCGCCATAGGCGTCGACGACCCGTTTGGGCGTGTCCAGCAGGCCCTCGCGGTCCGGATTGTCCCCCGACCAGGCGATCAGGGTGCGGACGGCGGCCAGGGCCTCCTCGCGGGTGGGACGGGACAGATGATCGTTGCCGACGAGGGTCGGTCTGGAGGCGTTGGCGTCCATGAAGTGTTTTCTAAGCGACCAGTAGCGCCGGGACGAAGGTCCCGGATTGACGCGCGTCGCTCTCCCTGTTCGATGCCACGGCTGTTCGCCGGGTCCAGTCGGCTATATGGGACGCGCGCACCGTCCTGCAAGAAAACGAACTGCACCGCTTCACAATGACGCTTTTCCTTCACGACACCCTGAAACGCGAGAAGCGGGCCTTTGTCCCGCGCGATCCGGAGCGGGTGACCCTCTATGTCTGCGGACCGACGGTCTATGACTTTGCCCATATCGGCAATGCCCGGCCGCCGGTGGTGTTCGATGTTCTGGTGCGGCTGCTGCGACGTGAGTACGGGGCCGACAGCGTCGTCTATGCCCGCAACGTCACGGACGTGGACGACAAGATCAACCAGAAGGCGGCGCGCGAGGGCGTGGCGATCGGGGAGGTCACGGCGCGCTATGAGGCCGCCTATCTGGCCGATATGGCGGCGCTGAATGTCGGCGCGCCGGACATCGCCCCCCACGTGACCGACCATATGGACTCGATCGTGAAACAGATCGGCGAGATCATGGACCAGGGCTGCGCCTATGCCGCCGAGGGCCATGTGCTGTTCGACGTGTCCAGCTATCCGGCCTATGGCGCGCTGTCGGGGCGCAATCTGGACGACATGATCGCCGGGGCACGGGTCGAGGTCGCGCCCTACAAGAAGAATCCGCACGACTTCGTGCTGTGGAAGCCATCGAAGGCCGACGAGCCTTCGTGGCCGTCGCCGTGGGGTGAGGGCCGCCCGGGATGGCATATCGAATGCTCGGCCATGATCGAACAGACGCTGGGCCTGCCGATTGACATCCATGGGGGCGGCATCGACCTGGTGTTCCCGCACCATGAGAACGAGATCGCCCAGGGGGTCTGCGCCCATGGCCATGCGCATGGCGACCGGCCGCACGAGGCCTACAGCCGCTACTGGATGCACAACGGCTTCCTGACGGTCGACGCCGAGAAGATGTCCAAGTCGGTCGGCAATGTCCTGCTGCTGCACGATCTGGTGCAGACCATGCCGGGCGAGGTGGTGCGCTGGGCGCTGCTGAGCGCCCACTATCGCCAGCCGCTGGACTGGAACCAGAGCCTGCTGGACCAGTCGCGCAAAAACCTCGACAGGCTCTACGGGGCCCTGCGCAGGTGCGAGACAATCGACCCCCTGGGCGACATGCCGTCGCCAGAGTTCCTGACCGCCATATCGGACGACCTGAACACGCCTGGGGCGATGGCGACGCTGTTTGCCCTGTCCAGCGAGATCGAGCGGGCGATGACGGCGGGGGATCACCATGCGGTGGGGATCGCCAAGGCCGAGTTGCTGGCCTCGGGACGGATCCTGGGCGTGCTGCTGTCGACGCCGGACCAGTGGTTCGAGGGCGGGGCGGATGATGCGCTGAAGGCCGAGGTGGAGGGGCTGCTGGCCGAGCGGGTGACCGCGCGGGCGGAGAAGAACTGGGCCGAGGCGGACCGGATCCGCGACCGGCTGACGGCGTTGAATGTGGTGGTGATGGACGGGCCGACGGGGGCGACCTGGCGGTTGAAGGAGTGACCGGTTCCCTTCTCCCCTTGCGGGAGAAGGTGGCCCGAAGGGCCGGATGAGGGGTACGAAGACGCAGGCGAGGTGATGGGGCAGATGGCAAGCGGCCAGCACCGGGAGTCACCCCTCATCCGACCTCGCTTCGCTCGGCCACCTTCTCCCGCAAGGGGAGAAGGAATTCGGTCTACATCCCCCGCATCAGCTCGTCGGCGAGGGCCGCGGTGAGATAGCCGTCGGGGGTGCGGCCGGTGGCCATCTGCCACTGGCGCAGGGCGCGGCGGGTGCCAGAGCCGATGACGCCGTCGATGGCTCCGGGATCGTAGCCGAGGCGGGCCAGCGCCGTCTGGGCGCCGAAGCGCTGTTCGCGCGAGATCGGGCCGTCGTCCGGCCAGGTGCCGACCAGACCCGGTTTGCCGGCCACGCCGTCGGCGGTCAGGCCGATGGCGAGCGCATAGCTGACCGAGTTGTTGTAGCGGCGGATCACATAGTGGTTCGGCAGGGCGAGGAAGGCCGGGCCGCGCGCGCCCTGGGGCAGCAGGATCACGCCGTTCTCGGCGGCCTCGGCGTCGGACGGGGTGCCGCCGCGGGCGACAGTGACGCCGCGTCCGGCCCAGAAGCGCCACGGGCGACCTTCGGCCTCGGCCAGGGCGTAGTCGAAGCCGGCCGGGAGCTGGACCTCATAGCCCCACGACTGGCCACGCTTCCAGCCGGCCTGGGCCAGCAGATTGGCGGCGGAGGCGAGGGCGTCGGATTCGGTGCCCCAGATGTCGACCTTGCCGTCGCCGCTCTGGTCGATGCCGAGGCGCAGATAGTTGTCGGGCATGAACTGGGTCTGGCCCATGGCCCCGGCCCAGCTGCCCAGCAGGCCCGCGCGCTCGCGCCGGCCGTCGATGACGATGTCGAGGGCGTCCTTCAGCTGGGCCTCGGCCCAGTCGCGGCGGCGGCCGTCAAAGGCCAGGGTGGCGAGGGAGCGGATCACGTCCTTGTTGCCCTGGACCTGTCCGAAGCTGGACTTATTGCCCCAGATGGACACCAGGATCTCGGCCGGGACGCCGAAACGCTGGGTCACAGCCCAGGGCACGGCGTCGATCCGTCGACGGGCCTCGGCGATGCGCGCGGCCGAGGCGGCATTGGCGATATAGGCCCCGGCGGGACGGCTGAACTCGGGCTGATTGCGATCCAGCCGGATCACCTCGGGGTCGGGTGTCAGATCGGCCAGCTCTCGGGCGTAAAGATCGGCCCGGTCCCCGCCCTTGCGGGCGAGAAAGCCCTGCTTCCAGCCATCGAACCCCGGGGCATCGGCCGGCGTGGGGGGCGTTGCACTGTGAACCGGGGCTGCGCCGGACCCTCCGGGGGCCGGGGCGACCGGCAGCGCTGCGGGAGGCAGGGCGCTGGGCGGTGCCGCCGGCAGCATGGGGGCGCAGGCGGACACGCAGGCAATCAGGACGAGGCGATAGTCGAGGCGCATGGAGCGATGAGTTCCCGAATCAGTGGACCCGATCAAGAGCCACCGGAATAGCGCGCGAGTATGACCGGCCGTTGCTTCGACAGGGTAAAGACGGCGTCAACCGTGTTTGCTGGGGCACGGTTAAGGTCTGGCGATCAGGGTGCGCGAGCTCTCGACACGGCCTGGTGGCGGAGGGGCGACGCGACGGGTGTGCAAGCCCGTGAACCCTCCGTTCGACCCGGGGGCCAGGCCTCCAGCGCTTCAGAGCGGCGCGATCCGGTTGACGTGGGCCATCTTGCGCCCCGGCCGGGCCTCGGCCTTGCCGTACAGATGCAGCCGGTGGTCGGGTTTGGCCGCCAGCTTCGTCCACTGGTCGATATCGGCTCCCAGAAGATTGGTCATCTGGACCCGGGCGTGGGCGGTCACGGGGCCCAGCGGCCAGCCGGCGATGGCGCGGATGTGCTGCTCGAACTGGTCGCAGACGCAGCCGTCCTGGGTCCAGTGGCCCGTGTTGTGGACGCGGGGGGCGATCTCGTTGACCAGCAGCCGGCCGTCGCCGAGGTCGAACAGCTCGATGCCGATGACGCCGACATAGGCCAGCCCTTCAAGCACGGCCGTGGCGATGGCCCGGGCGCGCCGTTCGGTCTTCGCATCGACGGCGGCCGGGGCCTGGGTGGTGCGCAGCACGCCGCCGGCGTGATGATTCTGGCCCAGCGGATAGACGGCGATTGTCCCGTCGCGGCCCCGGGCGGCGATGATCGACAGCTCGCGGGTGAAGTCGGCGCGGGCCTCGAGGATGGCGGGACGGCCGCCGAGTTCGGCGAGGGCGGCGGCGGCCTGTTTCGCGGACTTGATCCAGACCTGGCCCTTGCCGTCATAGCCGTCGCGGCGGGTCTTGAGCAGGGCCGGGGTGCCCAGCGTCTGCAGGGCGGCGGTCAGGTCATCGAGGCTGTCGATGGCGGCGAAGGCCACGGTGGGGGCCCCGACGCCATTGAGGAAGGTCTTTTCCTCGACCCGGTCCTGGGCGACGGCCAGGGCCACGGGGCCGGGCGCGACCAGGGCTCCGGCCTCGGCGAGGCGTTCCACCGAGGCGGCGGGGACGTTCTCGAACTCGAAGGTGACCACGTCGCAGACGCGGCCGAAGACGTTGAGGGCGGTGGGATCGTCATAGGCGGCGACGATCTGGCCGCGCGAGACCCGGCCGGCAGGGCTGTTCTCCTCCGGGTCGAGGATGACGACGTCGAAGCCGAGGCGCGAGGCGGCCTGGGACAGCATGCGGCCCAGCTGGCCGCCGCCGAGGATGCCGATCGTGGCCCCGGGGGCCAGGGGCGGGAGTTCGGTCGGGGCGGCCACTCAGTCTTCGACCGTCTCGTGGACCGATTCGGTCTGGGCCTCGCGGAAGGCGTCGAGGCGACCGGCGAGGACCGGATCCGACAGGGCCAGGATCTGGGCGGCGAGAATGCCCGCGTTCTTTGCCCCGGCTTCGCCGATGGCGAGGGTGGCGACAGGAACGCCGCCGGGCATCTGGACGATCGACAGCAGCGAATCGAGGCCCTTCAGGGCCTTCGACTGGACCGGCACGCCCAGCACCGGCAGGGGCGTCATGGAGGCGGCCATGCCGGGCAGGTGGGCGGCCCCTCCGGCCCCGGCGATGATGACCTTAAACCCGGCGGCCTTTGCGCCCGTGGCGAACTTGAACAGGCGTTCGGGCGTGCGGTGTGCCGACACCACCCGGGCGTCCCAGGTCACGCCCAGACGGTCGAGGGTCTCGGCCGCGTGCTTCATCGTGGGCCAGTCCGAGCGGCTGCCCATGATGATCGCCACCGGCGGGGTCGGGGTCGCCATATTGCTGAGGGCCCTGCTGCGAAAGCGGCCGGTTACAGCACACGCGTTGCGCCCGCAACCAACCGCGTTAGCCTAGCGGTTCCCGGCGTCCGTCTGAGTCGCCCCCGGAGTGCCCCTGCGCCGTGACCGACGCCGCCCAAACCGATCGTGTCACCGACCCGCTGGACGCCAGCCGGGCCGAGATCGCGCGGCTGCGGGCCGAGGTCGAGGCGCTGCGGGCGCGGACCCTGGAACTGGAACAGCGGGCCGAGGCGGCGGAGGCGGCGGCGGACCACGACGTCCTGACGCCGGTGTTGAATCGGCGGGGCTTCGTCACCGCCATGAGCCGCAGCATGGCCTATTGCACCCGCTACAAGGTGCCCGCTGTGCTGCTGTATCTGGATCTGGACGGGTTCAAGCGGGTCAACGACACCCTGGGTCACGCCGCCGGGGACGCGGCCCTGGTTCGGGTGGCCGAACTGCTGCTGGAGAATGTGCGCGCGACCGACGCCGTGGGGCGTCTGGGCGGGGACGAGTTCGGCCTGCTGCTGCTGAACGCCGGGCCGGACGAGGGCCGGGAGAAGGCGGACGGCTTGAAGCAGGCGCTGGAGCAAGCCGCCTTCCTCTACGAGGGGCAGGCGGCGTCGCTGGGGGGATCGTTCGGGGTGCGGGCGTTTGCCGGACAGCCGGATGCCGAGACCTGGCTGGCCGAGGCCGATGCCGCCATGTGGGTGCGCAAGCGGGGGCGGTAGGCCTCAGGCGATGATGTCGGGCAGGATGCGGCTCTCGATCTTCACGATCTCGTCGCGGAGCAGCAGCTTCTTGCGCTTGAGGCGGGCGATCAGCAGCTGATCCGGGACCGGCATGTGGGCGAGGGCCTCGATCGAGGCGTCGAGGTCGGCGTGCTCCAGACGCAGGGCCTTGACCTGGGCGTGGAGCGCCAGTTCCTCCTCGGTCAGAAACGGTACGTCGTCGTTCATGCTGGCCCCGCGAAGGCGGGCTTATAGCCGAGCCGGGGTCAGGCCGGAAGGCGTTCCGCGAGGATGGTCAGGGCGGGGCGGGGCACGACGCGGCTCCAGCCCCGGGCGACGGCCACCAGCCCCTCGATGGCGGGGGCGGGCGCGGCCACCGGGGGGCCGGCCAGGGCCTCCAGACCGACCAGCAGATGTCGTTCGGCGGCCAGTTCCACGGCCTTGACCTGATCCCGCAGCGCCTCGCGCGCCGCGTCTTCCAGATCGGGGAGAGGTTTCTTCAGGGAGCGGCGGATCGCGCGCAGGGGGGTGACGGCGGCCGCGTCCCACGCGCGGGCGGTGTCGCAGCCGGCCTCGACCGTATCGGCATCCAGCGCCCGGCCGGTGCCGGCCATCCAGGCGGCCCAGAGCAGAAGGGGGACGTTGTGGCCGTGGGTGTCCTGCAACGACAGACAGGCTTCGGGCACCCCGTCGGCGCGGTAGGCGGTCAGGGCCCAGTCCCACAGGCCGGTGGGCCGGCCATCGCTCGTGACCTGAGCCGGGTCGCTCATTCGCTGTCGGCCTGGGGCCCCTTCAGTCCCTCCCAGCGGCGCACGGCCGACCAGTCGAGGCCGAACTGGTCCAGCGCGCGACCGACCGATTGATCCACCATCTCGGCGATGGACTTCGGTCGGGCATAGAAGGCGGGCAGGGGCGGGGCGATGGTGGCCCCCATCTCGGTCAGGGCCGTCATGGTCCGCAGGTGGCCAAGGTGGAAGGGCGTCTCGCGGACCATCAGGACCAGGGGGCGACGCTCCTTGAGCACGACGTCGGCGGCCCGGGTCAGGAGGGTGGAGGTCACGCCGGTGGCGATCTCGCTCATGGTGCGGACCGAGCAGGGGGCGACGATCATGCCGAGCGTCCGGAATGAGCCCGAGGCGATGGTCGCGCCGACATCGTTGAGGCGGTGGAGCACCGTCGCCTTTGACGTCAGGTCGTCGGGTGTCAGGTCGGTTTCCTGCGACAGGGTCAGCAGGGCAGCGCGGGTGACGACCAGATGGCTCTCGATCCCGAGATCGTTCAGGGCGTCCAGCACGCGGGCTCCGTAGATCACGCCAGATGCGCCGGAAATCCCGACGACGAGACGGGAGGGCGGGTTCCGTACGGCTGCGTTCACATCAGGGTCCATTTTGGGGTGCAGGTTGCGACTGCGCCCGGAAATTTAGCGTTCTGTTGACGTCACCGAACCGTGATTTCACAGGCCGGAAATCGAGGCGCTCACTGTGTGGTCCCTTAGACATGGAGGCGCAAGCCATGACCATCGAAGCTCGTATCCGCGAACTGGGAAACCGTCACCGCCAGCTGGACGAGACCATCCAGCGGGAGGTCTGGCGACCCGCCGCGGATGAGTTGCAGGTCAGGGAGCTCAAACGAAAGAAGCTCCGGCTCAAGGAGGAAATCACCAGTCTGGAGGCGCGGGTGAGTTAGCCCGGGCCATGGTCTGAAAAGCGAACGGCCCCGGGAGCGATCCCGGGGCCGTTTTCAATTTCCCTCTCCCGGCGGGAGAGGGCTTGAGCGCCTGAGAGCCGAAGGCGATCAGACTCGCGCGAAAGGGTGAGGGGTCGGTGCCGACCGGTGAGGGCAAACCCCTCACCCTTTCGGCTGGCGCATCGCTTCGCTCTGCGAGCCTCAAGCCCTCTCCCGCCGGGAGAGGGTTGCCCGTTACTCGCCCGTGCCGAACACCGACGCTGCGGTCGGTTCGGCGGTGCGGCGTTCGCGTTCCTCGGGGACGAACTCGGGCTCGGCGGGTTCGGCCTCGATCGGCTGGAGGGCGGCCCCGCCCTTTTTGGCGTCGTCGCGGTTCTTCTTTTCGGCAGCCTTCGAGACCAGTTCGTCCAGCACCAGCTGGCCGACCAGGCCCAGGGTGACCGGATCGACCGGCTTGATCTGGGGGCTGTTCCAGTGGGTGCGGTTGCGGACGCTGTCGATGGTGGACTTGGTCGTGCCCAGCAGTTTGGCGATCTGGGCGTCGGTCACCTCGGGGTGATTCTTGACGAACCACATGATGGCATCGGGGCGGTCCTGACGGCGCGAGACCGGGGTGTATTTCGGCGCGGGCTTGTTGGTCTTCATCAGCTCGGCATGGCGGCTGACGATGGCGGACATGCGGTAGTTTTCGTCGGCCTGGGCCTTGTCCAGTTCCTCGCGGGCCAGCTGGCCGCCGGTGATGGGGTCGACGCCACGGATGTCGCGGGCCACGTCACCGTCGGCGATGCCACGCACCTCGAGCGGGTGCAGGCCGCAGAAGGCCGCAATCTGCTCGAACGTCAGGGAGGTGTTGTCCACCAGCCAGACCGCGGTGGCCTTGGGCATGAGGATGTCGGTCATGGGCATTGTCCCGGTGTGCGAGGCCCGGGCAAAGCCGGGCGCTGGATACGACGGCGCCCGACCTTTCGGCCGGGCGCGAATGATGGAGATATAGGCCGTTTCCGAACAAAAGAAAACGTCGTCTGTCCATGCCATACAGCCAAGGTTCATACTGGCTGATGGACAGTGTGATATCGCAGGCGTTCAGACGCCGTGAGGAACAGTTGGAGGGTACCATGAAGACGATCGCCATTTTCGCTGCCGGAGCCGTTCTGGCCACAGCCGGCCTTGCCGCCGCGCCGCAGTCGGCCGAGGCCCAGTCGCGCGCCGCGCCGCGTGGCAGCTATGCCCAGAGCTGTTCGGGGGCCTATGTGAACCAGGGCCGGCTGTATGCCGACTGCCGTGACCGGGCGAGCAACACGCGCCCGACCTCGATCGAGCTGGCACCCTGCGCGTCCAGCGATATCGGCAACGACAATGGCCTGCTGGTCTGCCACGGCGTGCGCGGCGAGTATGAGCGCGGCAACAACAACGGCGGTGGAAACAGCGGCGGGGGTTGGGGCGGCAACAACGGCGGCTGGGGTGGGAACAACGGCGGCGGCAACGGTCGCGACACCATCACCGTCTATCGGGACGCCAATTTCGGCGGCGGGTCACAGACCTTCCGGGGCGAGGTCTACAACCTCGGCAGCAGCGGCTTCAACGACACCATCAGCTCGATGGAGTTCCGCGGCGCGTGGGAGGCCTGCACCGATGCCGAGTTCCGCGGCCAGTGCCAGGTCTTCACCGAGAATGTGCGCAATCTCAGCCGTTTTGGCATGAACGACAGCATCTCGTCGCTGCGTCCGGCGCGTCGGAACAACTGGTAGGGCCCGCGCCGGGGCCATGGCCCCGGAGGCCTCACCCCCGGATCGCGTCGGTCGTCAGTACGATCTTGCCGACATGCTCGCCCGCCTCCAGCCGGAGGTGGGCGAGTTTCGCTTCGGCGAGGGGGAAGGTCGCCTCGACCGGCGGGCGGACCGCGCCGGACACCACCCAGGGCCAGGCCGTGGCCTCGATCGCGGCGGCCAGACGGGCCTTTTCGTCGGCGGAGCGCCGGCGCAATGTTGATCCGGTCAGGGTTACGGCCTTCATCATGAGCCGCAGCAGGTCCACCTCGGCGAGGGCTCCGGTCAGGGTGGCGATCACGACCCACCGCCCGCCCGGCTTCAGGGCCTCCAGATTGATCCCGGCATAGGCGGCGCCGACCATATCGAGCACGACATCGGCCCCGCCGGCGGCAGCGATCTGCGCCGTGAGGTCTCCCTGCGAGGCGTCGAGGCTGACGTCGGCCCCGAGGTCCAGGGCGGCACGGGCCTTGGCGGCGGTGCGGGAGGTGGCGATGACCCGGGCCCCGGCGGCGCGGGCCATCTGGATCGCCGTGACCCCGATCCCCGAGGTCGCCCCGTGCACCAGCAGGGTTTCGCCGGCCTTCAGCCCGCCGGCCTCGAAGACATTGGCGAAGACGGTGAAGACGGTCTCGGGCAGGGCGGCGGCCTGGATGAAATCGAGACCCTCCGGAACCGGCAGGGCATGGCGGGCGTCGACGACGGCGCGTTCGGCATAGCCGCCGCCTCCCAGCAGGGCGCAGACCCGGTCCCCCACGCGCCAGCGGGTGACGCCGGGCCCGACCTGATCGACCTCGCCGGCCACTTCCAGCCCGAGGATGTCGGAGGCCCCCGGAGGGGGCGGGTAGGCCCCGGCCCGCTGCAGGAGATCGGGCCGGTTGACGCCGGCCGCGCGGACGCGGATGCCGATCTGGCCCGGTCCTGCCACGGGATCCGGACGCTCCGCCAGTCGAAGGGCTTCGGCGGGGCCTGAGCCGCCCTCGATCTCGATGGCCTGCATGTCTGGCTCCTGGTCTTGCAATCGTCCGTGTCCGGGCGCGTAAATGGGGGTGTCCGGGGGTCTGGCCAAGGAGGCGAGGATGACGTTCGACGATCTTGATCCGCGACCGCAGCGCGGGGCGGCCCTGACGGCGCTGGGGCGCGAGGACCTGGATCTGTACGCCGTCGAGGAACTGGGCGAGCGGATCGAGGCGCTGGAGGCGGAGATCACACGGGTGCGGACGGCGCTCGCGGCCAAGGCGGCCAAGAAGTCGGCGGCCGACGCCCTGTTCAACTTCAGACCCTGATGCGGTTCCGCCCGCGGCCGTTCCGTGGCATGGCGGTTGCAGGCTGCAAGCCTGCGGTGCCGATCCGGCCCGACGGTTCAGCGGAACATCCGTGTCACGATGAGTATGGTTGAGTTGATGGCCACCGAGGACGAGCCCGGACAGGAACAGGCGGCGCGGGTGTCCCGCGCCGGCGAAATCCGGGATTTCGCGCGCTCCGAACTGTTTGAGCGGACCTTTCAGGAAGGCATGGAGCTGGTCGAGGAGACCGCAGCCTATCTGGACGGGGAGGGGCGTCGGGATTCCAAGCTGCTGTCGCGCTCGGCCGCCCTTGCCTATGCGGGCGAGAGCATGAAGCTGACCACCCGGCTGATGCAGGTGGCCTCGTGGTTGCTGGTGCAGCGCGCGGTGCGCGAAGGCGACATGACCCCGGAAGCGGCCTGCGACACCCGCTACCGCCTCGGCGAGCGCAAGGCAGAGGCCGAGCCCGGCCATCCCGAGATTCCCATGGCCCTGGTCGAATATCTGGTCCGGGCCGAGAAACTGTACGATCGGGTCCTGTATCTGGACCGTCGCATGTATCTGGACGACGCGCCCGAGCCGGACGCGAATCCGGTTCTGAGCCAGATGGGACGGCTGGAAGCGGCCTTCCGGGAGTAGGCCGGGCGCTACGGCCCGACGTCGTCGGCGTCGGTGCGGCCGTCGCTGATCACCGTCGGCAGGCTGACGGCGATGCCGAGGGCCTGGGCCAGCCGCTGGTCGCGGCTGTAGACGTCCTCCCGGAAGGCGACCCGGCCCTGACCATCGACGAAGGCGGTCCAGTACAGCAGGCGCACGCTGATCTCGCGGCCCGTCTGGATCCGCTTGGTCTCGCGGCTGGCCTGGGCGTCGTCGAACTGCCCGAGCAGGGTCGGGTCCGGCGACAGCAGCAGGCGGGCGAACTCGACCGCGTTCTGGACGCGGACGCAGCCGTGCGAGCGCTGGCGCATGGACAGGTTGAAGGCGGCCTTGGACGGTGTGTCGTGCAGGAAGATGGCATAGCTGTCGCGCAGCTCGAACTTCACATAGCCGAGCGCAGCCTGCGGACCGGCCCGCTGGATGACCGTGCCGTTGGAGATGTACATGTTCTGGCTGGCCAGATAGTCGGGGCCGCGCGGCAGGATCTCGCGCCGGGCGATGCCGGCGGGGACATACCAGGGCGGGTTGGCCACGACCGAGGCGAACGGCTTCTCGAGGCTGGGCGTCTGGTTGGCGGGCGAGCCGACGACGACGCGGTTCGAATGCACCGGCCGGCCGTCCTTCCAGTAGACCATGATGGCAGCGGCGGTGTTGACCTCGATCCGCTCGGGATTGAGGTCGCGCTTGAGCCAGCGGCGGCGTTCCAGGTTGAGGGCGATCTGACGGGCGCGGTCCTCGGCCGAGGCACCGAGCGAGCTTTGGGTGCCGGGCCCGATGCGACCATCGGCGGCGAGACCATGGCGGGTCTGGAAGCCCCGGACGGCTGCCTGCAGCTCGGCCCCGTAGACCAGGCCCTCGGCGGTCAGACGAGCGCCGTCGGCGGCGGGCAGATCGCCCTCGGCCACCAGGCGGGCGATGAGCGCCGGGATGCGGGTATCGCTGGCAAAGGGTTCCAGCGTGCCGGGCCGGGCCGGGAAAACGGGCCAGCCGCCGTCACGAATCAGCCGTCGGTAGCGGATGTAGCCAGCAGACAGGTTGGCATAGCCGATGTCGGTGGGGGCCAGCTCCTCGAACCATTCGACGATCCGGTTCCGCATCAGGGCATCGTTGAAGCCGGCGGGCAGGTCGACGCGGTTCTTCTGCATCTCCCACAGATCCTCGACCGTCTCCGGGCGGACCCGGCCCTCGGCCAGGACCCGGGCATAGGTCAGGGCTGCGGCCGTGGTCCGGACGTCGGCGCTGTCGGGATCGGCGGCGAAGCCGACGAAATCGAAGAAGTCGGCGCTGGACAGACCATGACGCTCGGCCCGGGTCGCCGCCTCGTTCAGCCGACGCAGGCGGTCGGCGGTCCAGATCGGACGCCAGCCGTTGAGCTCATAGAGGGTACGGACATCGGGCTGGATCGTTGCGGGCAGGCGTGACAGCTGATCGCTGAAGGCGGCGTACCAGGCGCTGGGTGGGGCGGCCACGGCCTGTTGCGGACGGGTCTGTGCGGCCAGGGCCGGACCCGTGACCGCCGAGAGGGCCACCCCGAGTGTGAGTTCGCGTCGATTCATCGTCGTCTTCGCCTTCGTTCGACACCGCGCGGAACCCGGTGTCCATGCCCCGGCGTCGAACTGCCCGACATTATCGACGTTGTAGACAAACAAAAAGCGCCGGTCGCAGGACCGGCGCTCTTCGTGATGTCTTTGCCGCACCGATCGCGACCGACGGTCGCAGGTGCTGCGGGCCTCACTTCTTGATGAAGCCGCCGAACTTGTTGTTGAAGCGCGAAACGCGGCCGCCGCGGTCCATCAGCTGCTGGTTGCCACCGGTCCAGGCCGGGTGGGTCGACGGATCGATGTCGAGGTTCAGCGTGTCGCCTTCCTTGCCGTAGGTCGACCGGGTCTTGTAGGTCGAACCGTCGGTCAGGGTGACGGTGATGAAGTGGTAGTCGGGGTGCGTATCCGCTTTCATGGTCTCGGTCCGGCCTCTGCGCGATGACGATGCCGACCGTCGGTGCGCGAAAATGAGAAATCCCGCCAGACGCTCCGGCGGGAATGAGCGGCGGCGTTTACACCGCAGGGCGATCCGGGGCAAGAGCCGCGCATGACCACTGCAACGCCGACCCATGATCCCGCCCCGGCTCCGGCGGAGGCCACCGGTCGTCCCGGGGCCGGAGCCGTCCTGATCGAACAGATGGGCGAGGCCGGAGCCCGCCGCGAGAAGGCCAGGGATGTGCGGCCGCTGCTGCGGCTGTGGCCCTATCTGATGCAGCACAAGGTCGATGCCCTGATCGCGGGATTCTGGCTGCTGGGCTCGACCGCGGCCTCCCTCGGGCTGACGGCGACGGCGCGCGGAGCCATCGACCACGGGTTCGAGAATGGCGGGCGCGATATCGACCGCTGGTTCATCTTCCTGGGGCTGAACGCCGTCCTGCTGGGGGTCGCCACGGCCGTCCGCTACTTCTACGTCACCAAGACCGGCGAGCGGATGATCGCGGACCTGAGAAAGGGTCTGTTCGACCGCATCCTGACGCTGGACCCGTCCTTCTTCGCGCGGATGCGGACCGGGGAAGTCCTCAGTCGCCTGACCACCGACATTGCCCTGGTGGAGACCCTGCTGACGACCTCGGTGTCGTTCGCCCTGCGCAATCTGCTGACCCTGATCGGGGGCGTGGCCCTGCTGTTCATCGTCAGCCCCAAGCTGACCGGGCTGGTGCTGCTGACCGCGCCGATCCTGATCGCGCCGATCTTCCTGTTCGGCCGGTCGGTGCGCAAGCTGACGGTGCGGTCGCAAGACCGGTTCGCCAATGCCGTGGGCTTCGCCGGCGAGAGCGTCGATGCCATCGAGACGGTGCAGGCTTTTGGCCGCGTGCAGAGCGCGGTCACGCGCTTTGGCAGCGTGGTGGAGGAGGCCTTTGGCGTCTCTCTCGTGCGGATGCGGGCCCGGGCCTGGATGACGGCGGTGGTCATCGTTGTGGTCTTCGGCGGGGTCACCCTGGTGCTCTGGCTGGGGGCCCAGGACGTGGCGCGCGGGACCATGACGCCGGGGGCCCTGTTGCAGTTCGTGCTGCTGTCGGTGTTCACGGCCGGGGCGGTCGGAGCCCTGGGCGAGAGCTGGGGCGACGTGCAGAAGGCCTCAGGGGCCATGGCGCGGATCGATGAGCTGATGCGGGCGAAGGCCTCCATTGGTGCGCCCGAGCATCCGGTGGCCCTGCCCAGCCCGCCCGAGGGGCGTGTGGCCATGGCCGGGGTGCGGTTCGCCTATCCGGGACGACCCGACCTCCCGGCCCTGAAGGGGTTCGACCTGACCGTGCGGCCGGGCGAGACGGTGGCCCTGGTCGGGCCGTCCGGGGCCGGCAAGTCGACCGTCTTCCGACTGCTGCTGCGCTTCTATGATCCGCAGGACGGGGCGGTCAGCGTCGATGGCGTGGATGTGCGCACCGCCGATCCGGCCGAGGTGCGCGGACGCTTCGCCTGGGTGTCGCAGGAGGCCCCGCTGTTCTCGGGATCGGCGCTGGAGAACATCCGCTTCGGCCGCGAGGCTGCCGGCGAGGATGAGGTGCGCGAGGCCGCGACGGAGGCCCAGGCCCTTGGCTTCATCGAGGCCCTGCCCGAAGGCTTCGCCACCCCGCTGGGCGAGCGCGGCAAGAGCCTGTCGGGCGGACAGCGGCAGAGGCTGGCCATCGCCCGGGCTCTGGTCCGCGACGCGCCCATCCTGTTGCTGGACGAGGCGACCAGTGCGCTGGACGCCGAGAACGAGCGGCTGGTGCAGGCGGCGCTGGATCAGGCCATGGAGGGCCGCACGACGCTGGTGATCGCCCACCGGCTGGCCACGGTGCTGCGCGCGGACCGGATCGTGGTCATGGACAACGGCGTCGCGGTCGAGGAAGGCACGCACCACGAACTGGTGGCGAAGGGCGGTCTGTACGCCCGGTTGGCGGAACTGCAGTTCCGGGAGGGGTGATCTCGCGTCTCCTCCCCATGCGCCTCCGCGCATGGGGAGGAGACCGCTCGGATGGTTCAGTCCCGCGCTTCGACCGCTACGCCCGGGAAATCGCTGAACACGGCGTCGATGCCCAGAGCGTAGAACCGCTGGATCCACCCCGTCAGGTCGCCGCGATAGTCGGCGGGGAGGAACACGTCCTCGGCCCGGAAGGTCCAGGCCACGACCTTGAGCCCGGCGGCATGGGCGTCGGCGATCAGGGCCGTGGGTTCGCCGGACGCGCCCGAGACGGTGCGGGGGATGATCATGGACGTCTCGACTGCGATGGCATCGGCATAGGTGGCGATCTCCGCGAGGCCTTCGGGCGTGGCCATGGCGGCGTAGGTGAGATCCGGTGCGTCGGCCGGCCCGCCCAGCGGCGACATCAGCTGCAGGAGCGGGGCCTCGATCATTCCGTTCAGGGTCCGCAGGCAGGCGACCTCGAAACACTGGACCATGACCGGGCTGTCGGCGGCCGCGAGGCCATGGGCGGTGAGGACGGCAGAGACGGCGGCCTCCATCGGCAGGCCGGCGGCGGCGAAATGGGTCGGGTGTTTCAGCTCGGGAGCGAGGCCGATGGTCCGGCCGGTGCGGGCGCTGCCGGCGCGGGCGATGGCGATGACCTCGTCAAAGGTCAGCAGCGCTTCATCGGTGAAGGCGGTGTTGCCGGGGCGCAGCGACGGCAGGCGCTCGCGGGCGCGCAGGGTCTTCAGCTCGGCGAGGGTGAAGTCCTCGGTGAACCAGCCGGTGACCGCCATGCCGTCGATGGTGCGGGTCGTGCGGCGGTCGGCGAAGGCGGGGTGGTCGGCGACGTCGGTCGTCTCGGAGATCTCGTTCTCGTGCCGGACCACCAGCTGGCCGTCGCGGGTCATGACGAGATCGGGCTCTATGAAGTCCGCGCCCTGGTCGATGGCGAGGTCATAGGCCGCGCGGGTGTGCTCGGGGCGCTCACCGGACGCGCCGCGGTGGGCGATGACAAGGGGATGGGCCGCGGTCTGGGCGGCGGCGGGGGTGGCAGCCAGCATGAGGGCCGCAAGGATGAACCGGATCATGCCGGGAGGGTAGGGGCCGACGGTGACGGGGCTGTGAAGCTTCGTATCCCTCCCCGTTCCGGGGAGGGGGGTCGCGCAGCGACCGGGTGGGGGCGGCCGGGAAAGGTCGCACAGACCTGTGTCCGGGTCGCCTTGCCGCCCCCACCCGGTCTTCGCTGCGCTCAGACCACCCTCCCCTGAAGGGGAGGGAGAATGCCTTACGACGCGTTCAACACCTTGCGGAGCTGCGGATGCAGTTCGGTGTTGGAGGCGAGGATGGAGACGCCGGTCTTGGGGTCGCCGTCGGGCTCGATGGTCGTGACGCTGCCCCCGGCCTCGGTGACGAACAGGATCCCGGCCGCCACGTCCCAGGGCTTGAGATTGCGCTCATAGTAGGCGTCGTAGCGGCCGCAGGCGACCCAGGCGAAGTCCAGGGCGGCCGAGCCGAGGCGGCGGATGCCGGCGACGCGCTGGCCGATGGCGTGGATGTCCTTGATCGACTGGGCGTGGCCCGACTTGCCGATGAAGGGCAGGCCGGTGGCGATCAGGCTTTCCGACAGGTCGCGCCGTCCGGCGACGCGGATGCGCTGGTCGTTGAGATAGCAGCCCTTGCCCTTCTCGGCCCAGAACAGCTCGTTCATGATCGGATTGTAGGTGACGCCGGCGACGATCTCGGACGATCCGTCGGGCGCATAGCGCTGCAGCCCCACCGTGATGGCGAAATGGGGCATGGCGTGCATGAAGTTGGTGGTGCCGTCGATCGGGTCGACGATCCAGGTGTGGGACTTGTCGGTCCCCTCGATCATGCCGCGCTCCTCGCCGAGGAAGCCGTAGCCGGGGCGGGCCTTCATCAGCAGTTCGTAGAGCGTGTCCTCGGCCTTGATGTCGGCGGCGGTGACGAAGTCGCCGGGCCCCTTGCGCGACACCTGCAGCTGGGCGACCTCGCCGAAGTCGCGCAGCATGGGTCGGGCCGTCTTGCGGACCGCGTCGATGATGACGGAGACGAGGGCGGAGGCGAGGGCCATGGGAGGGGGTGCTTTACGATGTGGGGGTCAGCCGGGTGGCTGGTGATTGGTGGCTTGTGGCTTCGACGTGTTTCGTGACGGTTGAACGCTGCGCTCGTCGCAGCAGCCACCCGTCACCAACCACCAGCCACGCCTCTACTCGGCGCGGCGGACGTATTCGCCGGTGGTGGTGTCGACGACGATGCGCTCGCCGGCGGACATATAGGGCGGGATCATGATGCGCACGCCGTTGTCGGCCATGGCGGGCTTGTAGGAAGACGAGGCGGTCTGGCCCTTCACGGTGGGCTCGGTCTCGGCGACGGTCAGGGTCACCTGGTCGGGCAGGCTCAGGCCGATCGGCCGGCCCTCGTGCATTTCGATGGTGACCTTCATGCCGTCCTGCAGATAGGCGACGCGGTCCTCGCCGACCCAGTCCTTTTGCAGTTCGGTCTGTTCGTAGGTCTCGTCGTCCATGAACACCAGGGCGTCGCCCTGCTCGTACAGATAGGAGAATTCCTTCTGCTCGAGGGTGACGCGCTCGACCTTGTCTTCCGAACGGAAACGTTCGTTCAGCTTGTTGCCGGTCTCGAGGTTCTTGGCCTCGACGTTGGCGAAGGCCCCGCCCTTGCCGGGCTTGACGTGGCTGGCCTTGGTGACGACCCACAGGCCCTTGTTGTGCTCAAGCACCATGCCGGGCTTGATGGTGTTGCCGTTGATTTTCGCCATGGATGAACCGGGGGTTGGAAGCGCAGCCGTCTCGGCGCGCGAAATCGGGCGCGATCCGTAGAGGAAGCCGGTCCGGAGAGCAAGGCGACCCGGGAAGCGGAGGGCCGGCCGGTCAGTGCGACAGGGTGGATCCCGCCTTGCGGTCGATCATATTGCCGAGACGGATGCCGGACCCGTCGGGTGAGGCCATCTTGCCGGCGCGGGTGTCCAGCTTGCGGGCCTCATGGGCGAAGGCGGCGGCGAGGCCGGCCGAGGTCATGGCCGCGGCGATCTGCAGCGACCGGCCGGAGGGTCGAAGGGCGATCCAGACAGCGCTGACGGCCTGGGCTCCGGCCCACAAAGTGAGGGCCCGGGTGCGTTCGGGCCGCGAGGGGGCGTTCCAGACGCGGACGGCCGAGAGTGTGGTGGCGGAGAAGACGGCGGGCAGGACGAGGCTGAAGGCTCCGCGCGGCCGCTCCGTCACCGGGGCCTCATCATCCTGAACCTCGGACAGGGTGCGCGGCTGCGGCGCGACAGTCCGGGTGGCGAGGAAGGTGGCCAGCAGGGCGAAACCCGCCGTGACGGCCACGCCAAGGGCGACGTGGCCGGGGCCGCGTTCGCCAGCATTGAGGAAGTCGGCGGTGGCGTCGCGCACGTCGTCGAGGCGGTCTTCGATGTCGGTCATCGGCTTCTCCTTCAGCAGAAGGGGAAATGGCCGCGCTGCCGCGGGGTTCCGGCTCAGGCCTCCGGATCGTCGGCCGGGTCGAGGTCGGCGGGGTCGCTGTCGTAGTCCAGCAGGTCGCCGGGCCGGCAGCCGAGGGCGGCGCACATCCGGGCCAGGGTCGAGAAGCGGATGCCCTTGACCTTGCCGGAGCGGAACAGGGACAGCTGGGTCTCGCTGAGGCCGATCTCGGTGGCGAGGTCGCGGGCCTTGAGACCCCGGGCCACGATCAGGGCGTCGAGCGTCACGCGGACCGGCATCAGATGATCTGGTCCAACTCTGACTGGAGGACCCCGGCCTGGTCGATGACGCGACCCAGCAGGAACAGCGCCCCGCCGATCATGCCCAGGGTCATGCCGGCCACGTCGAAATAGGCGAACCCGGCCTGATAGCCGCCGATGAGGCGAGTGATGTTGGTGATGCCGAAGACGCTGAGCAGGCCGCCCAGGCCCAGCGCAATGCCGACGTGCCGCAGGGCACGCGACAGGGTGGGCTGGATCAGCCGGCCTTTCGAGACCTGTCCCAGCGCCGCTCCGATCGCCCAGACGGCATAGAGATAGAACAGTGTGGGGGTCGCCCAGATGGCCCGCTCCAGCAGATCGGGAGAATCGGTTTCCGCCGGGAGCGTGCCGCGCGCCGCCGTGACGGCAGGGGCGATGACATACATCAGGATCAGTATGGCCCCGACGCTGCAGACCATGAACACGGCCAGCCAGCGGAACTGGCCGCACAAGCGGCGGAAACGGGTGAGGTCGGAGGTCGGCATGGGGGCATGATCCTGTCTGATCTTTAATCTTGACTTAAAGATCGCCGCTCCGCAACTTTATGTAAGAGTTAAACGACGCGGGGCGGGGCAATGGTCGAGGCTGTGGAGACAGAGGCGCTGACACGCCGGTTCGGCCGGCATCTGGCCGTGGATCGGCTGTCGCTGCGGGTGCCCGAAGGCGCGATCTATGGCTTTCTCGGGCGCAATGGCGCGGGCAAGACCACGACGCTGAAGATGCTGCTGGGCCTGTTGAAGCCGACGGCCGGCGCGGCGCGGGTCTGCGGCATCGATGTCGCCCGCGACAGGATCGGTGCAGCGCGCAAGGTTGGGGCCCTGCTGGAGGCGCACGGCTTCTACGGCAATCTGACCGGACGCGAGAACCTCGACCTGACCCGGACCCTGCTGGGGCTGGCCGCGTCCGAGATCGACCGGGTGCTGGAGGTGGTGGACCTGACCGACAATGCCCAGCGCCGCGTGTCGGACTATTCGCTGGGCATGCGCCAGAGGCTGGGACTCGCCCGGGCCATGCTGGGAGCCCCGCCGGTTCTGATCCTGGATGAGCCGACGAACGGGCTGGACCCGGACGGGATCGCCGACATGCGGGGCTTTCTGAAGTCCCTGCCGGAACGGACCGGGGCGACCGTGCTGCTGTCCAGCCACCTGCTGGGCGAGATCGAACAGACCGCGACCCATATCGGCATCGTCAACGACGGGCGGCTGGTGCTGGAGGGGGAGCTGGCCCGACTGAAGGCGGAGATGGCCCCCGAGATCGGGCTACGGGTCGATGATGCCGCGCGCGCCACGGCGTTGCTGAGGACCCGGGACCTGACGATTCGCGAGGAGGGGGGCGGGCTGGTCGCCCGGCTGAGACCCGGGATCGATCACGACACCGCCACCGCCGCCCTGAACCGCGATCTGGTCGAGGCAGGGGTGCAGGTGTTCGCCATCGGCCCGCGCAGTCCGTCGCTCGAGGGCCTCTACCGCACTGTGACCGCGCCGTCCGCGGCGGCCCGCCAACCGGAGACTGTCTGATGCCCGTGGTCCTCGCCGTCGAACTGCGCAAGCTGAACCGCTCGCTGGCCCTGCTGCTGGCGCTGGCTGCGCCGACGCTGATCGCCATTTTCGTGTTCTTCAACATGCTGCGCGGGGAGAAGCCCCAACCGTGGGAGATGTACACGCAAGGGGCGGCGGCCATCTGGGCCTTCTTCATGCTGCCCATGAGTGTCACGGCCCTGACAGCGCTGGTGGCCCATATGGAGCACGGTCCCCGGGCATGGGATCATCTGCGGGCCCTGCCGATGGCGCGCTGGAAGCTCTATGCGGCCAAGGCGGTCTGCGTGCTCGGGGTCGTGGCGGCCATGAGCGTCCTGAACCTGCTGCTGACCTGGGGCGCGGTGAACCTCGCCGCCACCCTCAAGCCGGCGGTGGCCCCAACCGGCGTGTTCGACCTCACCGGACAGGCGATCCTGCTGGGCAAGGTGCTGCTGGCGGCCATCCTGATGATCGCCATCCAGTTCTGGATCGCCATGCGGTTCTCAAGCTTCGTGCCGGCGCTGGCGATCGGGATCGGCGGCACTTTCTTCTCGGTGGTCGCGACGGCCGCTAAACAGGGCGTGTTCTTCCCGTGGCAGATGCCGGTCAACATGCTGGCGACCGAGGCGTGGCGGGTGAACACCGCTCTGGGGCTGGGGTGCGGGCTGGGACTGGTCGCGCTTGCGGCCGCCATCGCCCACCTCAGCCGGCGGGAGGTGATCTGACGATCACCCGCCCGTGGCGGACTTGTCCGGCTGGATCTCGGTCATGGCGGACTGCAGATAGTTCTGCTCGCCCAGCTGCTCGATCAGCTTGAACTGGGCCTCGAGGAAGTCGATGTGCTCCTCGGTGTCCGACAGGATTTCCATCAGGATCTGGCGGCTGACGAAGTCGTGGCCGGCCTCGCACTGGGTGATGGCGGCCAGCTGGGCGGCGCGGCCGTCGATCTCAAGCTGAAGATCGGCCCCAAGGCATTCGATCGCGCTCTCGCCGATCTTGAGCTTGTGCAGGTCCTGCATGTTGGGCAGGCCGTCGAGGAACAGGATGCGCTTGATCAGCTTGTCGGCGTGTTTCATCTCGCCGATTGATTCCTGGTAGATGATCTCGCCCATGTGGCGCAGACCCCAGCTCTCGAACATGCGGGCGTGCAGGAAATACTGGTTCACGGCCGTCAGCTCGTTGGTCAGCACCGCGTTCAGCGTGCGGAGGATCGCGGGGTCGCCCTTCATGTCGTCGTCTTTCGTTCGCATCGTGCGGATCCAGCCGATCCGCAGGTCATATTAGCATGGCAAACCGACCGGCGGTCATTTGCGAGCGTTTTTCAACACATTGATATTGCGAGTGATAAGCTGAAACTCTCTCGCCGGCCTACTCGGCGGCGAGGGCCAGGGACTGGCGGCTGTCCTCGATCATCTGGCGCATTTCGCAGACGCATTTGGCGCACTGGGCGGCGCACTGGTGGCGGGCGAAGACGTCGCGGGGGCGGGTGGCCCCGGCCTCGATCGCGCGGGCAACGTCACGCTGGCGAAGGCCGTTGCAGTTGCAGACGTACACGCGTGGGCTCCGGCCAGTTGTTGCGACTGGTTCTCCATAGCAGCTGTCAGGGCGATTGCAACGCGTTCGCAATCGGGCGGGTTGACGCAGCCGTCCGGGCGTCGCACCTGCCGGACATGTCCGCCCCCGCCTGTCAGCTGTACCTCATCACCCCACCGGTCCTTGAGGACCTTGAGGCCTTTGCCGCCGTCCTGGAACGGGCGCTGGACGCGGGGCCAGTCGCGGCGCTGCAAATCCGGCTCAAGCCTGCCGATGACACGATGATCACCGCCGCCGTGCAGCGGCTGGCCCCGCTGGCCCAGCAACGCGGCGTGGCCGTTATCCTGAATGACCGTCCGGATCTGGCGGCGGCGCTCGGATGCGACGGGGTGCATGTGGGGCAGGGGGACGCCCCGGTGGCGTCGGCACGCCGGCTGATGGGCCCGTCCGCCATGATCGGTGTCACCTGCCATGACAGCCGGCATCTGGGGATGGAGGCGGCGGAGGCCGGCGCGGACTATGTCGCCTTCGGGGCCTTCTATCCGACCGCAACCAAGGCCACGGAGCATCGGCCGGAGCCTGACATCCTGACCATCTGGCAGGAGACCATGGTCATCCCGTCGGTCGCCATCGGCGGGATCACGGTGGACAATGCGGCCCCGCTGGTCAGAGCCGGCGCGGATTTTCTCGCCGTAAGCCATGGGGTGTGGGGGTTTGCCGACGGTGCCGAGGCCGCTGTGCGGGCGTTCAGCGCCGTTTGCTCAGCGGGAGGCTGACTTCAGGGGATATTAGGAAGCGTGTGCAACTCTGGGGTCAGTTCAGCATAGAAGCTTCTCTTTTTCATGATCTCCAGCCGTGCGATCATTCCGAGCGACACTGATATCGGCGATGCTGCGTCGACGCTAAGTCGTCCCTATCGCCTGACCAGCGCGGTCGACCTGTTTGCTCGCCCCCTGGTCCCGATGGCGACCGCGGCGGGCGTGACCCTGCTGACCCTCATTGCCATCAGCACCTTCCGCACGGCGGATCTGGTTGCGGCCCTGTGGGCCGCGAATGCGCTTGCGGTCGGGGTCTGGCTGCGGAGCGGCCGGGGCCCGGGATATGACATCAGCTTCGGTGCCATTATCGCCTTCGGGGTTCTGGCCGGCCAGTTTCTGGGCCGCAACAATCCCAGTACGGCGGTCATGTTTACGCTCGCCAATATGGTCGAGGTCAGTCTGGCCGTGGCCCTGGCCCGGCGGTTCGCCCCGACCCTGAATCTGGCCACCGTCAACGGGGCCTGCCGGTTCATCTTCTGGGCCGCGGCCGTGGCGCCGATCGCCGGCGCCCTGATCGTGGCCACGGGCCTGTATCTGATGCGCGGTGCCCCGTTCCTGATAAGTTTCCAGACGTGGTGGTTCGGCCATGCCCTGGGTCTGGCCGTCATCACCCCCTTCGTCCTGTCTCTCGACCGTCGCGCGATCCGGGCCTTGTGGAGTCCGTGGCGCGGGGCCGAGACGCTTTTGCTGTTCGGTCTGCTCGCGGCCATGTGCGGCTCGATCTATTTTTTCTCGGACCTGCCTCTCGGCTTTGCCCTTGTCCCGATGCTGATCCTGATCGCGGCCCGACTGCGGGTGCTCGGCGTGACGGCAGCGCTCGTCATCGTGTCTGTCTCCGCCATTTGTGCCGTCCGCATCGGCGCCGGCCCCTGGAGCGAGGTGATAACGGACACGGCGGAGCGGGCCCTGTTCACCCAACTGGCCATCCTTTTCGGATTCGTGCCGATCATCCTGGTGGCCTCGCTTCTGGAGGAGCGCGACCGTCTGTCGGCGCGGGCCCGGGCGGGACAGGTTCGGGCCGAAGAGGCCTCTGCGGCCAAGTCCCGCCTGCTGGCCAATGTGGCCCACGAAATCAAGAGTCCCGTCGCCGGCATCATCGGCATCGGGGACCTGTGGCTGAGCGGCCAGCTGGGGCCGGTCACCCCGACGCAGACGGAGATGGCCGGCATGCTGGTCAAGACCGCCCGTCAGGTCGAGGCCCTGTCCCATGACCTGCTGGACGTCGCGCGCGCCGAGTCCGGGGCCGTTCGGGTCGAGCTGCGGCCCACCGATGTCCGCGGGGTCCTCGAGGATGTCCGCCGCGCCACCGCCCTGCGTCCCGAGGCGAGGTCGCTGGCGCTCAAGGTCATCTGCGAAGGTGACGGCCTGGTCGCCATCGCCAATTCACAGCGGCTGTCGCAGGTGATCGACAACCTGGCGACCAATGCGGTGAAATATGCTGCTGCAGGCGGTGAGGTGACGTTCCGGGCGCATCGGGTGCATGACGGTGTGCGGATTGAGGTGATTGACCGCGGGCCGGGCCTTGCGCCCGAAAAGCTGAGCCAGCTGTTCGAACCGTTCAATCGGCTGGGTCTCGAGCGTTCGGCGGTCGAAGGCCATGGCATCGGTCTGGCGCTGGCCAAGCGCCTGATCGAATTGCAGGGCGGTTATATCGGAGTCAACTCCGTCCTCGGGCAGGGTTCGACGTTCTGGATCGAACTTCCCGTCGCCTGAAGTTCACTTATAAAAATACTGAAAGTGTGTGACTGAGCGTCGCGGGAAACCGCTTCAGGTGGACGGCCGGGAGGGCGGGGCGTAGGTCTGGACCGTAGTCCTGAGGAGGAACACGCCCGTGGATCTCGACGCCCTGCTGCTGTCGCGCCTGCAGTTCGCCTTCACCATCGCCTTCCACATCCTGTTCCCGGCCTTCACCATCGGGCTGGCGGCCTTTCTGGCCGTGCTGGAGGGGCTGTGGCTCTGGACGAAGCGCGAGGCCTTCAAGACCCTGTACCTGTTCTGGGTGAAAATCTTCGCCCTCAGCTTCGGCATGGGCGTCGTGTCGGGCGTGGTGCTGAGCTATCAGTTCGGCACCAACTGGTCCGAGTTCATCCGCCTGACCGGCGGGGTGATCGGGCCCCTGTTGGCCTATGAGGTTCTGACGGCCTTCTTCCTCGAGGCCTCGTTCCTGGGCGTCATGCTGTTCGGGTGGAAGAAGGTGGGGCCCAAACTCCACTTCGCCTCGACCGTGCTGGTGGCGGTCGGCACGACCATCTCGGCCTTCTGGATCCTGTCGGCCAACAGCTGGATGCAGACCCCGCAAGGGTTCCAGATGATGGCCGACGGCACCTTCGAAGCCGTCGACTATATGGCGGTGATCTTCAACCCCAGCCTGCCGACCCGGCTGGCCCACATGCTGCTGGCGGCCTTCATCACCACGGGTCTGGTGGTCGGGGCGGCCTCGGCCTACCGGCTGCTGAAAGAGCGTGCCGCCGGGGTCAGGACCGAGGGTTGGACCGAGAGCCGGATCAGCCTCGTCATGGCCGTGGGTCTGCTCGCGGTTCTGGCCCCGTTGCAGCTGGTCGTCGGCCACGCCTCGGGCGAGGTCACGCACAAATACCAGCCGGCCAAGACAGCCGCGATCGAGGGCTATTGGGAGACCCGGGCCGACCAGCCGCTGCATCTGTTCGGCATCCCGGACCGCGAGGCCCAGAAGAACCATTTCCAGGTCTCCATCCCCGGCGTCGGCAACCTGATTCAGGGCGTCCCGAAGGATGAGGTGATCAAGGGCCTCGACAGCTACGCGCGGGAGGATCAGCCGCCGCCCTTCATCCCCTTCTTCGGCTTCCGGATCATGGTCGGATTGGGGATACTGATGATCGGCCTGGGCCTGTGGGGCGCGGTGCTGATCTGGAGGAAGCGGATCTTCGACAGCCCGTGGTTCCTGCGTTTCGCCGTGGCCATGGGCCCGTCGGGGTTCCTGGCCGTGCTGGCCGGCTGGATGGTGACCGAGGTCGGGCGTCAGCCCTGGGTCGTCTATGATGTGCTGAGGACGCGTGATGCGGTCTCGCCTGTGATCGCCAGCCAGGTCGCGACCTCCCTGATCGCCTATATCGTGGTCTATTCGATCGTGTTTACGGCCGGAGCGATCTTCATCCTGCGCCTGATGGCCGAGGGACCGATCGCGGCGAAGGCCGAGCCGGCCCCGCGCGGGCAGCGCCCGCCCGGCACGCCCATGGCCAAGGCCCCCGAGGACACCTCGCCTGACGACGATACCCCCGATGATTCCGGCCCCGGCGGCCTGCGTGGAGCGGCGTCATGAACCTCGACCTGCAACTGATCTGGGCCGGGCTGATCGCCGTCGCCGTGCTGCTTTATGTGACGCTGGACGGCTTCGATCTGGGCATCGGCATCCTGTTTCCCTTCGCCAGATCGAAGGAAGAGCGCGATGTGATGATGAACACCATCGCCCCCGTCTGGGACGGCAACGAGAACCTGGCTGGTGCTGGGGGGCGGGGGGCTGCTGGCGGCGTTCCCGCTGGCCTATTCGGTGCTGATGCCGGCCCTTTATCTGCCCATCCTGCTGATGCTGGCGGGGCTGATCCTGAGGGGCGTGGCGTTCGAGTTCCGGTTCCGGGCCCGGAACCGCGGGCGCAAATTCTGGACCCAGATGTTCTCCGGCGGCTCCATCCTTACGGCCGTGGCCCAGGGCCTCGTACTGGGGGGCTTCATCCAGGGCGTCACGGTGCGCGAGGACCGTTTCGCCGGCGGACCGTTCGACTGGTTCACGCCCTATACGCTGCTGGTCGCGGCGGGCCTGGTGGCCGGATACGCCCTGCTGGGCGGGGCCTGGCTGATGATGAAGACGAAAGACAATCTGCACGGCGACGCCAAACGCTGGACCAGTGTTTCCGTCGTGGTGGTGACGGGTCTTCTGGTGGCGGTGAGTATCGCCACGCTGATGATCCATCCCCGGGTGGCGGCGCGCTGGGGCTTTGATCTCGGCGACGGTTTCGCGCTGGATCCATCCATCCTTCTGCCCCTGCTGCCTATCCCCCTGCTGGGACTGGCGGGCCTCGCCCTGGTCTGGGTGATGTCACGCAGGGGCTCGCACCGGTGGCCGTTCGTGGGAGCCATTCTGGTGTTCCTGTCGGGCTATCTGGGGCTGGCGGTCGGGTTTGCCCCCTATGTCGTGCCCTATGCGCTGGACTTTCGTCAGGCGGCGGCCCCGGACAATGCGCTGGGGCTGATGCTAGTGGGGACGGCGGCCATCCTGCCCCTGATCCTGGCCTATACCGGCTGGGTCTACTGGGTGTTCCGCGGCAAGATCGACGAGGAGGCCGGCTATCATCATTGACCCCGTTCCCCCGCCGCAGCCGGGCGAGGACACCGGCCCGCTGTGGAAGAAGCTTCTGTGGTTCGCCGGCCTGTGTCTGGCCGGATCGGCCAGCGTCGCGGTCGTGGCCTATGTGCTGAGAAGCTTGCCGTTCATGGGCTGAGCGGCGATGCTCTGCCTCATGTCGCATCTCGTTCTGCTTTCCGCCCTTGTGCTTGCCGGGTCCGGCCAGACCCAGACGGCTCCGTCTGCCCCCGCCGGTAGCGCCATCACCCGCAGCCTGAACTCGGCCCCGCCTTCGGCGGTGGTGCCCGTCGCTGTCCCCCCGGCCGCCGCGCCCGGTCCCGCCGTTGTGCCCGCGACCGTCGCTCCGGTACGAACTGCCCCCGTGACGGCTCCTGCGGGGGTGACACCCCCTGTGACTGCGCCGGCCGTGCGACCCACACCCGCTCCCGCCGTTTCGCCGCCCAGGACCGTCGCGGCCCCCGCGGCTGCGCCCGTGCGTACACCAGCCCCCGCACCGACGGCCACCGCGACCCCCTTGCCGGCCCCCGCGCGAGCGCCAGTATCAGTCTCTGCGCCGACACCCGCACCGGCCCCAGCCCCAGATCCGGCTCCTGTAGCCGCTCCCGTCGCCGCGCCCGCCCCGACAATGACCGTCCTCGACGCCCCGGCGATCGCGGCCCTGCCGTTTGCGATCGACCTGCCGGCGGGGCTCAGCGTCACGGCGGGACGCCCCGGACCGAACTTCAACATCTGGACGGTCCGGAGGGGCGAGCAGCCGCTGGTGATGGTCTATGCCGGGCCGGCGGCCCAGTTCCCGATCTACAGCGGGGACATGGTCGACGCCGGAGGGCGCGCGTCCGTCGTTGCGGTCGAGGGCGGACGCCGGGTGGCGCTGGAGCACCTGTTCACCCGGACGACGGAGCCCCAGGAGATCCATGTCTGGATCACCAGCGTCGAGGGAACCGACCGGGCCCTGGCCGAGCGCGTCGGCCAGTCGGTGGATCCCCGCTAGACCCTGCGGACCGGCGAGTCGGTGGCCCCCAGCCGCAGGCCACGCTGACCGGCGAAGACCAGCACCTCCAGGTCCCCGGACGCCGCCCAGCGGCGCAGCTGGGCCTCATAGGGCTCGCGCCGCCAGTCGTGGGGGCGGGCGGCGTCGCATTCCACGATCAACCGGGCTCCGCCCTGTTCGGAATGCAGCACGAAGCCGGCGACCGAGGGCTTCCAGACCTCTTCCAGAGCCTCGGTCAGCAGCCACAGGCAGTTGAACACGCGGCAGTCTGATGGCCGGTCCGCATAGATGGCGCAGCCCGTGGTCTTGCCGAAATGGCGGCACCAGCGGCCGGCAGGCTTCTGCAGGGCCGTGACCCCCATCAGCTTGCAGCACAGGCCGCAGGTGCCGCAGTCCTTCATCCGGCCTCGGACCAGACGGCGAGTTCGTTGCCGGACGGGTCGCGGAAGTGGAAGCGGCGGCCGCCGGGGAAGGCATAGATGGGCCGGACGATCTGCCCGCCGGCCGTTTCGACCCTGACCTGCATGGCCTCGAGGTCCTGGGCATAGAGGATGGGGAGGGGGGCCGCCGATTTCTCCGGGTCGGAGTCGAAGCCCCCGTCGAGGCCTTCATCGAAGGCGGCATAGCTCGGGCCATAGTCCTGAAAGGCCCAGCCGAAAGCCGCAGTATAGAAGGCTTTGGTTCCGGGCAGTTCGAGAGCGGGCAGTTCCAGATAGTCCAGTTTGCCGTCGGTTCGCATGGTCGTGGTCCTTGAGGAAAGCCGCCGGCGACACGCTTGCCATTGGCCCCTGCGTCGCGCAACATGCGAACGATTCTCAACTAAGCGAGGGCCCGATGATTGTTCTGATGACGGGGGCGGCCGGGCTGGCGCAACTGCTGCAGGAGCCGCGCCGGCGGCCGGTCCCCAGACCGGCCGGGCCGCGTCCGGTCAACCGTTGAGCCAGCCGGAGCGGCGACCGAAGGCCCTGACCAGATCGGGCCAGACGGCCGCAGGCTTGCCGGCGATAAGGCGAATGCCGAAGCCGTGGCCGCCTTCCTGAAACAGATGAGCCTCGCTGTGGACCCCGGCGGTGCGCAGGGTGGTCAGCAGTTGCAGGCTGTTCTCGGGCGGCACGGCGGCATCGTCGAGCGCATGGATCAGGACGGTCGGGGCGACACCGGTCCAGTCCATCCGGTCCAGCGACCAGGCCGTGATCTGCTCCGGCGTGGCCGAGGGCCCCAACAAGTGGGTGCGCGAGCCGACATGGGCGAATGGATCGGCCAGGGTGACAACCGGATAGAGCAGGATGTTCAGGTCCGGCCGGAAGGATGCGGCGTCGGCTGCGTCCACAGCGGCATAGGTCGCGTCGCGGCGCGCGGCGAGCAGGCCGGCGAGATGGCCGCCGGCCGAGGCACCCAGACTGGCGATCCGGGCGGGATCAATGCCGTAGTCCGCCGCCTTCGCCCGGATCAGCCGCAGCGCCCGCTGAGCGTCCTGGAGCGGGGCGTTCGGACCGGCGGCCCAGCCATCGGCCGGGAGGCGATAGCGCAAAACGAAACAGGTGCTACCGGTCGCGGCGAAGACGCGGGCGACGTCGTGGCCTTCCTTGTCCAGAACGGCATAGCGATAGCCGCCGCCGGGGATCAGCAGCAGGGCCGAGCCGTCGGGTCGCGCGGGCCGGAACACCGTCAGGATCGGGTCTGTGGTGTACTGGGCATAGCGGTCGTGAAAGGCGGGGTCGGTCGAGCGTTCCGGCACGATCGGGGTGACGGTGACGCCTTCGCCGCCCGGCGCGCCGGCGGGCCAGAGATGGATCGTCTCGCCTGGATCCGGCGGGGCAACCGCGCCCTGGCGGGGGAGGGCCGGTGCGGAGGCGGCCAGTGCCCCCACGCCCAGCAGGGTGCGACGATCCAGGGTCATGCCAGCTCCACCGCCATGGCTACGGCCTCGCCGCCGCCGATGCACAGACTGGCCACGCCCTTTGACTTGCCGCGCGCCTGCAGGGCCGCGATCAATGTGGTCAGGACCCGGGCCCCGGAGGCCCCGATGGGATGGCCGAGCGCGGTTGCCCCGCCGTTCACGTTCAGCCGTGCGTGATCGATACCCATTTCGCGCATCGCGATCATGGGCACGACGGCGAAGGCCTCGTTGATCTCCCACAGGTCGACGTCCTCGACCGACCAGCCCGCCTTTTTCAGGGCCTTTTGCATCGCCGGCACCGGCGCAGTTGTGAACAGGCCGGGCTCATGGGCGTGGGCCGCGTGGCTGACGATCCGGGCGATGACCGGCAGGTTCATGGCCTTGGCGACACTCTCGCGCGTCAGGACAAGGGCGGCGGCCCCGTCGCTGATGGAGCTGGCGTTGGCGGCGGTGATGGTGCCGTCCTTGCTGAAGGCTGGCTTCAGGGTCGGAATCTTCTCGGGCATGGCCTTGCCGGGCTGTTCGTCCTGGCTGACCGTGACGGTGCCCTTGCGGCCTGCGACCTCGACCGGCGTGATCTCGGCCTCGAAGGCTCCGGTTTCGATGGCGGCCAAGGCGCGGCGCAGGCTCTCCAGCGCATAGGCGTCCTGGTCCTCGCGGCTGAACTGGTACGTCTGGGCCGAGTCCTCGGCGAAATTGCCCATCAGTTTGCCGGGCGTATAGGCGTCCTCAAGGCCGTCCATATACATGCTGTCGACGAGGACATCGTGGCCGATCCGGGCACCGCCGCGGTGCTTGGTCATCAGGTAAGGTGCCCCGGTCATGGACTCCATGCCACCCGCGACGATCAGGTCGGCGCTGCCGGCAGCCAGGGTGTCGGCGGCCATCATCACGGCCTGCAGACCCGAGCCGCACATCTTGTTGACCGTGGTGGCCTCGACATGGAGCCCGAGGCCGGCGCCGATAGCAGCCTGGCGCGCCGGAGCCTGGCCGAGGCCGGCCGGCAGGACGCAGCCCATATAGATCTGCTCGATCCGAGATGGCTCGACACCGGCCCGGTCGACGGCGGCCTTGACCGCCGTGGCCCCCAGTTCGGTGGCCTTCACCCCGTTGAAGGCCCCCTGAAAGCCGCCCATGGGTGTGCGGGCGAAGGCGACGATGACGACGGGATCGGACATGGGGACGCTCTCTGCTGACTGGCAGCGGATGTAGCGCCGGGAGGCCCCGATTGCGAGAGGGCGTCAGTTGCCCGGGCGGACGACCATGCAGGTGACACGGCGCTCGGCCAGAGCCGAACAGGCCGCCTCGGCCCCGGCCTGGGACAGGCCAGTAAACCGGGAGCGGTGCCATCCAGCGGCGCTGGCCACGGTACGTTCCGCGCTGGTGAACTGGGCGCGGAAGCGACGATTGACCTCGTTCACCCAGTTGCGGGCCACGGTCTCGTCGCGGAAAGCCCCGACCTGGACCGACCAGCGGCCGGCCGGCGGGTTGGCGACCGCGGCCGTCGCGCGGGGAGGGGGCGGCGGGTTGGCGACCGCGCCGCGATCGAGAGTCGTCGCGCCCGCGACGCCGCTGTTCAGGCTGGCGGTCAGACTGCCCGTGCGCGGCGCGGAACTCGTCTGGGCCGTGCGGACCGGCGTTGCGGCGGCCGGCGGTGGCACCGGGGCGGCGCGCGCGGCGACGACGGGAGCCGCGGCGACCATCACGGCCGGCGGCGCAGCGGCCGGGAGGGCGGTATAGGCGACGGCGCTGGAGCCCATGCCTTCCTCGCGCTCGGTGACCGGCGTGCTGCCCAGGTCGGCATAGGCCACCGGCGCGTCATTGTCGGATGTGGATATTCCGAATCCGCGTTGCTCGAAGAAGGCCTGGGCCACCAGAATGCGTTCCCCGCCGGCGCGACGGCGCTCAAGCTCGAAGCCCGTGTCCATCAGCTCGGCCACGTGGCTGTTGCGGGTGGCGCTGGAACGTCCGCCGAGCACGATGGTGATAATGCGACGGTCATCACGGACGGCGGAAGCCATCAGGTTATAGCCCGAGGCATTGGTGAAGCCGGTCTTCATGCCGTCATAGCCATTGCCGGAATGCAGCAAACCATTGGTGTTGCGGTAGCCGCGCCCCTGGTAGGCCCAGTCGTGCTGGCCGAAATAGCTGTAGTACTGCGGATAGTCCCGCATCACGGCGCGGGCGAGGACCGCCAGATCGCGGGCGGTGGTCTGTTGCCGGCTGTCGGGAAGACCGTTGGGGTTGTAATAGCGGGTCCGGGTCATGCCCAGCTCCTGGGCCTTGCGGGTCATCATGGCCGCGAATCCCGCCTGGGATCCGCCCACGTGTTCGGCCAGAACCATGGCCATGTCATTGGCCGAGCGGACGGCCGTGGCGCGCATGGCGTCATCCAGCCGGATGGTCTGACCCGCCGCGAGTCCCAGCTTGGAAGGCGGTTCGGACGCGGCATTGGGGGAGACGGTGATGACGTCGTCCAGCGAGACCTTGCCCTGCTCCAGGGCCTCGAACACCAGATAGAGGGTCATCACCTTGGTCACGGACGCCGGAAAGCGCCGGTCGTCGGCATAGCGGGAAAACAGAACCTCGCCGGTTCCTGCGTCAACGACGATCGCTGCATAGCGGCTGCTGTCGCCGGACTGGGCCTCGACGCGGTTCCAGCCGGCCGCGCCCGTCACGCCGAGCGCGATCAGGGTCAGAGCGACGAGAGCGGCGACGAGGCGGCGCAGGGAAATCGACTGAAGACGCAACATCGCCAAGCGAAGCCTCATGATCGTGTAACGCGACGACGGCCCCCCAGGCGCGCCGCATACCAGGACCGTAGCATGGGCCTCCCGGGTTTCACTCTGGTTAAGCAGAGATCAACGCGGATTTGAACGACGGGAACCTGACAGGCGAAAATTAAGGATGCGCGCGCATATGTTGCAGTGCACAAAATAGCCTTGACCCAAGTTCGCACTTGCACCATATCCCCGACATCGGCCCGGGAAGCCCGGGTCGGGAATCACTCACGCGGATCAACCGCGATTATCCCGGGTTCAGGAGACCACCATGGCTGACAGTGCAGAGACCGTGAAGAAGACCGTCGATCAGGCCACCGCGACCGCCAAGGTCCAGGGCGAACAGTTCAAGGCCCAGGCCGAGAAGGTTCAGGCCGCCGGAACCCAGGCCCTGCGCGAGGGCATGGAAAAGACGTCCGCCTCGCTGGCAGAGCTGTCGGCGCAGTCGAAGCAGAACCTCGAGGCCCTGACCGCCTCGGCCACCGCCGCCCAGAAGGGCGTCGAGGCCCTGTCGGCCCAGGCGCTGTCCTACAGCAAGTCGAGCTGGGAGAACGGCGTCGCCGCCGCCCAGACGATCGCCCAGGCCCGTTCGGTCCAGGAACTGATCGAGCTGCAGACCAACTTCGCCAAGTCGGCAATGGAAACCTATCTCTCGGAAGTTACGCGGATGACCGAGACCCTGACCGGCTCGGTCAAGGACAGCTTCAAGCCGATCAACGAGCGCGTCACCGCGACCGTCGAGAAGTTCCAAGCCGCCCGTTAAGCCTGAAGAGTTTTGTAGCCTGTCGAAAGGGCCCCGGCGGAAACGCCGGGGCCCTTTTTGCTTGCCACGATCGGGGTTCCGATCGCGCCGCCGACGACAATGCGTCGCTACCCACCAGCAAGTGACTGGACGCCCCTTAAAATCAGGCCATCATCACCTATCTGAACGTCACACTCCCAACCGGAACACGAATGCCGTCAAGAAGGCCAGGTGAACAGAACGGGGGCGGCCAGGGGGCTGCCACCATCACCGAGACAAAGCCCAAGCTTCAGAAGCCCTCGCTCTATCGGGTGCTGATCCTGAACGACGACTACACGCCGATGGAATTCGTCGTCTATGTGCTGGAGCGGTTCTTCCAGAAGAGCCGCGAGGACGCGACCCGCATCATGCTGCATGTGCACCAGCATGGCGTCGGGGTGTGCGGCGTCTTCACCTACGAAGTGGCCGAAACCAAGGTCGCCCAGGTGGTCGAGACGGCGCGCCGTCACCAGCATCCGCTGCAATGCACTATGGAAAAAGACTGAGAGGATCTCCCCATGCCCTCGTTTTCACGTCCTCTCGAAGAGACCCTGCATCGCGCGGTCTCCTACGCCAATGAACGCCGCCACGAGTATGCGACGCTCGAACACCTGCTGCTGGCCCTCGTCGATGACGCCGACGCCTCGGCGGTGATGAAGGCCTGCAACGTTGAACTGGTCGCGCTGAAGACCGCCCTGACCCTGTACGTCGACACCGATCTCGCCGCGCTCGCCACCTCCGACGGCGAGGACGCCAAGCCGACCGCCGGCTTTCAGCGCGTGATCCAGCGCGCGGTCATCCACGTCCAGTCCTCGGGCCGCGAGGAGGTCTCCGGCGCGAACGTGCTGGTCGCGATCTTCAGCGAGCGCGAGAGCCACGCTGCCTATTTCCTGCAGGAGCAGGACATGACCCGCTATGACGCGGTCAACTTCATCGCCCACGGCATCGCCAAGAAGAACGGCGGCGAGGCGCGTCCGCCCAAGGTCGCCGGTGGTCCGTCGCCCGAGGAGGCCGAGGATTCGGCGGCCGCCAAGTCGGGCGGTGAGGCGCTGGAGGCTTATTGCGTCGACCTCAACGAGAAGTCCAAGAACGGCAAGATCGACCCGCTGATCGGCCGCCAGGCCGAGGTCGATCGCTCGATCCAGATCCTGTGCCGCCGGACCAAGAACAACCCGCTGCTGGTCGGCGAGCCCGGCGTCGGCAAGACCGCGATCGCCGAGGGCCTCGCCCGCAAGATCGTCAATGGCGAGGTGCCGGACGTGCTGAAGGGCGCGACCATCTACAGCCTCGACATGGGGGCGCTGCTGGCCGGAACCCGCTATCGCGGCGACTTCGAGGAGCGGCTGAAGCAGGTCGTCAAGGAACTGGAGACCCACGAGGACGCCATCCTGTTCATCGACGAGATCCATACGGTGATCGGCGCGGGGGCGACCTCGGGCGGTGCCATGGATGCGTCCAACCTGCTGAAGCCGGCGCTCGCCTCTGGCAGCCTGCGCTGCATGGGCTCGACGACCTACAAGGAATACCGCCAGCATTTCGAGAAGGACCGGGCCCTGGTCCGGCGCTTCCAGAAGATCGACGTCAACGAGCCGACGGTGGAGGACACGGTCAAGATCCTGAAAGGGCTCAAGACCGCCTACGAAGGCCACCACAAGCTGCGCTACACCGACGGGGCCATCCGCTCTGCGGTCGAACTGTCGGCCCGCTACATGACCGACCGCAAACTGCCGGACAAGGCGATCGACGTGATCGACGAGGCGGGGGCGTCGCAGATGCTGCTGCCGGAATCGAAGCGGAAGAAGGTGATCGGCCAGAAGGAGGTCGAGGCCGTCGTGGCCAAGATGGCCCGCATCCCGCCGAAGTCGGTCAGCAAGTCCGACACCGAGGGCCTGCGCGAGCTTCAGAAGGACCTGAACCGCGCCGTCTTCGGTCAGGATGCAGCCATCGAACAGGTCGCCTCGGCCATGAAGCTGGCCCGCGCCGGCCTGCGCGATCCGCAAAAGCCCATCGGCTCCTTCCTGTTCGCCGGCCCCACCGGCGTGGGCAAGACCGAGGTGGCCAAACAGCTGGCCTCCACCCTCGGCATCGAGATGCTGCGCTTCGACATGTCCGAGTACATGGAGCGGCACACGGTCAGCCGGCTGATCGGGGCCCCTCCCGGCTATGTCGGCCATGACCAGGGCGGCCTGCTGACCGACGCTGTCGACCAGCATCCGCACGCTGTCGTCCTGCTGGACGAGATCGAGAAGGCCCACCCGGACGTCTACAACATCCTGCTCCAGGTGATGGATAACGGGATGCTGACCGATGCGGTGGGCAAGAAGGTCGACTTCCGCAACGTGGTCCTGATCATGACCACCAATGCGGGGGCCGCCGACAACGCCCGGGCCTCGATCGGCTTCGGCCGTGGCAAGGTCGAGGGCGAGGACGAAAAGGCCATCCAGCGCCTGTTCGCGCCGGAGTTCAGGAACCGTCTGGACGCCGTGGTCAGCTTCAAGGCCCTGCAGCCCGAGGTGATCCGTCAGGTGGTGACCAAGTTCGTGCTTCAGCTGGAAGCCCAGCTGGCGGACCGCAACATCACCATCGAACTGACCGACGACGCGGCCGATTGGCTGGCCAAGAACGGCTTCGACGAACTGTATGGCGCGCGCCCGCTGGGCCGGGTCATCCAGGAGAACATCAAGAAGCCCCTGGCCGACGACATCCTGTTCGGACGTCTGACGCGCGGCGGCCATGTGAAGGTGGCGCTGAAAGACGGCAAGATCGTCTTCGACATCACCCCGACCGCGGGCGCGCCGGCCAAGGAGACGGTGGACGGGGTGGCGGTGTAGTCAAAAATCCTCCCCCATCGGGGGAGGGGGACCACGAAGTGGTGGAGGGGGCTAACCGCAGACACGGAGTCTGGAGTGAGCCCCCTCCGTCACTCCGCTTCGCTTCGTGACACCTCCCCGATGGGGGAGGAATAAAAAAGGCCCGGGAGCGATCCCGGGCCTTTCGTTTGTGCGGTCTGGAAGCGCCTAGTAGCGGCGGCGGCCCGAGCCGGCGATCAGGAAGACCAGACCGGCGAGGATGCCGGTGGTCAGCAGCGGCTTGCGGCGCGCGAAGTCGAGGCCCGTGCGGACCGGCTCGCGCAGGTCGGCGGGGGCGCGGTCGGACAGGGACTCCAGCTTGTCGATGGCACGGCCGTAGGTGTCGAGCGCCTTGCCCTTCACCTCGTCGAACTTGCCCTCGAGCTGCAGCTTCGTGTCGCCGGTCAGATTGCCGAGGCCGCTCTTGATCTTGCCGCTGGCACCGTTGGCGGCACCTTCAATACGTTGGTCGGTCATGGGATGTCCTTCAGAAGGGGAGAGCCGGGGAGGCTTCCGGAATAGCGCATACCAATCGCTGCGGTTCCGCAAGGCCTGTGGTTGCAGCGCGGCGGTTGCAGGCCGATATCTGCACCGAAACGGGGTGAAAGCGGGAGCGGTGCGGGAATGGTGAGATTTGTCCTTCAGGCCGTGGTGACGGCGCTGGGCCTGTGGCTTTCGGCGTATCTGGTTCCGGGGGTCGGCTTTCTGTCGACCGGATCCCTGGTCGCCGCCGCCGTGTTGCTGGGGCTGGTCAATGCCGTGGTGCGGCCCATTCTGGTGTTCATCACCTTCCCGCTGACGGTGATCACCTTGGGTCTGTTCCTGCTGGTGGTGAACGCCGCCATGATCGGGCTGGTGGCCAGCCTGCTGGGCGGCTTCGTCGTCGACGGTCTGTGGGCCGGCGTCGGGGCGGCGATCGTGACCGGCCTGTGCAGCTGGGTGGTCGGGGGACTGATCCCGGACAGGCGGATCGAGAGGGACAGCTAGGGGTCAATACTGCAGGTTGATTCGCTTCGATGGATGCTATCGATTGGCGCGTATCAGATAGCCAGGGCTAGCCATCCATGAAGTACCAGATCGAGATATTCACGGCGTTTGACGGCCAGCTGAGTCTTGCAGGGTGGGTTGAAACCGCGGCCACCAAATTAACGCTGCATCTGGATGATGGTCAGATAATTGAGGTCCCCACTGTCCGTGACGGCCTGATCGCCCGTTTTCACCTGCGATCAGCGTATTCGAGCATCACGCCCTACAATGCGGAACTCCACGTGGGTCAGGAAGCAATCGGGCAGTTGTATTCGACCGTCGACCTCGCCCACGGGCTCTATCCGCGCTTTTTTGAAGCTCTTCCGAAAACCGGTGCACTTCTGGAAATTGGGTCACGGGCGCGCAGTGGCTTCAGCCGTCGTGAGATGACCCCCGCTGGCTGGACCTATACGGGGCTGGATGTGCTCGACGGTGAGAACGTGGACGTCGTCGGCGATGCCCACAGGCTGAGCAAGCTGTTTCCGGATCAACGATTTGATGCTGTTCTCTCTGTCTCGGTTCTTGAACACATCCTCATGCCGTGGAAGCTGGCGATCGAGATGAACCGGATCCTGAACGTCGGTGCGGTTGGTTTCTTCATGACCCACCAGGGCTGGCCGCTGCACGATGCGCCGTGGGATTTCTGGCGCTTTTCCGACCAGGCATGGCGTGCGCTTTTTAACCCGGCGACCGGATTTGAAATCATCGAAGCCCACATGGGCGACCCCGTGTACATGGTGCCCCGCCACCTCCACGCCGCTTGCGCCTATGGGATGGACTATCTTTCGTATGGCGCGTCGGCAGTCCTGTTTCGCAAGATCTCGGAGACCACGCTTGAGTGGCCGGTCGAGCTGGAGGACATCATTACCACCAGCTATCCGAGCACGACCGGCATCTACACAGGGTGACTCGACCGGGGAGCAGCGGCGCGAGGTGAGCCGTATCTGGTGGCAGACATCGCTGGCCGGAGACGTCTGCTAGCGGCGCATTCTGGCCGCCGCTGCCTCGCCCAGAACCGCGTGAAGCGCCGGCAGGTCGATCGGCTTTTTCAGCACCCCGTCCGCCCCGGCCGCCATATAGCGCGCGATGTCTTCCTCGAAGACGTTGGCTGTCAGCATGTTGATCAGACGCCGGGACCGGCCCGATGCGGCCTCTTCGGCGCGGATGGTCCGGACGGCCTCGACCCCGTCCATGACCGGCATCATCGCGTCCATCAGCACGAGATCGAACTTGCCGGACGCGACGGCGGCGACCGCTTCGGCCCCGTTCTCGACGAGGGTCAGATCCACGCCGAAGTTCGGCAGCAGCAAGCTGAGCAGCTTGCGGTTGGCGGGATGGTCCTCGGCCGCCAGCACCGACAGGCGGGGGCCGGCATCGGCCGGAGCCGTGTCGGGCTGCGGGCTGGCGTCCGTGGCGGATGGGGCGGAAATCCGGAACCAGAAGATCGAACCCCGGGGCTTTGCATCACGCACACCAAGCGTGCCGCCCAGCGCCCGGACACTCGCACGGCAGATGGCGAGGCCCAGACCCGCTCCGCCGGCGCTGCGGCCGTCCTCCAGCTGTTCGAACGGCTGAAAGATGCGCTCGCGCTGGTCTTCGGGCACCCCGGGGCCCTGATCATGGACCTCGAAGGTCAGGTCGATCGCCCCTGAGGCCCCCGGACGCGCCCGGACCACGATGGCGACGGTGCCCGAGGGGGTCATCTTCAGCGCGTTCGACAGCAGGTTGATCAGGACTTGTTCGATCCGGGCCTCGTCGGTCAGGACGCGGAAATGCTCCGGGGCCCCGTCGCACTGGACCGTCAAGGTCAGACCCTGTTCCCCGGCCTGCGTCCGCCAGACCCGCGCGACCGCTTCGACCCGGGCGCGGATATCGACGGGGGCCAGACGGACATCGACCTGGCCGGACTCGATCCGGGACAGGTCCAGCGCCCCGTTCAGCAGACGCATCAGCAGCCCGCCGGCGTCGGCCATGTCGGTGATCATTCCGGCCTCGGCAGCGGGCCGTTTGCGGCGTTTCAGCACCTCGGTGATGCCGAGGATGACGTTCAGCGGCGTGCGCACATCATGACTGATCATGGCGAGGAAGCGGGACTTGGTCTGGTTGGCGCGTTCGGCGGCCACGCGCTGGCCTTCGGCGTCCTGAAGCGCGCGTTCCAGAGCCTCGGACCGCGCGGTCAGATCGACGACCAGATCGACCGTCTGGCGATCGCTGAGCGCCTGACGCGAGGCGGCCGCAACGACGCCGACCACGAACAGCGCCGTGCTGCCGAGCAGAACCGGATCCGAAGCCGCCTCGTGCCAGGCGATCAGGCCGATGAGGAGCGAAGGCGGGATCACGGCGACGGCGAAGCTGAGGCGGCTCATATGCACCTGCAGGGCCCCGACCACCAGATTGCCGACGAGCAGCAGCAGCAGGGGTGGCAGGCGGATGACGTCCGTCTGCCATGCGGCGAACACGAAGACCGCATTGTGGCTGGCCAGCAGGAAGGTGATGAGTTCGGTCGACCGCTTCAGCGTCAGGCCGGCGGCCGGGCGATCGGGGGCTGTCCGCGCCCGGCTCACGACGGTCCAGAGCACGCTGTACAGGGCCAGCTGGACGACGCCGAAGCCCGCCGCCCACACCGGTCCCTTCAACCAGGCGATGAGGGCCACGATGGCGACGATGGAGGCGATGCGGACAGCGAACATGTCCCGGTACTGGCCCGCATAGGCCCGTACGTACTCGCTCGAATAACTCATGCCGGCCCGCAAAAAACGCTACTGCGGGTAAGCTTAACCACAGGGCCTTAAGGAGCGGTCAACCGGGGGATGTGGGCAAGCAATGCCTGCTAGACCGAAAAATGACCCTCGTAACGTTATGCGTTATAGCTCCGGCTCATGATCCGGAGCTTTCGCGATCGTGAGACGGAGCGGTTCTGGGCCGGGCGTGCGTCACGCCGTTCCCGCAGGACATTCGCCGGTCCGCGCAGCGGAAACTTGAACTGATCGATGCGGCCGGCCGTCTGGATGATCCGAGGCTGCCCCCGGGCAATCGGCTGGAGGCCCTGGTAGGGAACCGGCAGGGTCAGCACTCGATCCGGATCAATCAGCAGTGGCGGATCTGTTTCCGCTGGACCGATGGAGGTGCGGAGGATGTCGAGATCTGCGACTATCACTGAGGACGTGATGGATCCGGTCACGCCGGGCGAGATCCTGCTGGAGGAGTTCATCCTGCCAGCGGGCCTGAGCCAGACCGCGCTCGCCAACGCCATCGGCGTGCCGCCGCGCCGGATCAACGAAATCGTCCTCGGCAAGCGGGCCATCACCGCCGACACCGACCTGCGTCTGGCCCGCTACTGGGGAATGAGCGAGGGATTCTTCCTGAACCTGCAGCAGAGCTACGACCTGCGGGTTCAGCGCGCGAAGATGGGCGAGGCGTTGGCGATGATCACGCCGAGGGCGGCGTAGGGATGCATAGGCGCGCCTACCCCACCTTCACCCGCGTCGCCGCCTCCGGCAGATCCTCCCCGAACGCCCGCTGGTAGAACTCCGCGATCGTCGGCCGCTCCAGCTCGTCGCACTTGTTCAGGAAGGTCAGGCGGAACGACAGGCCGAGGTCGCCGCCGAAGATGGTGGCGTTCTGGGCCCAGGTGATCACCGTCCGGGGCGACATGACGGTCGAGATGTCGCCGTTCATGAAGGCGTTGCGGGTCATGTCGGCGACGCGGACCATGGCGGCGATCGCCCGCCTGCCGTCGGCCGTGGCCCATTCCGGGGCCTTGGCGGCGACGATCTCGGCCTCCACGTCATGGTCGAGGTAGTTCAGGGTGACCACGATGTTCCAGCGGTCCATCTGGCCCTGATTGATCTGCTGGGTGCCGTGATACAGGCCACTGGTGTCGCCCAGACCGATGGTGTTGGTCGTGGCGAACAGGCGGAACCACTTGTTGGGCCGGATGACGCGGTTCTGGTCCAGCAGGGTCAGGCGACCCTGGGCCTCCAGCACGCGCTGGATCACGAACATCACATCGGGGCGGCCGGCGTCGTACTCGTCGAACACCAGGGCGATCGGGCGCTGCAGGGCCCAGGGCAGCATGCCCTCGCGGAACTCGGTGATCTGTTTGCCGTCCTTCAGGACGATGGCGTCCTTGCCGACCAGATCGATGCGGCTGACGTGGCTGTCCAGGTTCACCCGCACGGTCGGCCAGTTCAGCTTGGCGGCGACCTGTTCGATATGGGTCGACTTGCCGGTGCCGTGATAGCCCTGGACCATCACCCGGCGGTCGTGGGCGAAGCCGGCGCAGATGGCCAGGGTCGTCTGGGGATCGAACCGGTAGGCGGGGTCCACCTCGGGCACATGGCTGTCGACGGTGTCGAACATCGGCACGACCATGTCGGAATCGATGCCGAACGCCTCGCGCACGGTGACCTTGCGGTGGGGTTCAAACGTCAGGAGCGGATCGGGAGTCGCGTCGAGGGGAGAGGCCATCCCGTGCGATTAGCGCACGGCGATGGCGCTTGAAAGTCCGTGTCGGCCGGGGAGGGCCATGATCCCCGGTTTCGCGTCACCATGCCCCGGATGGCCGCCCGCTATTCGGGGATATCGGCGAAGCTGGAGCCGTAGCGGCCGTCCCGGGCCAGGTTGCCGAACCGGGTGGTGTCGGCGTCGAAGCTGAGCTTGACGATGCCGATCGGGCCGTGGCGTTGCTTGCCGATCACGACCTCGGCCTGGTGCTGCAGGATGTCCATGTCCTCCTGCCACTTCAGATGCTCTTCGGTCCCCTCGCGCGGCTCGGTCCGGCCGAGGTAGTAGCTCTCGCGATAGACGAACATGACGCAGTCGGCGTCCTGCTCGATCGAGCCGGATTCGCGCAGGTCGGACAGCTGGGGCCGTTTGTCCTCGCGGTTCTCGACCTGACGCGACAGCTGCGACAGGGCGATGATGGGCACGTTCAGCTCCTTGGCCAGGGCCTTCAGGCCGCCGGTGATCTCCGACACCTCCTGCACCCGGTTCTTGTTGCCATTGCCCTCGCCGACGGTGATCAGCTGCAGGTAGTCGACGATGATCAGGTCCAGACCCTGTTCCATCCGCTTCAGCCGCCGCGCCCGGGCGGCCAGCTTGGAGATGGCCAGGCCGCCGGTGGCGTCGATGTACAGGGGGCTCTCGCCGATCTCGATGGCCGCGTCGCGCACCTTGCCGAAGTCACTGGCGTCGATCTCGCCCTTCCGCAGCCGGTCGGACGACACGCCCGACGCATCGGCGAGGATCCGCATGGCCAGCTGTTCGGCGCTCATTTCCAGCGAGAAGAAGGCCACCACGCCGCCGCTGACGGTCTTCCGGCCATCCGGCGTCGGCTCCCAACGGTAGTTGCGGGCGACGTTGAAGGCGATGTTGGTCGCCAGCGCCGTCTTGCCCATGGAAGGCCGGCCGGCGAGGATCAGCAGGTCGGACGGGTGCATGCCGCCCAGCTTCTGGTCCAGATCGTCCAGATGGGTGGCCAGACCGGCCAGCTTGCCGTCGCGCTGATAGGCCTCTCCGGCCATCTGCACGGCCCCGGCCAGGGCGGTCGAGAAGCTGACGAAGCCGGAGGAGGGGGCCCCGGTCTCGGCCAGCGAATACAGGGTCAGTTCGGCCTGTTCGATCTGGTCGATCGCCCGGGTCTCTGGATCGGGGGCCTGTTTGACGATCTCGCCCCCGATCCGGATCAGGTCGCGGCGCAGGGCCAGGTCATAAACGACGCGGGCATAGTCGGGCGCATTGGCCCCCGGGGGGGCCCGGTCCATCAGGTCGGCCAGATAGCGCAGGCCTCCAAACTCGGCGAAGGCGGGGTCCTGTTTGAACCGTTCCATCAGGATGGTCGGCTCGGCCAGCAGACCCTGGCGGATATGGTCCTCGATCGCGTCGTACAGCCGCTGATGGAAGGGCTCGTAGAAGTGCGAGCCGCGCAGACGCTCGGACAAACGCTCGAAGATGGCGTTGTCGAACATAAGGGCCCCCAGCAGCGCCTGCTCGGCCTCGAGATTGTGCGGCAGCGACGGGATCGGGACCGCGCCAAAGGACTCGGAGGAAGCGAAGGGAGCAAAGGCGTTCATCGGGTTAACGCATACCCGTCGTAGCCCCCTGCGACAGGGGCCGGCGCCGTCGATACGGGGGATCGATTGGGTCCGTCTGTGGACCGCTGGAAAATCCCCAGACGGATCAGTTCAGGCGAGGGCGGTCCTCAGGCCGCCGGGCAGGGGTAGCGCGACGCCAGCCAGGTGCGGATGCCGTCGGTCGGCGTCATGCGGACCCGCTCGGCCTGGGGGATGGCGTTGAGGAAACGCAGCAGCTCCTGCGGGTTCACCTCGACCTTTCCGGCCGGGCAGGCGGGCGGAGTGCGACCGGCTGCACGGGCAGTGCGAACCTCGGTGCGAACGGTGTCCAGCGATGCCCGGAACTCCCCCGCCAGCCGGCGCCCGTCCGAGCGCAGCATGGCGGTCGGGTTCAGCGGCACGCGGTTGGCCTCGGTCACGAAGGTGTCGAGGGTCCGGGTCTGGGCCGCGGCGGGCAGGACCGCCGTCAGGCTGATGGCGGCGATGATCGCCGCCGTCGATGCGTGTCGCTTCATGGCAAATCTCCCTCCACGGAAGAACAGCCGCGCTTGCAGGCGAAATAATGGCGGCAGCGGGGGCGCGGCCGGTCAGGCCACGCCCCCGCATCATCACCAGGTCACAGCCACGCGCGCATAGGCATAGCGGCCATTGAAGCCGTAGGGCGAATAGCTGGTGAAGGCGGTCACACCGCTGGCATTCAGGGTGGCGGGCGTGGCATCCGGATATTCGTCGAGAACATTGTCGACCCCGACGGCCAGGCTGACCCGGTCGCTGAAGGCATAGCGGCCCTCCAGATCGATCAGGGTGTTGTCGCCGGTCGAGATGTCGCTGGCCGCCGTCGTGCCGGGCTGGATCACATCGCCGTAGTAGGTCGCCCGGGCCGTGGCCGACACCGGCCCCAGGGTCCAGTCCACCGAGGCCGAGACCTTGGTATCCGGCGTTCCAAGCTGGAAGGTCTCCACCCGGCTGCGGGCGAAGAGCACCGGCGTGGGGCTCAGAACCGACGAGGATGTCGGCACGGACGTCACCTCCACATCGTTGACATTGCCCGCCAGGGTGAAGTCGAAATCCCCCGCTGTCACGGTCCGGAGCCGGTAGCGGGCGACCACATCAATGCCCGAGGTCGTGGTCTCCACCCCGTTCAGGAAGAAGCGCGCCGCCTGGATACCCAGCGGGTCCAGCAGGCTGGCCACCTGCGGGCTGAAAGACCGGTTGATCAGTTCGGACAGCACGATCTGGTCCTCGATATCGATCTGGTAGGCATCGACGGTAACGTCGAAATTCCCGAGGCGGATCACGGTCCCCAGCGAGACATTGGTCGAGGTCTCGGGCTCCAGTGGACGGGCCCCCAGGACCGCGGCCGTCGGGCTCGTCGCCGGGAAGGTGCCGGTCTCGACCACCTGGCCGTTCTGGATCACCGAGGAGGTCGAGGTGAAAAACGACTGCTGCAGCGACGGCGCGCGGAACCCGGTCGACACCGACCCGCGCAGGGCGAAGCTCGGGGTGAAGTCGTACCGGGCCGAGAGCTTGCCGGTCTGGGCGTCGCCGAAGTCCGAATAGTCCTCGATCCGCACCGCGCCCGCCACGGTCAGCTTGTCGGTGAAGGGAATCTCGATATCGGCATAGGCCGCGAAGGCGTCGCGATCGACGTCGACGACGTTGGAGGGCTGGAAGCCGGGAAAGCCCTGGGCCCCGCCGGAGAGGGCGGTGTTTCCGCCCAGCGGGCCACGGTTATAGCTCTCGGGCTGGCCCGCCACGATCTCATAGCCCTCCCGGCGCGCTTCCACGCCCAGAGCCAGATTGATCGGGCCCGACAGGCCGGCCTCGAACTGGCGCGTGACGTCTGCCCCGACCACGATCTGGTCGTAGATCAGTTCGCCAGAATCGAAACTGGTCGGGGACTGGGCCCCATAGGTCGCATTCAGCGATTCCTCGGTGCGGAACTCCAGGGCATTGCGGCCATAGACGATGTTGAAATCCGCGTCCCAGCCGCCGAGCTCCCCCCGCACGCCCAGGGCCCCCGAGGTGTCCGCGCTGGCCACAGCGATCTTGGGCAGGAAGCCGTCGGGATAGATGGCCGCAACATTGTTGGTGTTGTTGGCGAGGCGCGGGAAGGCCGCGCTTTCGCTGTCGCGGTTCTGGTAGCCGGCCCAGCCATAGGCCTCCCAGCCAGCAGACAGCGGCACCCCTGCGTTGGCGAACAGGGTCCACTGATCGACCTCAGGGTCTCCGAACCGCGCTGTCACGCGGTTGGGCGTGACCCGGGGGTCGAGGTCGGAGCGATTGGTCGGATCCCGCTGCAGATATTCGGCCGACACCGTCAGGAACCCGTCCGCGCCGAGGCCGAAACCCTGCCAGAGCGATCCGGTGACGGTCTGGCCGTCTTCCTCGTCGCGCGTGCCGCGGGCCGTCTCCACCTCGGTGAAATACTGGCCGACGGTGACGCTGGCCCCGCCGCCTTCGCGAGCCTCCTTCAGGCGCAGGTTGATCACCCCGGCGATGGCGTCCGATCCGTAGTGTGCCGAGGCCCCGTCGCGCAGGACCTCGACCTGACCCAGCGCCGCCGTGGGGATGGTGTTCAGATCCACCGCTGCCGATCCGCGACCGATCGAGCCGTTCACATTGACGAGGGCCGAGGCGTGCCGGCGGGTGGAGTTGACGAGCACCAGGGTCTGGTCGGGCTGCAGGCCGCGCAGGGTCGCCGGCCGGATCGAGTCCGTGCCGTCGGTCACGGCCGGACGCTGAAAGGTCAGGGACGGGACGGACTGCGCCAGGGCGGCGGCGAACTCGGTGGTGCCCCGGTTCTGCAAGGTCTCGGCGGAGATCACATCGACGGGGGCCAGGGTGTCGAGGCGGGACCTGGGCTGAACCCGGGCACCGGTGACCACGATCTCGTCCAGACCTGTGGTCTGATCCGGCTGGGGCGCGGTCTGGGCGAAGGTCGGGTGCGGGCACGCCAGGAGCACGGTCCCCGAGACGAAGCCGAGGAGAAGCGATTTCGAGGAGCTGAGGATCATGGCGACCTGTCGGGGGCTAGAGGCCGGCCCCACGGGGGGACGGCGGGGCGAATATCCAGCATCCCGGTGCCGGGGCACCGGACGCACGGACGAGTTTGCGCAAATTTCATGCGCATAGACCCTGATCCGTCGTGTTGTATTGCAAGCTGGGTGTCCGGACTGGTCCCGTCAAGCACAGGTCGACCGGTGTCGCGCGTCTGTTGTATTTTTGACATCCGCTGGGCCCGGACAGCAAAAAGGGCGCGTCCGCGAGGACGCGCCCTTCAAGCTTCTGGCCGGCTGGATCAGCCGGGTCCGGATCGATCTCAGGCTTCGGAGCCGAGACCGTCCTGCTGGCCTGCGCCGCCTTCGACCATGTCGCGGGCCTGTTCGGCGGCCGCGTTGCGGTCTTCCTCATAGGCGGACTTGATCACGTCCTCGCCCTTGGCCTGACGTTCGGCCTCTTCGGCCGAGCGGGCCACGTTCATCGAGATCGTGGCCGACACCTCGGCGTGCAGGCGAACCGGCACGGAGTGAACGCCCAGGGTCTTGATCGCGGTGTTGAGCACGATCTGCGAACGTTCGACCTTGCCGCCCTCGGCCTGGATGGCCTCCATGACGTCACGGCCGCCGACCGAGCCGTACAGCTGGCCGGTTTCGCCGGCCTGACGGATCAGGACGTAGGTCTGGCCGTCGATCTTGTCGGCGACCTTCTGGGCCTCGGCCTTGTTCTTCTCGTTGCGGGCCTCGATGGCGACGCGGTCGAGTTCGAACTTCTCGAGGTTCTTCGACGTGGCGCGAAGGGCCTTGTCCCGCGGCAGCAGGAAGTTACGGGCGAAGCCATCCTTGACGGTGACGACGTCGCCGATGGCGCCGAGGTTCTCGACGCGTTCGAGCAGAACGACCTTCATCTTATTTCACCACATAGGGCAGGAGGGCCAGATAGCGGGCGCGCTTGATGGCCTTGGCCAGTTCGCGTTGCTTGATCTGGGACACGGCGGTGATGCGCGAGGGCACGATCTTGCCGCGTTCGGAAATGTAGCGCTGCAGCAGCTTGACGTCCTTGTAGTCGATCTTCGGCGCGCCCTCACCCGAGAACGGGCAGACCTTGCGACGACGATAGAAGGGACGACGGCCGGAGCCGCCCGAGCCGGCAGGGGTGCCGGGGACGTTTTGCGAGGAGGTGGTGTCAGTCATGTGTCCAGATCTCCTTACGCGGCCACGTCGGCGTCTTCACGCGGCGTGCGCTCGCGGTCACGCTCACGTTCGCGCTCACGGCGGGCCAGCAGGGGCGACAGCTCCAGATCGAGTTCCTCGACCTTGACCGTCAGCCAGCGCAGCACGTCCTCGTTGATGCCGAGCTGACGCTCGACCTCGGCCATGGCGGGCGGAGGGCAGTCGATGGCCAGCAGGGAGTAGTGCGCCTTGCGGTTCTTCTTGACCCGGTAGGTCAGGTTGCGCAGGCCCCAGTACTCGATCTTGGCGACGGAACCACCGCCGGCCACGATCAGGTCCTTGATGGTGTCATTGAGGGCTTCGGCCTGTTGCGCGCTGATATCCTGGCGCGACATGACCGTGTGCTCGTAAAGAGCCATTCGTTCGTCTCCCTTGGAGGGCATCGGCGCGGGCAGACCGGGTAAGTCCGTCCCACGATGGATCCTGCAGCGGCGGCCGGAATGACTTCCCGAACCCTTTGGTGTTCCGCACACAGGACCGAAGCCCTGGAAAGCGGGCGCGTATAGGGGAAAAGGGCGCGGGGAGCAAGGCAATCCGCAGTGACCGCCCCGGAACCTTCACCGTGAGCGGGCGCTATCGTGGCATGCAGGACATTGGCAAGCTCGACGAGACCCCGGTCCTTGAGGTGGCGGGGGCCACCCTGACGATCGGCGGCCTGGCGACGGCCGCAATCATCCTGACCGTCGCCCTGGTGCTGCAGTGGGCGGTCACCCGGGCCCTGCGGCGCGCCCGGGCGAAGGCAGCCCGCAGCACCCAGGCCCTGTATCTGCTGGAAAAGCTGGCAGGCTACGGGATCGTCATCACCGGGGTCATGCTGGCCCTGTCGGCCGCCGGCCTGAACCTGTCGTCGCTGGCGGTCTTCGCCGGGGCCATCGGCATCGGTGTCGGCCTCGGCCTGCAGGGCGTGGTCAAGGAGTTCGTCTCCGGCGTGTTTCTGATCTTCGATCGCATGATCTCGGTCGGTGATTATGTCGAACTGGAGGGCGGGGTCCGGGGCGCGATCATGGAGATCGGGCCGCGCGCCACACGGGTCCGCACCAACGACAACGTCAACGTCCTGATCCCGAACTCTCACCTGATCGAGGGGCCGGTCACCAACTGGACGCTCAAGGGCGACACGCGCCGGATCCACATCCCGTTTTCCGTCGCCTATGGCTCGGACCGGGGGGCGGTCCGCGACGCGGTGCTGGCGGCGGCCCGGGCCAATCCCTTCACCCTGCCGGATACGGAACAGAGGAAGAGTCAGGTCTGGCTGATCGGGTTCGGCGATTCGAGCCTGGATTTCGAGCTCCTGGTCTGGCCGACGCTGGAGGCCGTCAAACGCCCGGCGGCCATGCACGCGGCCTACACCTGGCTGATCGCCGACGCGCTGGATGCCAGTGGTATCGAGGTGCCGTTCCCGCAGACCGATCTGCGCATCCGCAGTCTGTTCGGTCGCGAGGGGGAGGACGCCATCGAGGCCGTTCATCCGGGGTCGGGCAAGGCCCGGCGAACGCCGCCTGCTGCGAAACAGGGGCCAGCGAGTCCGGCCGTGGCGACATCCAACGACGCCGCCGAGGATCTGATGGCCGACAATGGGGCGATCGAGCAGCCGCCTGGGCGGTCCGGACCGGCGTCCGGTTGAACCGGAACCGCAACCGGATTAACGCTCCGCCCTTTCCAACGGACAACGGACCCCGCCCATGACCCTCGCCCTCCTGTTCCCCGGACAAGGCAGCCAGGCGGTTGGAATGGGCGCGGCGCTGGCCGAGGCCTTCGGATCCGCCCGCGAGGTCTTCGCCGAGGTGGATCAGGCGCTGGGTCAGGATCTGTCGGGCCTCATGCGCAACGGACCCGAGGATCAACTGACCCTGACCGAGAACGCCCAGCCGGCCCTGATGGCCGTGTCCCTGGCCGTCATCCGGGTGCTGGACAAGGAGTTCGGGGTCGCCGTTGATCGCGCCGGTTTCGTCGCCGGCCATTCGCTGGGCGAGTATTCGGCCCTGGCCGCCGTCGGGGCCTTGTCCCTGACCGACACGGCGCGGCTGCTGAAGCTGCGCGGTCAGGCCATGCAGCGCGCGGTGCCGGTCGGGCAGGGGGCCATGGCCTCCCTGATCGGGCCGAAGACGGACCTGGCCCTCGCCGAGGCCGCCGCGGCCGCGGGAGCCGAGGTCGGCGTCTGCGTCGTCGCCAATGACAACAACAATGGCAATGTCGTCATCTCGGGCGAGAAGGCCGCCGTTGACCGCGCCATCGAGAAGGCGAAGGAACTGGGCGCCCGCGCCATCCCCCTGAACGTCTCGGCCCCCTTCCACTGTCCGCTGATGCAGCCCGCCGCCGACGAGATGGCCGGGGCCCTGTCCGCCGCGACGCTTATGGCCCCGTCCGTCGCCGTGGTCGCCAATGTGACCGCCCGGCCCGAGCGTGACGCCGACACGATCCGCCGTCTGCTGGTCGAACAGGTCACCGGCCGGGTCCGCTGGCGCGAATCGATGGAGTGGATGGCCACCGAAAGCGGCGTCACCCGCTTCGTCGAGATCGGCTCCGGCAAGGTCCTGACCGGCATGGCCAAACGCATCGCTCCGGATGCGGAAAGCCTGGCGTTGAACAGCCCCGAGGACATCGAGGCCTTCGCCGCTTCGCTGGCCTGAGCCGGGTGACCCGGGCTGCGGCGACCATCTGGGTCTGGGCTGCCAGCATCCTGCTGGTGTGGGCCGTTGTCGCCGTCAGCCTCGGCCAGCCGCTCTGGCAGCAGCAGCATTCGCGCGACCTGACGGCCTACGGGGCCTTTCTCGGCGAGACGCTGACCTTTGGCGATAGCTGGAAGCTGCTGGCGTCCCAGTGGCTGCACGTGAAGTTTCCGCACATGCTGTTCAACATCGCGGTCATCGGCCTGGTCGGGGCGGGTCTGACCCGGCACCTGTCCCCCGCCGCCGTGCTCGCGTTGGGCCTCGTCGGCGGGGCCGTGGGCCAGATGGCCGCCGCCCTGCTTCAGCCGGACGCCTATATCTCGGGGGCGTCCCAGGCCTATTTGGCGCTGTGTGGCGCTGGTCTGCTGATCCTGTCACGCACCGGTATCGCCTTTGCGGCGGCGGTGATCGGCGTTCTCGTCAGTGTCGCGCTTGATGTCTTCGTCAGCGACCATGCCGGGATCAAGCCCGGCCACCTCGCATCGTTCGCCTTCGGCCTGATCGCCGGCGGCCTGTATCTGTTTTTGCAAACGCAGCGCCCGGACCGGGCGAATCTTCGGAGGATCTGATGTTCAACCTGACCGGCAAGACCGCCCTCGTCACCGGCGCGACCGGCGGCATCGGCGGAGCCATCGCGCGCGCCCTGCACGCCCAGGGGGCGACGGTTGTCCTCTCCGGCACGCGCGAGGCGGTACTGGGCGAGATCGCCGCCGAACTGGGGGAGCGGGCCTTCGTCGCCGCCGCCAACCTGTCGGACCCTGACTCGGTCGACGGCCTGATCGGCCGGGCCGAGGAGGCCGCGGGCGCAGGCCTCGATATCCTCGTGGCCAACGCCGGAATCACCAAGGACGGCCTGCTAATGCGGATGAAGGATGAGGACTTCCAGTCCGTCCTGACCGTCAATCTGGAAAGCTATTTCCGCCTGTCGCGCGCCGCCATGAAAGGGATGATGAAGCGCCGTTCGGGCCGGATCATCGGCATCACCTCGGTGGTCGGCGTCACCGGCAATGCCGGCCAGACCAACTATGCCGCCTCCAAGGCCGGCATGATCGGCTTCTCCAAGTCGCTGGCCCAGGAGGTCGGCTCACGCGGCATCACAGTGAACTGCATCGCCCCCGGCTTCATCACCTCGCCCATGACCGACGTGCTGAGCGACCAGCAGCGCGAGGGCATCCTGAGGAACATCCCTGCCGGCCGTCTGGGCACGGGCGACGAGATCGCGGCGGCCGCCGTCTATCTTTCGTCCGATGAAGCGGCCTACGTGACGGGCCAGACGCTTCATGTGAACGGCGGCATGGCGATGATCTGATCGCCGATCGAAGGACCCGCCCGATGATCGCCCTGCGCTACCTCGCCACCGTCCTGTCAGGTCCGCTGCTGCTGGTCGGGATCATCTGGGTGCTGCAGGGTCTCAACATCCTGCCGGGCAGCTTCATGACCGGCCAGATTATCTGGGCGATCTATGGTGCGCCCATGGCGCTCGCCGGGGCTGCTCTGGTGTGGTGGGTCAACCGTCGACGCTGATCCGGGGAGGAACGCCCTATTTTCCTCGGGAAGGGGTGTGCTAAAGGCTGCGGCAACCGGTTGGGTCAGCGAGGCGTTGCCTCTTGCACAAGCGGGGCCGTCGTGAGACGGCAGACACTCAATACGCCGCCCCGGGCGGCCCTAGAAGGCAGAGACTCCCATGTCCGACACCCTGGAACGCGTCCGCAAGATCGTCATCGACCACCTGGACGCCGATCCGGACAAGGTCACCGAAAAGGCCAGCTTCATCGACGACCTCGGCGCTGACTCGCTCGACAACGTCGAACTGGTCATGGCCTTCGAGGAAGAATTCGACATCGAAATCCCCGACGACGCCGCCGAGCACATCCAGACCGTCGGCGACGCGGTCAAGTTCATCGACGAGAAGACGGCCGGCTGATCCCGCCCGCCGGATCATCGGCTTGCTGATGGCCGCCCGGCCCTCCTAGCGGAGAGGCCCGGCGGCCATTAGTGTTTTGGATTCAGGATTCGCGGAGCAGGAGCCCGACATCATGCGTCGCGTCGTCGTTACCGGTCTCGGCCTTGTCACGCCCCTGGGTACGGGCGTCGAACACAGCTGGGCGGGGATCGTCGAGGGTCGCTCGGGCATCCGCCAGATCACGGCCTTCAACACCGAGGGGTTCGGCTGCACCATCGCCGGCGAGGTCCCCAGCGTGGACGGGCGCGGTGGCGGCGGTCCCGACGTCCCCGGCAGCTTCGACCCCGACGCGATCATGTCGCCCAAGGAGCGCAAGCGCGTCGACGACTTCATCCTGTTCGGCATCGCCGCGGCGGATGAGGCGCTCAACGACGCCAACTGGCACCCGGCGACCGACGAGGACAAGGAACGCACCGGCGTCATGATGGGCGCGGGCATCGGCGGCCTCGGCCCCATTGCCGAAAGCGCCCAGATTCTGGCCGAGAGCGGCCCGCGTCGCATCAGCCCCTTCTTCATTCCTTCGGCCCTGATCAATCTGGTCAGCGGCCAGATCTCGATCCGGCATCAGCTGAAGGGCCCCAACCACGCCGTGGTGACGGCCTGCGCCTCGGGCGTGCACGCCATCGGTGATGCGGCGCGGATGATCGCCTTCGACGATGCCGACGTCATGGTCGCCGGGGGGGCGGAAAGCTCGATCGTGCCGATCGGCATCGCCGGCTTCCTCGCCTGCAAGGCCCTGTGCACCGCCTACAACGACACCCCGGAGAAGGCCTCGCGCCCCTATGACCGGGGCCACGCCGGCTTCGTCATGGGCGAGGGGGCCGGGGTTCTGGTGCTCGAGGAGTATGAGCACGCCAGGGCCCGTGGGGCGAAGATCTATGCCGAGGTGATCGGCTACGGCATGTCGGGCGACGCCTTCCACATCACTGCCCCGTCCGAGGACGGCGACGGGGCTTACCGGGCCATGAAGGCGGCGGTAAAGCGGGCCGGGATCGCCATCGAGGACATCGACTACGTCAATGCCCACGGCACCTCGACCATGGCCGACTGGATCGAACTGCGGGCCGTCGAACGGCTGGTCGGCGACCATGCGAAGAACCTCGCCATGTCCTCGACCAAGTCCATGACCGGCCACCTGCTGGGCGCGGCCGGGGCGATCGAGGCGGTGTTCAGCGTCCTGGCCATCCGCGACCAGATCGCGCCGCCGACCATCAATCTGGACGATCCGGAGCATGAAACCGCCATCGACCTCGTGCCACACCGGGGCAAGCCGATGGAGATCGATGTGGCCATGTCCAACAGCTTTGGCTTCGGGGGCACCAACGCCTCCATCATCTTCCGCAAGGTCGACTAGATGTTCGGACGCCGGGGGGCTGCACCAACCAGAAGACCCGGACTGGTGGCGGCGGCCCTCGCGGCCTCCGCGACGGTCAGCCTGTTCCTCATCGCTGGCCTCGCCTGGGCCTGGAGCGTCTACTATGCGCCGGGCCCGGCGGCGCGGCAGGGGGACTCCACCGTCGTGACCCTGCCCTCCGGATCGGGCGTCTCGGTGATCGCCGCCCGGCTCAAAAACGCGGGCGTGATCCGCTCCACCGACATGTTCAAGGCCGCCGCCACCCTGACCGGGGCGGACCGTCGCCTGCGTGCGGGCGAATACGAGGTCCCGACCGGGGCCTCACTGCGCTCCGTGCTGCGGCTGCTGACCGACGGCCGCGTGGTCCGCCATTTCGTCACCATTCCCGAGGGCTGGTCCTCGGCCCAGGCCGTGGACATCCTGAACGCCGAGCCGATCCTGACCGGCACGATCGAGGAAGTCCCCGAGGAAGGCACCCTGTGGGCCGAGACCTATGAGATCGCACGCGGCGAGACCCGCGCCTCGGTCATCGCCCGGATGCAGCGCGCTGCCGCCGACAACCTCGCCGAGCTGTGGGCCGCCCGCAGCCCCGACACCGTCGTCCGCACGCCCGAGGACGCCGTCATCCTCGCCTCGATCGTCGAGAAGGAAACCGGCGTGGCCCGTGAGCGGCCCCGCGTCGCCGCCGTCTTCTCCAACCGCATCCGCCTCGGCATGCGACTGGAGAGCGATCCCACCATCATCTACGGCATCACCAAAGGCCGGCCGCTCGGGCGAGGTATCCGCCGCTCCGAGCTGGAACGCGACACCGGCTACAACACCTATCTGATCGACGGCCTGCCGCCGACGCCGATCTCCAATCCGGGTCGGCAGTCCCTGGCAGCCGTGCTGAACCCCCCGCGCACCGAGGATCTGTTCTTCGTGGCCGACGGCACGGGCGGCCACGCCTTTGCCCGGACCTATGAGGAGCATCTGCGCAATGTCGCCCGCTGGCGGGCGATCGAAGCAGGCAAGCCCGCTCCGGCCGAGACCCTGCCGCCGGGCACCGTTGTTCCGCCCCCCGCCGGGACCCCGCCGGCGACGGCCCCTGAACCCATGCCGTCCGGAGAAGCGGTCATCACCATGCAGGCCCCGGGCGCGGTGACCCCGTCGCGGGCCCTGCGTCCGGCGACCCCGGCGGCCCGGCCCGTCCCCGCGAACGGACCGTGAGCGTGCTGTCCGGCATGACCGGCTTCGGCCGGGCCGAGGGCGCGCTGGACGGCTGGACCTGGGCGGTCGAGGCCCGCAGCGTCAACGGCCGCAATCTGGAGGTCCGCTTTCGCGGCCCGAACGGCTTTGACAATCTGGAGCGCCTGACCAAGGCGGCGGCCCAGACCCGACTGGCCCGGGGCCAGGTCACCGTTGGGGTCCAGGCCCGGCGCGCCGAGGGGGATGTGTCCGCCCTGCGGGTCAATGAGGCGGTCCTCGCCCGCTATCTGGCCCTCGCCAACCAGCTGGCGGAGGAGGGGGCCACACCCCCGTCCGCCGACGGCCTGCTGGGGCTGCGCGGCGTGCTGGATCTGGAAGAGTTCGTCGACGACCCCGAGGCCCGGGCGGCCGTCGAGACCGCCATGGCCGCGACCATCGAACAGGCGCTCGATGCGCTGAAAGTCTCGCGGGAGCGGGAGGGTGACCAGCTCCGTCCGGTGATCGAGGCCTTCGTCGACCGGATCGCGGCCCTCACGGCCACCTCGGCCATCGAGGCCGAGGCCCAGACCGCCGCCGTCCGCGACCGCTTCGCCCGCCGCATGGCCGAACTCGTCCCCGATACGCCGGGGCTTCAGGACCGGATCGTGCTGGAAGCCGCGGCTCTCGCCACCAAGGCCGATGTGCGCGAGGAGCTGGACCGGCTGACCGCCCACGTCGCCTCGGCCCGGCTCCTGCTGGATCAGCCCCCCGCCGGCCGCAAGCTGGACTTCCTCGTTCAGGAGTTCATGCGCGAGGCGAACACATTATGCTCAAAATCGGCGACCACAGCCCTGACTGCCGTCGGGCTCGACCTGAAGGCGGTGATTGAGCAGCTTCGAGAGCAAGTCCAGAATGTCGAATGAACGTACGCCCCGCCGGGGCGTCCTGCTGATCGTGGCCAGCCCCTCCGGGGCCGGCAAGACCTCGCTGTGCCGTCGCCTGATGGCCGATCACGGCGGGCTGGAGCTGTCGGTCTCCATGACCACCCGGGCCATCCGCCCGGGCGAGGTGGCCGACCGCGACTATCATTTCGTCTCGCCCGAAGAGTTCCAGCGCCTGATCGACGCCGACGCCTTCCTCGAATGGGCCGATGTGCACGGGGCCCGCTACGGCAGCCCGCGCGGCCCCATTGACCGGGCCCTGGCCGAGGGCCGGGACGTCCTGTTTGACATCGACTGGCAGGGCGCGGCCCAGATCGCCTCCAAATGCCCGCAGGACGCCGTCCGCGTCTTCATCCTTCCGCCCAGCCTCGAGGAGCTGCGCCGCCGCCTCGTCACCCGCTCCCAGGACGCCCCGGAGGTCATCGAGCGCCGGATCCGCAACGCCAAGGGCGAGATCGAGCACTGCCGCGCCTTCGACTACGTCTTCGTCAACGACGACTTCGACCGCAGCTACGCCGAGCTGGCCCACATCTACCACGCCGAGCGCTCGCGCACCTTCCGCAACACCTGGGTCGACGGCTATCGCGCCGCGCTTCTGGCCGAGGCGGTCTGACGCCCGTCAGGCCGGGGCGTAGGTCAGCCGCAACACCGACTCGCCGATCGGCTCTGTCTTGACCAGCTTCAGGGGAGGCCGGGCCGCCTTGAAGAAGGGCGTGCCGCCGCCCAGCACGACGGGGTGCAGGTAGATCTGATATTCGTCGATCAGGTCCAGCGGGGTGAGGATCGCGGCCAGGGCCGGGCCGGCGACCTCGATCTCGCCGTCCTGTTCCGTTTTCAGCGTCCGGATCGCCGTCTCCAGATCCCCCTTCAGCAGGGTGGCGTTCGGGCCCACCGACGCATGCGATCGGGAGGCGACCCACTTCGGACGGTCGCGCCACGCCCGGGCGTAGTCCCATTCCGCCTCGCCCCACTCCGGCCGATCCTCGTCCCAGTAGCGCATGATCTCGTACATGCGCCCGCCGTAGAGACTGCCTGTGACCCGGCCCATGTGGTCGATGAAGTGCCGGAACAGGACGGCGTCCGGCCTGAAGCCGTCGTGATCGACGTACCCGTCCAGCGACTGGTTCAACCCGTAGATCAGCTTCGCCATCTGCCCTCTACCCGCGCGGCGAAAGACTAGCCCGGTCTTGCGCGGAGTCCACGCCGGCCCTCGAACCACGGGGTGATCCGCCGCAGGGCCTCCTCGATCTCGGGGGTCGAGACGGCGAAGCTGAAGCGCATGAAGCGGTGGCCGTCGACGGGGTCGAAGTCGACGCCCGGGGCTGTGGCCACGCCGGTGTCGCGCAGCAACTGCTCGCAGAAGGCCACGCTGTCGTCGGTCAGATGGCCGATGTCGGCCCAGATGTAGAAGGCTCCGTCCGGCGGAGCGATCGACTTCAGGCCGAGGCCGGGCAGGGCCTCCAGCATCAGGGTCCGGTTGCGGCGATAGACCTCGATATGGCCCTCCAGCACGGCGTGCTCGTCCATGGCCACGAGGCCCGCGTGCTGGCTCAGCGACGGCGCGGTCAGGAACAGATTGCCGATATAGGCGCGCGCCCGCTCGATATGGGCGTGCGGCACCAGCAGCCAGCCCAGCCGCCACCCGGCCATGCTCCAGTATTTGGAGAAGCTGTTGATGACCATGGCGTCCGGCGCGGACTGAAGCATCGACGGCTGCGGCCCGACATAGCTGAGGCCGTGGTAGATCTCGTCCGACAGGATCTGGATCCCCTTGCGCGCGCAGACCCCGGCGATGGCGGCCAGCTCGTCGGCCGCGATCACCGATCCGGTCGGGTTGGCGGGGCTGGCGATGATCACCCCGGCGGGCACCGGATCCAGCGCCTCCAGCGCGGCGGCGGTCAGCTGGTAGTGGTCGTCGGGCCCGCAGGCGATCTCGACCGGCACCATCCGCAGCGCCTTCACCGTGTTGCGGTAGGCGACATAGCCCGGCCGGGCCATGGCGATCCGGTCGCCCGGCGCGAACCGCGACGACAGGCCTAGCACCAGGGCCGGCGAGGCCCCGTTGGTCAGCAGCAGCTGGTCGGGCGAGACGGAGACCCCGTACCGCTCATCATACAGCCGGGCGATCCGGGCCTTCAGCGGGGCGCTCTCCCAGTAACCCATTCCGTCGACATCCAGCACGCGGTGGGCCTCGGCAATGGCGGCGGGCGGGGCCCCGGTCGAGGGCTGGCCGAACTCCATATGGATCACCGACCGCCCCTCGGCCTTCAGGGCGTGGGCCAGCCGGCTGATGGTGATGGCGCGGAAGGGCTCAATCTCTGTATTCACGACGTCAGCGCTCCGGCCAGCCTCAGGAAGCCGGCGATGTCGATGGTCTCGGCGCGGGCGTCCGGATCGATGGCGGCCGCGTCGCACAGCGCGCCCCCGCCCAGGGTCTTCAGGCTGGAGCGCAGCATCTTCCTCCGCTGGCCGAAGGCGGCGGCGGTCACCCGCTCCAGCCGCTTCAGCGTCGCGGCATCGGGCCGGTCGGCCCGGGGGATCAGGTGCACGACCGCCGAGGCGACCTTGGGCGGCGGGGTGAAGGCCGCGGCGGGCAGATGCATCACGATCCGCGCCTCGGCCACGGCCTGGGCGATCACCGCCAGCCGGCCATAGGCGTCGTCGCCGGGGGCGGCCACGATCCGCTCGGCCACCTCCTTCTGGAACATCAGGGTCATGGCCACGGGCGTCCAGGTCCCCGTCAGCCAGTCGATCAGCAGGGGCGTGCCGACATTGTAGGGCAGGTTCGACACGACATGGGCCGGTCCCTCGACCAGCTTCGACTGGTCGACCTTCAGCGCGTCGGCCTCGACGATCGCCAGCCGCCCGTCGCCGGTGTCCAGCTCGGCCAGCAGCGGCAGGAAGCGGGGATCTTTCTCGATCAGAACGACCTTGCCGGCGTCGCTCTCGAGGATCGCCCGCGTCAGGCCGCCGGGGCCCGGCCCGACCTCGATCACCGCCCGGCCCTCGAACGGCCCGGCCAGTCGCACGATCTTGCGGGTGATGTTCAGGTCCAGCAGGAAATGCTGGCCGAAGCTCTTCTTGGCCAGCAGCCCGTGGGCCTCGAGCGATTCGCGCAGGGGAGGGAGGTTGGTCACCCGCCCCTGTTAGCCCGCCGCCCGCGCCGCCGCCATGGTCGCCGCCAGACGGATCGCCGCGATCAGGCTGTCGGCCCGCGCCACGCCCTTGCCGGCGATATCGAACCCCGTGCCGTGGTCGGGCGACGTGCGCAGGATCGGCAGGCCCAGGGTGGCATTGACCCCGCCCCAGAAGTCCAGCGTCTTGACCGGGATCAGGGCCTGGTCGTGATACAGGCAGATGGCGGCGTCATAGGTCGCCCGGACCTCGTCGTGGAACATCGTGTCGGCCGGCCGCGGATCGGTGATGTCGATCCCCTCGGCGCGCAGGGCCTCGGCGGCGGGCGTCAGGATGGTCCGCTCCTGCAGGCCCAGGGCCCCGCCCTCGCCGGCGTGGGGATTCAGGGCGGCCAGCGCCAGCCGTGGCCGGGCGATCCCGAAATCCCGCTTCAGGCTCTCATGCACCACCCGGGCGGTGCGGGAGACGCGCTCGGCCGTGATCAGCTCCGGCACCTGATCCAGCGCCACATGGATCGTCACCAGACAGGCCCGCAGATCCCGCGCCGTCAGCATCATCACCGGCCCCCGCGTCCCGGCATACGGCGCGTCAGCGGTCAGCTCGGCGATGAACTCGGTGTGGCCCGGAAAGCGGAACCCGGCGGCATAGAGAGGGGCCTTGGCGATCGGGGCGGTCACGACGGCCGAGCCCTCTCCCGCAAGAACCAGCGCCACGGCCCGCTCAATCCAGTCGGCGACGACCGGAGCATTGCGCGGATCCGGCCGGCCGGGCTCGACCGGGGCGGGGGCAGGGTGATGCAGGACGGGCAGGCCTCGGCCAAACACTGACGGGGCGTCGGACGGCGCGCCGATCTCCACCACAGGCACCCCTTGCGAGGCCAGCAACCGCGCGTCGCCGATCACCGCAAACGGCGCTTCCGCTGCCGTCGCGCTCCAGGCGCGGGCGATGATCTCCGGACCGACGCCCGCCGGCTCGCCCAACGTCAGGATCAGCGGCGGCTCGGTCCCGAAGGTCGCCGCCATCCGCCTACTTCATCTCGATGAGGGCGTCGGCCCGCAGGTCGCGGATGTAGCGCCGCGCCAGCATGGCCAGATTTTGGTTCTGCAGCCGGCTCTCGACCTCACGATAGGTCGGCGCATCGGCCCCGCCCACCCGCTTGCCGCAGACGGCCAGCAGGTGCAGGCCCAGCGGCGTCCGCACGGGGCTGCTGATGGTATTGACATCGGCCGAGCGGGCCACCTGCTGGAACTGCGGGGCCAGATCGGCCACATCGCTCTCGCCCAGATCCGAGCCCAGCAGGCCCGTCTCCGAGGTCGCGCGCTGCAGAATGTTGTCGCAGGTCAGGGTCGGCCGCAGGGCCTCCAGGCGGGCCGAGGCCGCCGCCACCTCGGCCGCGCCGGCGGTGTCGGGCAATTCGATCATGGCCTGTTTCAGCGTAACCAGACTGGTCGCAGCGCCCGAACGCTTGTCGCGCATATAGATGATATAGACCCCGCCCTCGACCGGGATGGGGCGCGACAGCTGCCCGACCTCAAGGACTTCGAGCGCGGCCTGGAGGGCCGGCTGGACGGTGCCCTGGACGATCCAGCCGGCGTCACCGCCGCGCGCAGCGGACGGGGCCGCCGAGAACTGACGCGCCACCGCCTGGAACGGTGCCCCCTGGACCATCTGCTGCACCAGCTGTTCGGCCCCGTTCAGTGCCGCCTGCTGGCCACCGACCCGGTTGGCTTCCAGATAAATTTCGCCGACCAGATACTGGGGCTTGGCGGCCGCCTCGTTCAGCTGGCGCAGGGCCTGTTCGACCTGGGTGCGGCTGACCCGCGAGCGCGAATTGAACCGTCCCCCGACCAGGTCGCGCCAGCCGATCTCGGTCCGTAGCTGGGCGCGCAGGGCATCCGGCCGGATGCCGCCCTGTTCCAGAAACGCCATATAGTTCTCGGGCGTCGTCCCGGCGTCCTGGGCCATGGCGGCGATCTCGCGATCCACCTCTTCGTCGGACACCACAAGGGACTCGTAGTTGGCGATCTCCTGGGCCTGCAGCCGCTCCTCGATCAGGGACTGCAGGGCCTGCTGCTGGATCGCAGGCAGGTTTTCCTCGGTCGGCTGGACCTGGCTCATGGCGATGACGCTCAGCATCCGCTGACGCACATCGAAGCCGGTGATGACCTGATCGTTGACCGTGGCCACGATGCCGTCCGCCAGTCTGAATTCGGGCCGGGGAGCAGGTGCGCCCGTTGCAGCCGCTCCCGAAGCGGGATCCAGCGTGCCGGCCGCGGAGCTGTTCGGGGCGGTCTGGGCCATCGCTGAACCCGCGACCAGTGCGGCCAGTGCGACCCCGGTCGTAAAACGCATCAAACCCATGGTCAGTCCTGGTTCCTTCGAGCCTGCTTCCGCCATCCGGAGAGGGGGTCGGCGCACGTCTTCACGCGTCATGCCTAACGCAAGCCGTTTGATCCATAGCCTGACCCTCCAAAAGTGGCGAGGTTTAGACGGAAGAAAACGCCGTCCGAAGGTCCGGTCGGTCGCACCCGGGTGTTGTCGCGGCGGTAGCCGACCTCGATGCGGAAACAGTCGTCGTCAAACAGCAGGCCGACCTCGGACCGCGTGATCAGATCCCGCTCCAGATCCGCAATCCCGGCGACCGTCACGCCCCAGTTGCCATGAATGAACTGCTGCCCGGCCAGTTGCACGAAGTCATAGTTCCGGTTCAGCGGCCCGTTCACCGGATTGGACCGGTCGATGATATAGCTGACGGTGGCCAGGTTGCGCCGACCCCAGCGGCCGTCCACCGCCGCTTCCGCGCGGCGCACATCGCCCGAGCCGTCCAGCGTGGTATGGCCCCAGCCCCGGATCCGGTCCGAGGGCCTGAAGTCTGCCTGCACCACCCAGTCCGACGTTTGCCGGGCCAGTCCGGTCGGATCATAGAGACGGCCGGGATCGTCCGGGATGGGCACGAGAAAGCCATCCTGATTCGAATCGCGCATGCTGCGGCCCACGAACAGGCTCGCGCTCTGCGCCTCGCTCCAGCGCAGGGTCGTGCGCAGGCCGGCGGTGATCCGGGCACCGCCTTCCAGCAGATCGTGTCCCGGAAACCGGTCGACCCGGAAGAGGGAGGACTGGTCGAGCTCCAGGGTCTGGGCGTCCTCGACCGGGATCCGGGCATCCAGGTCCGGGTCCGTGGACAGCGAAACCTGACCCATGGGCTCCAGGATCAGGTCGGCCCCGCCCCGGAAGCGACGGATCAGCGGGTAACTGACGTCCAGCCCGAGCGTGGCCCGCTGGCGGGTGATCGTCTCGTCAGTCGGGCCCGCCAACGGCGGCAGGTCGGCGATCGAATAGGCGTCAACCCGACCGTCCACAAACGCTTCGTACCTGACACCGGCCGGCGAGGTCAGGCTGCGGCGCCAGTCGAACTGGCCCGTCACCCGGCGGCTGTCGACGCCGGGCAGTCCGGCCGTCGACCCGGTCGGAATGACTCCGGGCCGCAGCACCGGGCTGCCGAAATAGTCATCGCGGTACAGGGACACGGCGGATCCCTTCAGCCGCAGGCGTCCGCCCAGAATTGTCTGACCGGGTTCCCACCGCGCGTCGATCAGCGGGGCCACCAGCGGCAGGGCCCCGTCCGATTCGAACACGTTCAACGCCGGGGTGATGTCGTTGAATTGGGTGACCCGCAGGCTCTGGATCGAGAAGGCCGCGATTGACAGGTAGGACCGGTCGGTCTGCCGCTCGGCATACAGCTGGCTGATCAGGCGGCGTTGATCGCCATAGTACAGGCCGTTGTCCTGATAGGGGTCCTGGATGTCGTAACGATCGAACAGGGTCTTGTCCGAGGTGCGCTCGGCGGTGAAGCCCCAGCGCCAGGGCCCCGTTGGATCGAAGCGGCCGTGGGCAAGGAAATAGCTGCGGCTGGTCCGGTCGCCGAAGTCAACGTTGCTTTCGGCGTCGCCGTCGCCGTCGAGGTCGAAGTTGCCGAAGTTGCGGGCCAGGGTGTAGCCGCCGCGCGCCACGACCGTGCCGTCGGCGAACCGCCGCCGCCACTGGAGGTTCAGGAAGGGCACGACCCGGGTGTTGAACTGGGGGCTGATCAGCCAGTCCTCGGACGGTGAAACCACCCGCAGATAGGGGGTCTCGACCGACAGGCCGCGACCGTCGTCATAGTTGAAGGTGGGCACCAGAAAGCCCGAGGCCCTGTCCACCGTCGGATCGGGATGGGCAAAGAACGGCGTATAGAAGACCGGCACCCCGCCCAGTTTGAAGACGGCGTTGCGATACAGCACCGCCCGCAGTTCCTCGTCCTGGATGACCTTCTCGGCCTGGATCGACAGGCTGGGCTGTTTCGGATTCCCGTCCGCGTCGCAGATCGGGCAGGGGGTGAACAGGGCGTAGTTCAGCTCATTGACGTTTTCGGAGCGGCGAACCGCCGTGGCCGCCATCAGACTGGCCCCGTTGGCCAGACGCGTGGCGAAATCGACGGCCACGCCGGCCGTCAAGTCCGAACCGAGCTCCAGCTGGCTGGAGAATACCGTGTTTCGCGCCGGGTCCGTCAGCTCGACCTCGCCGCTCGCCGTGCCGATGCCACGGGCCAGATCATAGGTCAGGCGGCGGCTGAGCAGGGTGTGGCCCTGAAACCGCGCGTAGAGGCGTTCCTCTTCACCGGACGCGGTGATCACATCGCCTTCGCGAGAAGCCGTGTCCGCGTCGATATAGAGGGCGTCGCTCGACAGTCCGTCGTCAGCCGTCACAGGCGTCGCCGTCACCGGAGGAGGCACCGCGGTCTGGGCCAGGGCGGTCCCGGGCAGGACGGCCAGAAGCGCCGCCCCGGCCAGAAGCCGGCGGCGCAGGGCGCGTATGCGAGAGACGGCGGCGTCAGCCCCCATGCGTCAAACCGTTCCTTCAGGCCCCCATGCCGGGGGTCGCTTAGCCGTCTTCGGTATAGAACAGCAAGGTGAAGGCGGCGAGCGCCGTCAGGACGGTGGGCAGCCAGGCCGCGACGAAGGGGGGCACGACTTCGGCCGCGCCCATGGCCGCCGAAAACTGGTTCAGGAAAAAGAAGGCGAAGCCCAGCACCACGGCGGCCCCGGACATGCGCGCCAGATCGCCCAGCCGCATCAGCCGCAGCGAAAAGGCCGCGGCCAGGATGGTCATGGCCGCGAACGCCAGGGGTGTGGACAGCAGGGACTGGAGTTTGAGACGGTAGGCTGTGGACGAAAACCCCGCGTCCTCGATCCGCCGGATCTGGCCGGGAAGGGACCAGAACGGCGTCGACTGGGGCCGGGCGAATCGCTCGAAAGCCTCCTCGTCGGCGAGAGCGGACGGCAGGTCGAGGGTGGCATAGCGGACCGCGCGCTGGCCGGTCTGGGCCCCCACGGCGTCGAACAGCCGCCAGCGCCCGGCGCTCAGGCTGGCCGATGGCGCGTCGATCCGCTCGGTGAAGGCTCGCCGCCCGTTGGGATCGGTGGTGTAGATGAAGAAGGTCACGTCCAGCAGGCGGGCGTTGGCGCGGTCCTGACGACCGGCACGGATCACCATCTGCCGTTGGCCCTCGCCTTCGCGCAGCCAGATCGCCTCCTGCGCCTCCGCGCCCCGCACGGAGCCGGAGATCCGTGCCCGCTCGCGCTGAAACAGGCCGTCAGCCGAGGCTGCCACCGGGCCGATCGCGGTGACCGTCAGGACTCCGGCCAGAAACGCCGCCCCCGCCGCCGGCAGGACGAATCGCCAGGCCGAGACGCCGGCAGCCCGCATCGCCACCAGCTCGCTGCGCCGGTTCAGTCCAACGAAGGCCGCGAGCGTCCCGAACAGGAAGACAAAAGGCAGCAGTTGCACGATCACTGCCGGTGACTTCAGCAGCATCAGGCCCAGAATCCGCACGCCCGACAGATCCATGTCCGATCCCGGACCGCGCGAGATCTCGACGAAATCGATCAGCATCACCAGGGCCGCGATGACGGCGAGGGCCACGCCCAGCGACCGGGCCAGCTGGATCAGCACGTAGCGCTCGATCCGGCCCAGCGTCAGGGCGCTCAGGATGTGGCGGGGGGCGGAGGCGAGGGAGCCGAGGGCGATCATGCGAACCGCGCCTTCCACCAGACCGGGGTACCGCCCCAACCGCGCCGGGGCTTCATTGGCCGGAACATGAGCCGCAGGGCGAAGGCCGTTGCCGCCAGCGGCAGCAGATACTGGAAAAGGTTGAGCCAGCCGTTCCAGGCGCTGGCTGCGACGATGGCATAGCCGACGATCCGCACGAGCAGGAAGGCGGCCGAGGCCTTGGCGACGCGGAGCCCGTAGCCCGTCCGGCTGAACCCGCCGCCAAGGATAGCGGTCAGGGCCATGGCCATGGCGGCCAGGGCGTAGAGTGGGGACGAAAGCCGTGAGTGGGCCTCGGCCAGCAGTTCTGCCCGGGGGGCGGTGTCGCGCACCAGCCCCGAAGTCGGGTCGAACAATTCCGTCATCCACAGATCGGCCGGCTTGTAACGGATCCGCTCGTCATCGCTGACATAGGGGCCCAGCGGGAACACATAGCCGCCGAAGGACAGCTGCTGCAGCACACCGCTGGCGCTGTACTGTTGCCATGAGCCCTCCGTCATCGACAGCACCGGCTGGCCCTCCACCCGCCCGAAGCGGGCCTCGGCCGCGTCCCAGGTGGTTACCCGCTCGCCGTCCTCGATGTAGATGAACAGGTTTTTCAGCAGGCCGTTCTGCTCGATCTGCTGCACATAGACGGTCAGGCCGTTGGGCCCCTGGACGAACCGGCCCTCCTCGACCAGCAGGGCGGCCAGATCGGTGCGGATCTCGAAGGCCTGGGCCCGGGCGGTCCGCTGGGCCCAGGGCTGGACCACGACATTGGTGACCAGAACGACAGCCGCGACCGCGAGGGCCAGCCGCGCGGCCGGCTCGATCATCTGCCAGCGGGTCATGCCGCTGGCCGAGGCGGCGGTCAGCTCCTGCTCGCGCTGCAAGCGGGTCAGGGCGACCAGGGCCCCGACGAACAGGCCGATCGGCAGGATGACGGCGAACAGCTGGGGCACCGCCAGCAGGGTCAGCTTTACCATGACCCAGACGCTCTGGCCGCGCTCGACGATGACTTCCAGCTGATCCAGCGTCTGGCTCAGGATGCCGATTCCGGCCAGCGACCCGCATGCCGCGAGAACCGGCAGGCTGATCTGGCGAAAAAGGTAACGTTGAATCAGGGTCATGCGGGCGACAAAATCACCCGGTTGCGGGCGCGGACGTTGCGGCGCATCTAATACACAGCCCGGGACGGTGCCGACAATGGCGCGCGGACCCACCTTCACAGTATCGCCAACTTGACAGTATCAATGACCGGGTCCCGATCCCGGCCGGAGTTTTGAGTTCATGAATATCGCCTTCGTCGCCGAAGCCGGCGTCTCGCAAGCCCTCGCCATTCTCGTTCATGAGGGCCGCGCCCTGGCCGGGTCCGGAGGGGAACACGACAAGGCGACCTCGGGGACCTTGACCCGGGCGATGAATTCCAGCCGTTTCACCGGCGCGCCGAACTCCAGCCTCGTCGTCGCCGCTCCCCAAGGCATCAAGGCTGACACGGTGGTTCTGGTCGGCGCGGGCGAGAGCGGCAAGCTCGACGATCTGGCGATCGAGACCGCAGCAGGCGCTGCGTATCACGCGGTCAAGCTGTCCGGGGCCGAGACCCTGACCCTCGATCTCGGCCATCTCTCCGCCGAACAGGCCGCCCGGGCCGCCTTCGCCGTCCGCCTGGCCGCCTATCGGTTCGCCAAATACCGCACGAAGGAAAAGCCGGAAAAAATCCCCTCGGTCCAGACCGTCAACATTGTCACCGCTGATGTGGCCGCCGCGACGAAGGCGCTGGAACCCCTGAACGCGGTGGCCGAGGCCGTAACCTTCTCGCGTGATCTGGTCGCAGAGCCCGCCAACGTCCTGTATCCGGCCGAGTTCGCCCGCCGGGTCAAGGAACTGGAACGCCTCGGCCTGAAGGTCGAAATCCTCGGCGAAAAGGAAATGGCGGCGCTCGGCATGCACGTCCTGCTGGGCGTCGGTCAGGGTTCCGTGCGCGAGAGCCAGCTGGCCGTGATCCAGTGGAACGGCGGCAAGCCGGGCGATCAGCCCATCGCCTTCGTCGGCAAGGGCGTCTGTTTCGACACCGGCGGCATCTCCATCAAACCCGCCGCCGGCATGGAGGACATGATCTGGGACATGGGTGGTGCCGCCGCGGTGGCCGGCCTCATGCACGCTCTTGCGGGCCGCAAGGCCAAGGTCAACGCCGTCGGCGTGCTGGGCCTCGTCGAGAACATGCCCGACGGCAACGCCCAGCGCCCCGGCGACATCGTCACCTCCATGTCCGGCCAGACGGTCGAGATCATCAACACCGACGCCGAGGGCCGCCTCGTCCTCGCCGACGCCCTCTGGTACACCCAGGACCGGTTCAAGCCGAAATTCATGGTCGATCTGGCCACCCTGACCGGGGCCATGATCGTGGCCCTCGGCCTGGATTACGCCGGGGTGTTCTCGAACTCGGACGACCTTGCCGACAGCATCCTGGCGGCCGGCCCGAAGGTCAACGAGAATGTCTGGCGCATGCCGCTGCCGCCGCAGTACGACAAGATCATGGACAGCGTGAATGCCGACGTGAAGAACTCGGCCGGCCGCGACGCCGGCTCGATCACGGCCGGCCTGTTCCTGCAGCGCTTCACCAATGGCGTGCCGTGGGCCCACATCGACATCGCCCCCACGGCCTGGGTGACCAAGTCCACCCGTCCGACCGTGCCCGACGGCCCTGTGGGCTGGGGCGTGCGCCTGCTGGACCGCATGGTGGCCGACAAATACGAGAACTGACCGGATGGCTGACGGCGCGGGCGAAATCTGGTTCTACCATCTGGAGCGATCCACCTTGGACCAGGTCCTGCCCGAGCTGCTGGACCGGACGCTCCAGCGCGGCTGGCGCGCCCGGGTGCGGGTCGCTGATCCGGGCACCCGGGCCGACATCGACGAACACCTCTGGACGTGGCGCGAGGACAGCTTCCTCGCCCACGGCCTGTCGGATCAGCCCCATGCGGACCGCCAGCCCATCCTGCTGACCGCTGGCAACGAGAACCCGAACGGGTCTCAGGCGCTGTTCATCGTCGACAGTTCAGACATGAGCCTCACAGAGGAGTTCGAGCGATGCTTCATCATCTTCGACGGCCGCGACGAGACCGCGCTGCACCGCGCGCGCGAGCGCTGGAAGGGCCTGAAAGGGCAGGGGGCCAACCTGGCCTACTGGAAACAGTCGGACGAGGGGCGCTGGGAAAAGGCGGCCTGATCGCCGCCCTCCTCGTCGGGGCCTGTGCCTCGCCGCCCGCTGCCCCACCTGCCCCCGCACCCGCCGTGGTCGAGCGGGCCGAGGCCAACCCGCCCGTCGGCAGCCGCATGCCTGACAATGACGGCGACCTCTGCAAGGCGCGCGAGCTGCAATATCTGGTCGGTCGCCCCCGCAGCGAGATCCCCGTCCCGGTCGAGGTCGTCAATCGCCGGGTGGTTTGCACCACCTGCCCGGTGACGATGGACTTCTCGCCCTATCGTCTGAACATCTTCTATAACGCCGAAACCCAGATCGTGGAGCAGGTCCGATGCGGTTGATCGTCCTTGTCGCGGCCACCGCGGCCCTGACGGCGGGTTGCGCGCCCACCGCCGCCCCGGGCCCTGACGGGGTCGGGGGCCCCGCCCGGTGCGACGCCGAAGCCTCGAAAAGCCTGATCGGCCGCAACCGGGCGGCCGTCAGCTTCGTCCAGGGGGCCGATGTCCGCTTCGTCTGCACCACCTGTGCGGCGACCGAGGACTATCGGCCGAACCGTCTGAACATCCGTTACGACGAGGCCACCGGCATCATCCGCAGCGTCGACTGCGGCTGATCCCGGCCGGCCCCGGGCCTGGCGCTACCAGCGCCAGGCGTCGTGGATGACCTCAATGATGTAGCCGTCGCGGCTGTCGATCAGATAGATCGTCGTGTCCACCGCGACCCACTGCGTCCCCGGCGGCGGATAGCCGAGGCCATAGGTGCGGTAGTCATTCAGGCTGTAGCGCCAGAAGATCGACGGCAGGTAGCTGCCCGGGTACCAGCGCTGGCCGAAATAGGCCCGGGGCACGGCGTAGTAGCCATAGTTGGGCGCGAAGTAGAATCCGGACCGGAAGCCGGTATAGCCGCGGAAGCCCCGGTCATTGCGCCACCAGTCGTGACTGCGGCTGCGATTCCAGTCGCGGCGCCAGTCGTTCTGGTTCCACCGATTCCTGAAGCCGTCGTAGTCGCGACGGCCCTGACGGTCGTTACTCCAGTTTCGCCCGCCGTTGTTGCGGTCGCGATCCCAGCCGCCGTTGTTCTGGCCGCCGTTCCAGCCGCCATTGTTCCGGTCGCGGCCGTCGTTGCGATCCCGGCCGCTCCGGTCGCCGCCGGTCCAGCCGCCGTTGCGATCGCGGCCCTCATTGCCCCGGGGCCGGTCCGGACGGTCCCGATTCCGGTCACGACCCGGTGAGCCCCGGTCCTGGGACGGTGGCGTGACCACAGGCGAGGTCGGGGTGTCGGGTCGCGTCCAGCCCCCGCGGCCCTCGCCGCGGTTGCCGCCCCCGCGCTCCTCGCCGAAGCGAGGGCGCTCGCCCCGGCCCTGGTCGCCGCCACCCCGCTCGCTGCCCCCGCGGTCCCGGCGGCTTTGGCCGCCGCCGCCGCTGCGGTCCGGCTGTGCCGGGCGTTCGGCCCGGTCCTGCCGGACGCCCCGCCCGGACTCTCCGCCGGATTGTTCGCGCCGCCCGCGTCCGCCCGCGTCATTCGACGGCCGGGCCTGCTCAAACCGGGCCTCCTCCTGGGCCATCACCACGGTCGGCAGTCCGGCCGGCAGGGCCAGGGCAGTCAGGGCGGCAAAGGCCGTCAGCATCGATTTCATGTCTCGTCTTCCCCGCACGCCGGATCCGGCGGCTCACCGTCACGCTCGGCCCCCGTCCATGAACGGCGGCTGAATGGCTGCCTGCACGATCTGGCGGTCCGTGACGGCCCCGATCCAGACACCGCCTTGCGGCCCGTGGCCCGGTAACCCAGATCAGGAGTTCGCCCCCGACGGAGACCGCCCATGACCGCCCCCCTCCAGCTCTGGTATTGGCCCACGCCCAACGGCTGGAAGGTCTCCATCGCGCTGGAGGAAATGGGCCTGCCCTATGAGGTCCAGCCCGTGAACATCGGCACGGGCGAACAGTTCACGCCCCAATTCCAGGCCCTCAGCCCCAACGGCCGCATGCCGGCCATCGTCGATCCGGACGGCCCCGGGGGCGAACCCCTTTCGATCTTCGAAAGCGGGGCGATCCTCCAGTATCTGGGCAACAAGTCCGGCCGCTTCTATCCGACCGACATCCGCCAGCGCGCCGAGATCGACCAGTGGCTGTTCTGGCAGGTCGGCGGCCTCGGCCCCATGGCCGGCCAGACCCACCATTTCCGCCAGTACGCCCCGGCGATCATCAAGGACCAGCGCCAGATCGCCTATGGCGTCCGCCGCTATACCGACGAGACCCACCGTCTGTACGGGATCATGGACCGCCGTCTGGCCGACCGCGACTATCTGGCCGGCGACTATTCCATCGCCGACATGGCCGCCTGGCCGTGGATCCTGCCCGAGCATCAGGGCCAGGATCTGGCGCACTTCCCCCATCTCGCCGCGTGGATGAAGCGGGTCGGGGACCGGCCGGCGGTCCAGGCCGGCCGCGCCGTCGGAGAGGCCTTGCGCAGCAATCTGGCCGCGTCCGGCAAGGCGGCAGAGGATGCCCGCAAAGTGCTGTTCGGCCAGCGGGCGCGTTAACCTCCCGGATACCCGGCGTGAATCAGGCGTTGATGGTATATTTCCGAGCTGTGAACGACGCCGCCAGTATTCATTTCCCCTTTACTGAAAAGAATTTGCGGCTCCCGGCGCTGTTAACTTTAACTTCAAACCGGGGGTATTTGATCGCGTCTCGAAAGGCGGGTCCAGAACGGACGTTCGCCCTCGCAAGGGATACGGTTATGAACGCGCAAGAAACCGCGCCGGAACTGCAAACGGAAGCCGCGGAGGCCACGCTGCCCCTGCCGACCTCGGATATGGACGGCGACGCCCTGTTCCGCCTGGGCATGATGTATTCATCCGGCTCGGGCGGCTGCCCGATGGACCGGGTCTCGGCCCATATGATCTTCAATCTGGCGGCCATGAAGGGCTCGGTCGAGGCGCGGGTCTATCGCCGCGAGATGTCCGAGGAGATGGAACGCGAGGAAATTGCCGAAGCCCAGCGCGCCGCTCGCCGCTACATCGACGCCGGCGTGGTCAAGCTGGCGGCCTAGGACCAGGCCCTCGACAGGTGTCCACCCGGGCCTCGGGGACACGGGCTGCCCACCGGCGAAGGCGCGTATGGGCGCGCCGTCGATCCGTACCTCCGTCCCGTGGGGCGGCCGGTCGCTTCCGCGGGCGAGGGCACTCCTGCTCGCAAGGCTTTAGATGCCTCCCGCGCGGCGATCCCGGGCCGTTGGGGTAAGGCCGCAATCGTCTTCGTCGAACACTTCAAGGCCCCCCGGCCTTGGCAGCGAACGCCGTCCTTCGGCGCGCTCCAGCAGATAGTCGACGGCCAGCACCATGTCTGCGGCGTCATAGGGCTTCGGCAGCGAGGCCATCGCGACCGTCCTCGCCGACCGTGCGCGGCTGACTTGCCCGCTGATCAGCAGAACGGGAATATCCAGCGCCTTCAGCTGCTCGGCCAGTTCGATGCCGTTGTCGCCGTCGACGAGCTGGATATTGACCAGCGCCAGATCCGGCTCCCCGGCCCGGGCGACCTCAAGTGCGTCCGCGATTCGGTCGGTCAGGGCGAGGATCTGGTAGCCGGCGTCTTCAAGTTCGGCCCGGAGACTGGTCGCGACCAGCATGTCGTCCTCGACGATCATCAGGATTTTGTCAGTTGGCGGTGTGATCATCGTCTTCCCAAGTGGACAGCCACGGTTACCGGGCACGCCGCACGCCAGACTCGCGGTCGACCGCCTGAATCCTGAAGTCTTCAAATCTATCAAGGTTGCTTCGGCCGGCTCCAAAGGCTCGCGAGCCGCGGTCGCCCGTCCGGCCGGCACGGACTTCCACGACGCGGCAAGACCGACCCGGTGCTCGTGCGCATGACTGCCTGCCTTCCGCCGGCCTGTCAGGTTCCGCCGCAGTCCCTCTCCAGCACGATCCCCTTCAGGAACCCCCGCCGCACCAGCCCGGCGCGGATCGCCGCCTGGACCTCCCGGTCATGGGCCGCAGCCCCTGACAGCCGACGCACCCAGCTCCGCAGCGGAATGAAGTCGGTCGCCGTGTCGCGCACCATGTCCAGCGCCATATTGGCGGCCTGATCGCCCGTGCCCGTTTCCGGCTCGGGCTGGTCGACATCGGGGCCCAACGCGTCATCCAGCGCGGCGATACCGGCCATGACGGCGCGGCATCTCCGCAGGCCGTCGGTCGCGTAAGGTGCCCGGCGGGCCGAGATCAGGATCTCGGGAACCTCCTGACGGCGCAGGTTCAGGTCATCGAGGGGGGCCGTGGCCGCCATCCCGACACCCTGGCGAAACGTCGCCCCGCCCTGATCGGCCTGGGCGCGGTTCAGCTCCACCGTCTGCAGCGCAGGGGCTGAGGCACAGGCCCCCAGCCCCGCAAGCCCGGCACCGAGCAGGACGAGACGAACGAGACCCGGGAATGGGAGCAGGGGCATGGGGGCGGGTCCGATGAGGAGCCTTCAAGCGACGTCCCCGTAAAGGGCATGGGGCTGAAAACTGGTGCGAGAACAGACCGAGCCCCGGAAGCCGGAACCGCTGCGTCAGGACAACAGCAGCACACGCCGGCTCCGCACGGATCGATCCTGTGGCCTTCCGAAACGCGCACCGGCCCACAGGGATGCAGACCGGCCGGGTTCCGCCATCTCGCCCGCGGCCGACAGGGACTGGAACGACGGCCTCAAGCTCGGGCGGGGAGAATTTATTCCGCAAGGGGCCTTGCGCGGGCAGGCCTCGATCCCCAGCCTCTGTTTGTGGTCTTTGACAGGTCTGTCGTGCGCCGATTTCGGGGGATGTCGGCTTGTCCGAATTTCCGATAATCCCGTCGGGGTGAGATTTTTAGACGCCAAACTTCTCCGTTGTTTCAACGGTCTGGCTTTTTGTCACGGGGATTATGTCACGGTGTTTTCGTGTCAGGTGACACAAGCCGGGGAGGTAGCCCGCGACTGTCTGACTGAGACTGCGCGGCACCCGGCAGCGCCCTAGAAGCTCTGGTATTGCCCGTTGATCGAATAGTTGAAGCCGATCGGCAGGGCGTTCCTCACCTGGGTGAAGAAGTTGGCCAGTTCCCCCAGGGTGGTGCGCGGCACGAACAGGATGTCGCCCCGCCGCAGGGCTACGACCTCGCCGCGCCGTGGCCTCAGGTCGACGGGCCGCATCATCCGCCGCCCGCCGGGCCCGCGCCGGATCAGGGCGACCTGGCCGGATTGGGCGCTGGGCAGGAAGTCGCCGGCCATGACCACGGCCTGATAGGCGTCGATGTCGCCGGGCATGTCGTAGACGCCGGGCGTCCGCACCTCGCCGGCCACCCAGACCTTCAGCGGCCCGGCCTGTTTCAGGGTGATCTCGACCACCGGCCGCACCAGTTCGGCCGCATAGGCCTCCGACAGGGTGTATTCCAGCTCGGCGATGGTCCGGTCGGCCGCCATGGCCTGACCGATCAGGGGCAGGGCGATCCGTCCGTCCGGCCCGACCTTCAGGGTCCGCGTCAGTTCGGTGGCCGTCGGTGTCGCCACCTCGATCTCGTCGCCTGGAAACAGCAGATATTCCGGCTCTGCATCGGTCCAGTCGGCAAAGCCGATGTCGGCGAAATCCTCTCGGCGGACCCGCTCGACGCGCGGTGCCGATCGTCCCGAGGCGCACCCCGCGACCGGCGCGGCCAGCAGGGCGGCCCCGAGGGTCCACAGAATCTGTCGCCGATCAAACATGGCCTGACCCTCGCCGGTCATGGGTAATGGATGGTTAACGCCGACCGTCCAAGGATCATGGACAGTTCACCGATCCCCGGATTCGCCAGCCCCAATGCGTTCGTCGGCCTCCACGACAGCCTATGTCCCGGCCCGCCCGCGCTATGGGCTGGTCGACGTCATCGGCCTGCTGTTCCGCGAACTGGTCGTGATGATCGTGGTCTTCGTGCTGATAGTGGCGATGGGCACGGCCGCCATTCTGACCCTGAAGAAAACCTACACGGCTGGCGCCAGCCTGTTCGTGGGGGCCGGCCAGGAATATGTCTATCAGCCCCGCGTCGGGGCCCTGAACGACCGGCAGTCCCAGCCGCCGGCTCCCGGTGAGGTGGCGCAATCCGAGGCCACCATCATCGCCAGCCGCGAGGTCAAGCTGCGGGCCGTCCGGGCCCTGGGCCTGCCCTTCTTCCAGACGCCCGGCAAGACGTCGAACGATCCTGTGGCCAAACAGGAAGGCGACGTGCTCAAGATCATCAATGAGGGCCTGTCCATCTCCACCACGCCCCAGAGCGCCATCGTCGGTCTGGGCTTCAAGAGTGACAGCGCCGAAAAGTCCGCCGCTGTCCTGAACGCCATCCTCGACCAGTATCTGATCTATCGCCGCGAGGTCTTTCAGGACCGCTCGACCCCCGCTATCCAGTCCCAGCGCCGCGTGTTCGAGGACGAACTGGCCGATGTCGACACCGCCTATGAAACCTTCCTGACCTCCAACGACATCGGCGATTTCGCCGCCTCGAAGACGGCGCTCGCCACCGTCTACCAGACCACCCTGGCCGAGAAGCTGTCGGTCGAGAACCAGCTGAACCAGGCGGCCCGCCGGCTGCAGACGCTGGAGGCCCAGCAGGCCCTGACCCCGGCCGAGGTCACCCTGCAGCAGGACCTGAACCTGTCGGCCCAGGACCAGATCCTTCAGCTGCGCACGGAGCGGGAACAGCTTCTGGCGCGCTACCAGCCCGACAGCCAGCCGGTGCGGGACATCGAGGCGCGGATCGCCGGCCTCCAGGCCTATGTGGCCACGGGCACGACTGTCGGAGCCAAGGAGGTGCGACTGGGTCCCAACCCCGTCTGGACCGAGCTGGAATCGACCCGGATCACCACCCGGGCCGAGCGCGACTCCCTCAGCGCCCGCCTGTCCTCGGTCAATCGCCAGCTGGCCGAAATCCTCGACCGTCAGGCCCGCATGACCCGGCTGGAGTCCGAGAACGCGACCCTGGCCTCCAATCGCGATGTCCTGACGGCCTCGATCCGCGAGTTTCAGCAGCGCGAGACCCAGAGCCGGGCCGATAACGGTCTGGTCCGCGCCGGGGCTGACAATGTCCGGGTCATCGAGCGGGCCGCCCCGCCAACCCGGGGCACCAGCCTGAAGGTCCCGCTTCTGGCCCTGGTGATCCTTTTCGCTGGCTTCACTGCCCTGTGCGTCGGCCTGCTTCGGGTCTTCACCCGCCGCGGCTTCGCCACCCCTGCGGTCGTCGGCCGGACCCTGGACATGCCGGTCCTGGCCGTGGCCCCCATGAAGGCGCGCTGAGTGACTGGCGGCCCGTGCTAGCCTCGGGACCAATGGTCAGCGCGTAGCCGATTCGATGGTCGATCTCACATCCGAAATGGCGAGCCTGTGGGCGGCGCTGGGACCGTCTCCCGCTCATCGCGGCCGGGTGATTCAGTTCGCCTGCGCCCATACCGGGGAGGGGACCTCCACCGTCGCCCGCGAGTTCGCCCGCCTCGCCGCCGTGCGGGCCAGAAAACCGGTCTGGCTGGTCGACGCCGATCTGGCCCAGCCCGGCCAGCAGGATGCCGTGGCCGCCGAGCCCGACCGGTTTGGTCGCCTCGGGCCGGCGACTGCGTCCTCCCCGAACGGGGCCGGCTTCTTCGTCGTCACGCCCCCGGTCATGGGCCGCGACCGGAAGCCGGTCGCTCCCGCCCGGCTGATGACCGCCCGCGCGTGTCTCGGGAGCCGCCTGTGGGTCACCCGCTTCCGCGCCGAGCTGCTGCGCTCGGGCCAGCGCGCCGAGGCCGTTCCGGACGCCCGCTACTGGGACGCCATGCGCCAGCATGCCGACACGGTCGTGGTCGATGCGCCTGCCGCCGACCGCAGCGATCTGGCCATCATTCTCGCCCCCTGGGTCGATGCGACCGTGCTGATCGTCGCTGCCGAGAGCACCGCGCCCAATGAACCGGTCATCCTGCGCGATGAGATCGAGGCCGTCGGAGGCCGGATCGCCGGCGTTGTGGTCAACCGCTCGACCTACCGCCCCCCTGCCTTCCTCAGGCGGTTGACGGGCTGACCGGCGTGGTCCGGTCCAGCCGGGCCAGTTCGCGCGCGCCATAGAACCGCGGCTCGAACCCCTTCATCCAGAAGACCTTGCCCAGGCCCCGGGCGGTGCGGTCCATCAGGTCGGCCCGCGACGGACGGCCGATGAGCGTCAGAGCGACGGCGGCCAATCCCCACATCCCTGTCTGGGCGAACCCGATCGCCATCCAGCGCAGGACCTCCCAGGGATGGCCCGCCTTCGCCGCGGTCTGACTGGGCCCCTGGCCATAGGCGAAGGCCCGGGCCAGCGCGTATCGCATGGTCGCCCGATGCGCCGGGGCGAACTCCTCGACCCGGGCGTCCGCTGCCCAGCCGAAGCGACCGCCGCGTGCGCGCAGGGAGGCGAACAGCAGGTCGTCCTCGCCGCCGCTCTGATCCGCGGCGGCATCGAACGGTGCCGCCCCCGGCAGGGCTGTAGCCCGCACCATCAGCGAGTTGCCGCAGCCGAAGGGATGATCAATCAGCCCGGTCTCTGCCGGACCTTCACGCCCGAAGAACCGCTCCAGATAGGGCGTCGGCCAGCCCGTGCCGTCCGGTACCCGGCCTGTGATGGGACCGAACACCACGTCGGCCCCTGTCACGGCCCGGGCCTGCAGCAGTGCGGCCAGCCATCCCGGCGACGCTGCCTCGTCATCGTCCAGAAAGGCGATCAGCGGGGCCCCGGTCATGGCCAGCGCGGCGTTGCGGGCCGTCGCCACACCGGGACGGGGCTCGTGGCGATAGATCAGCGGATACGGGCTTTCCGGTGCCAGTCGCGCCACGGTCTCCGCCGCCGTGCCCGCCGGATCATTGTCGACGACGATGATTGCATCCAGCCGTTCCGATACGCCGGTCTGGCCGAACATGGAGGCGAGCGCACGGGCGAGGCTGGCAGGCCGTCGCATCGTCGGCACGATCACCGCGACGTCCCCCATCACACCTTCTCGGCGTAGAGGGCGGCGCGATACAGCCGCAGCGAAAAGGCGCGAGTCCCGGTGGGCACCCATGAGGTCACCGCCGCCCGCTTCATCAACGGCCGCAGGCGCGCCAGCGCCGGAACCTTTTTCAGCAGCCGTGCCGCGCGGTAGCTGGGATAGGTGCGCACGATGTCGGGATGCCGCGCCACAATCCGCGCAAAATTGTCTGCCGACTGTTCATATTTTCCAGCAAGCGCCTCGACCGTGTCCAGGCCCATATGGGTCGCCGGATTGTCGACATGGACGACGCGGAACCGACGCGAGACCCGCATCGCCCACTCCACATCCTCCCAGCCCCAACCCGTAAAGGTCCCGTCGAAGGCCTCGGCCTCGAACACATCGCGTCGCACAAGGAGGTTGGAGGTGTAGACGTATTTCTCCGGCGTCCGCGCGCGCTCGCCATAGGGCACGCACTCGCCCCGCGTCGCCATGGCCCGGTGCACGGAGTACTGTGCATCTGTCGGGGCCTGCAGCAGCGAAAAGCCCCCGAAGGCCACCGCCGGATCCTCGCGCGCGACCAGATCGGCCCAGGTCCATAGAAACCGGCGATGGTCCGGCCGCATGTCGCTGTCCAGAAACAGCCAGGATCCGCCACGGGCGGCGGCGGCCAGACGATTGCGACCGCGCGACCGCCCCTCGTTGCGGTTCAGGCTGATGAGGCGGGCCGGAAGCGTCATGGCGCGGATCCGGGCCTGCACGCCGGCCGTTAGATCGGCATCGTTTGTACCATCGTCCAGGACGACGACCTCGACCGCGCTTTCAAGGGCCCCGGCCTCCTCGTCCAGCAACTGGAGCAGGTCGCAAGGATCGTCCCGAAAAAATGGGATCAGGACCGACATGGCGGGTCTGGCCTGTCGTCGGGCGGCATTGTCTGTGAGCACGGCCCGGTTCATGCGGTCATCCTCGAGGCCGCACGACGTCCGTGAAGACTCCGGGCCAGATCGCGAACCCCTGCCGCGTTCAGCACCAGGGCAGCGGCCGCATAGACAATCGCTCCCAGCCCCGCCTTCAGCATCACCTCGACGAAACCGCCGGGCGTCGGCAGTGTGATGACCACGATGGCCATCAGGGCGCTCGCCGCGCCGCATCGGATCAGGGTTTCCCAGGGCAGCGGCATGGCCACGATCGGGCGACTCATGACGATGGACGCCACCACGCCAATGGCTAAGCTGGCCGTGGTCGCGATGGCAGCTCCCGGGACCCCCATCGCGGGAACCAGAACGAGGTTCAGCGCCACGTTCGCCCCCGCCGGAATGCACAGGGTCAGCACGAGCCTGTCGGTCCGCTTGCCCAGGACGAATGACTGATTGAGGTAGTACACGGTGACCCCTGACAGCAGGGCGGACAAGGCGATCCACGGCGTCACCGAGGTAGCTACGGCTCGCAGGTCCTCACCGATCATAAACTCCGCCAGCGGACGGGCGACCAGGGCCACTCCAATGGCGGCGGGAAGGCCGATCAGGATGAAGGTCGAGGCCTGTTCGTGGGCTGCAGCGCGGAAGGCCTCCTTGCTGCCCCGCTCCCAGGCCATGATCAGGGCCGGCGTGCCAGCCGCCCCCAGCCAGATGAACAGCACGTCCAGCGTCCGGCTCGCGAGGCTGTAGCCGGCGTGATAGGCCCCGACAGCGGCCGGCCCCAGGAAGATCTCCAGCAGAAGTCGATCGGTCGAGGCCATGATCAACCACAGGCCAAGGCCGGCCGCGATCGGATAGCCGTATCGGGCATAGGTCGACATCCGGGCCCGGTAGTGGACCCCGCCGCGCGCCTGATTCAGCTCTCCCGGCAGAACGAAAGGAAGGGTCAGCAGCGGGGCGACGCCGATGCCGATCAGGGGGGACGCGGCACCCAGCCCGCCGACAGCGCAGCCTACGCCGATCAGGAACCCTCCCAGCGAAACGGCGATGTCCATGCTGGCGGATCGGCCAACCTCGCCCGCGGCGCGGTAGCGCTCCTGGACCAGTTTGGCGAAACAGCGGATCGGGATGCCCGCCAGCCCGGCGGCAATCGCGGCCTTCAGGTCCGTCGCGACCGGCGTGATCCACAGAAGGAGCGCGGCGGGCAACAGGCCAAGCGCCGTGATCAGGGCGGCGCTGCGGTACAGGGTGGTGAAATGGTCGGCCAGCCCCTGTCCCCGCTCGGCGGCCCAGAAGCGCGCCATGGCCGCCTCCAGCCAGCTGAAGGTGGCCACATGCACGAAAGTCATGATCGAGAAGGCCAGGGCGTACCGGCCGAACTCCTCAGCCGACAACAACCGGGTGAAGACCACGATGGATCCGAACCCCACCACACCCTGGATGATGTTGGCGGGCAGATAGCCCCAGACCCCGCGCCAGAACATCAGCGTATAGCCGCCCGGTCTCCCAGCAGAACCGGCACGGTCACCGCCATGATCCACAGATCCAGCCACAGCGACTGCCGCTCGATGTACTCGACGTCGAGCCGGACGCGTCGACGCACATCCTCCGCACTGTGCAGGGGGCCACGGGAGCCCTTGATCGCCGCCCAGCCCGTCATGCCCGGCTTCATCCTGTGACGGTGGGCGTATTCAGCGACCAGCAGCGCGCTTTCGGTCTCGCCTGTCTTCATCCCGATGGCATGGGGTCGCGGGCCGACCAGGGACATCTCGCCCTTCAGGACGTTAAACAGTTGGGGCAGTTCGTCCAGGCTGGTGGACCGGATGATGCGCCCGACGCGGGTGACCCGGTCGTCGTCGCTGGTCACCTGGCGGCTGGCTGTGGCATCGGCGGCCTCCTGTCGCATCGACCGGAATTTCCACACCACGATTTCCTCCTGGTTGAAGCCGTGGCGGCGCTGGCGGAAGAAGATGGGCCCGGGGCTGTCGAGCCGGATGGCCAGCGCTGTCAGAAGGATCACGGGCGAGAGCAGAACAAGGGCAAGACCGCCCACCACCAGATCCTGCACTCGCTTGGTGAAGGCCCGTCGGTCCGGATCGACGGGCCCGCCGATGATCGCCAGCGGAGCCCGGGCAAGCCGGTTCAGGTCCATGCCGCGCTCGCTGTCGTTCACGGGATCGATCAGCAAAGTGACCTCGTTCGGCAGGGTTGACAGACGCGCTGACAACTCCCGAACCCGTCGTTCGGCTTTGGGATCAATCGCCAGGACAATGCGGTCGACATAGGGCGTCATGCGGTGGGTCATCAGGGCCGCTGCATCGCCGAGTACCGGCACGCCCGCCAAGGCGTTGGGTGAGCGGGCGAGTCTGTCGTCGAAGACCCCCAGAACATTGATGTCACGACGCTGCAGGGCACCGTGGATCAAGGCCTCTGCGTTTCGGGTGGCCCCGACCAGGACGATGTTCGGTGTCAGTCTGCCCTCGCGCCGCCAGTCATCCACACGCGCGCTCCAGACCATGTGCATGAGGCTCAGGATGCTGGCGACCAGTCCGGCCCACACGAGGCAGGTTCTCGCGGTCGCGCCGCCGGACAGGAGAATGTCGATCCCGAGCGCGACCACCCCGCCCAAGCCGGCTATGCTGGCCATCACCGCCATCGGGCCCGCGGTGCCCCGGTCGCCGGGGAAACGGTACAGTCCGAGCGACGGGATCAGGGCGAGGACGACCACGGCACCTGCAACGAGTGGGAGTGCCGCGGACAGGGGGGCGGTCAGCAGGCCGCCGGGCCATCCGAGAGACGCGGCCAGTATGGTCAGGAGGGTGACCGCAGCAACGTCCGCGCTTCGGAACCAGTGAACCGATATTCGTGCCGCATGGCGCTGGCGGGCATTGACCCAGACCTCGGGCCGGAAGGGGCCCCGGGGCACGGCACCATCCACGGGCGCGGCCCGGCCCGGCTTGGGGACCCGTGCCCGGGGCAAGGTCCGGGCGTCGGCCTGCTCGAGGCGATCAAGATCCAGAGCGTTCGTCATGGCCCCATGGTGCACGGGGGCCATGGATACCGCGTTAACGGGTGCCGGCAACCTGTGTCAGAGTCACCGGACAAGGCCTGTCAGGCGGCCTCGCCGAACTGGTTCATCGTATTGTGGGCCCCGCCCGCCTTCAGGGCGGCCTCGCCGGCGAAATACTCCTTGTGATCGTCGCCGATGTCCGAGCCGGACATGTTCTGGTGTTTCACGCAGGCGATGCCCTGGCGGATCTCCTCGCGCTGGACGTTCTTGACGTAGCCCAGCATGCCCTCGCGGCCGAAGTATTCGCGGGCCAGGTTGTCGGTCGACAGGGCGGCGGTGTGATAGGTCGGCAGGGTGATGAGGTGGTGGAAGATGCCCGCCCGCTTCGCCCCGTCGGCCTGGAAGGTGCGAATGCGTTCGTCCGCCTCATCGGCCAGCTCGGTGCCGTCATAGTCGACGCTCATCAACCGGGCCCGGTCGTAGGCGGAGACGTCGCGTCCCCCGGCCGACCAGGCGTCGAACACCTGCTGGCGGAAGTTCAGGGTCCAGTTGAAGGAGGGCGAGTTGTTGTAGACCAGCTTGGCGTCGGGAACGACGGCGCGGATGCGGTCCATCATGCCCGCGATCTGCTCGACGTGGGGCTTTTCGGTCTCGATCCACAGCAGGTCGGCCCCGTTCTGGAGGCTGGAGATGCTGTCCAGCACGCAGCGGTCCTCGCCGGTGCCGGGGCGGAACTGGAACAGGTTGGACGGCAGGCGTTTCGGGCGCAGCAGCTTGCCGTCCCGGTTCAGGATAACGTCACCGTTCTGCAGATCGCCGGGCGCGATTTCCTCACAGTCGAGGAAGCTGTTGTACTGGTCGCCGAGGTCGCCCGGCGAGGTCGAGACGGCGATCTGCTTGGTCAGGCCGGCCCCGAGGCTGTCGGTGCGGGTGACGATGACGCCGTCGTCGACCCCCAGTTCGAGGAAGGCGTAGCGGCAGGCGCGGACCTTGGCCAGGAAGTCCTCATGCGGGACCGTGACCTTACCGTCCTGATGGCCGCACTGCTTTTCGTCGGAGACCTGGTTCTCGATCTGCAGGGCGCAGGCCCCGGCCTCGATCATCTTCTTGGCCAGCAGATAGGTCGCCTCGGCATTGCCGAAGCCCGCGTCGATGTCGGCGATGATCGGCACGACGTGGGTCTGGTAGTTGTCCACCGCATGGATCAACTGTTGTTCACGCAGGGTATCGCCGGCGGCGCGGGCCGCGTCGATGTCGCGGTAAAGACCGCCCAGTTCGCGGGCGTCGGCCTGGCGCAGGAAGGTGTAGAGCTCCTCGATCAGGGCGGGGACCGAGGTCTTCTCGTGCATTGACTGGTCGGGCAGGGGGCCGAACTCGCTGCGCAGGGCGGCGATCATCCAGCCGGACAGGTAGAGGTAGCGACGCTCGGTCGAGCCGAAATGCTTCTTGATCGAGATCATCTTCTGCTGGCCGATGAAGCCGTGCCAGCAGCCCAGCGACTGGGTGTATTTGGACGGGTCGGCGTCATAGGCGGCCATGTCCCGGCGCATGATGGCGGCGGTGTAGCGGGCGATGTCGAGGCCGGTGCGGAACCGGTTCTGGAGGCGCATGCGGGCGACGGCCTCGGCGCTGATGCCGCTCCAGGGTGCGGCCTTGCTTTCGATCAGGCCGGTGATCTCTTGAATCTGCTTCTGGTATGACATCGGAAATCCTCGACGGGGGAGTTGTCATGACCCGGGTAAACTTGCAGGACGCCGCTGCGAAGCGGGCCCGAGGTCGAGTTGTCAAACCTTACAGAAATCTGGTGTAAGGATGTAAGGACAGTGGAGACCACCCCATGTTGCCGCCGCGCCGTCTGTTTGTGGGACCGTCCCTGAGGCGGATCCGGAGGGATCTGGGCCTGACCCAGGCCGATATGGCGGCTGATCTGGAGATTTCCGCGTCGTACATCGCCCTGCTGGAGCGGAACCACCGGCCACTGACGGCCGATGTCCTGCTGCGGCTGGCGCAGACGTACAAGATCGACATGGCGGCGCTGGCGCGGTCGGACGGGTCGGAGATCACGGCCCGGCTGCAGGCGGTGCTGAAGGACCCGATGTTCTCGGACATCGACCTGCCGCCGCTGGAGAATGCCGACCTTGCGGCCAACTTCCCCGGCGTGACCGAGGCCCTGCTGCGGCTGCACACGGCCTGGCAGGAGGAGCATCTGGCCCTGGCGGACCGCAGCGCCGAAGTGCTGGACGGGGAGGCGGGTGCCCCCGATCCGGTGGCCGAATCCCGGCGGTTCCTGGCCGCCCGGCGCAACAGTTTCCCGTCCCTGGACGACCAGGCGGAGCAGATCGCCCGGGCGATCACCACCGCCGGGGGGGCGGAGCGGCATCTGCTGGACCATCACGGCCTGACCGTGCGCCGCCTGCCGCCCGACGTCATGGTCGGCTCGGTGCGCCGTCTGGACCTGCACCGCAAACAGCTGCTGCTGGACGACACGCTCGACGCTGCCAGCCGCCAGTTCCAGATGGCCCAGCAGATCGCCCATCTGGAGATGGGCGAGAGCATCGCCGCCGTCTGCGCCACGGGCGTGTTCGAGACCGTGAGCGGGGAGCGGCTGACCCACCGGGCGCTGGCCAGCTATGCGGCGGCGGCCATTGTCATGCCCTATGGCCCCTTCGCCCGGGCGGTGGAGGCCCGGCGCTATGACATCGAGGCCCTGTCGCGTCAGTTCGGCACCAGTTTCGAACAGACCGCCCACCGGCTGACCACATTGCAGAAGCCGGGGCAGGAGCGGGTGCCCTTCTTCTTCATCCGCGTCGATCCGGCCGGAAACGTCTCCAAGCGCCTGGACGGGGCCGGGTTTCCGTTCGCCCGCCACGGCGGTGGCTGTCCACTGTGGTCGGTGCATCATGCGTTCCGCACGCCGCGCGAGATCGTCACCCAGTGGCTGGAGCTGCCGGACGGCCAGCGCTTCTTCTCCATCGCCCGGACGGTCACGGCGGGCGGCGGCGGCTTCGGGGCGCAGCGGGTCGAGCGGGCCATCGCCCTGGGCTGCGCGGCCGAACACGCCGGCAAGCTGATCTATGTGCAGAACGACGCCGTCCCTCCGGCCCCCACGCCCATCGGGGTGACCTGCCGCCTGTGCCACCGCACCGAATGCCCCGCCCGGTCAGCCCCGCCGATCGGCCGCCAGATCCTGCCGGATGACATCCGCAGGACCTCGGCGCCGTTCGGGTTTGCCAACGGTTAGGCCGCGGTGAACGAGCGACCGGCGACGACCTGCCGCATGCGGTCGCCTGAAGCCCAGTGTGAGTGGACGAGCGCCGGGCGAGGCAAGCGTTGCCACATATTTGTCGCGCGGCTGTAGCGACGGCGTCGAAGACGCTCCCTATCGGGGCCCGCTGCGAGCCCCGCTTTCCCGGGTCGCTCGATCTCGGCGCCTGTTGCGCCTGGCCTGGAGTAAAAGACGATGACCAACAGCCGGCGAACCTTCTGGGGAACCACCGCCCTTCTCACCTCGATGGCTGCGGCCAGCATGGCCTTCGCCCAGGAGACCACGGGCGGCATCCGCGGCCAGATCGTCGACCCCGCCGGCCAGCCGCTCGCGGGTGCCACGGTGGTCGTGGTCCACGCCCCGACCAACACCGCGTCGACCACGCTGACGAGCGAGGACGGGACCTACACGCTCCGGAACCTGCGCGTCGGCGGTCCCTATGTGGTGACCGTCTCCTCGGCCGCCTATCCCGCCCAGAGAACCGAGCTGGATGGCATCGGAATCGGCAGCCCCGCGAACCTCGACATTGTCGTGACCGCCGGCGAGGCGATCGGCGAGACCGACCTCGACGACATCATCGTGACCGGCTCGGCCGGTGGCCGTCGGACCACCAGCCCGCGGTCAACCTTCAACACCGACGACATCGAGACCCTGCCGACCATCGCCCGCGACATCCGCGATTTCGTGCGCACCTCGCCCTTCGCCACCACCGATGCGGCCAGCAGTGACGCCCTGTCGATCGGTGGGCAGAGCAACCGGGCCAACGCCTTCCTCGTCGACGGCATCCGTCAGGGCGACGACTTCGGCCTCAATGCCAACGGCTTCCCGACCCAGCGTTCGCCGATCTCCATCTCGACGCTCGAAGCTGTCAGCGTCGATGTCGCGCCTTACGACGTCCAGTACGGCAGCTTCACGGGCGGCGTGGTCAACTCCGTGACCAAGTCCGGGGGCAATGATTTCTCCGGCGAAGTCTTCTACGAGACGACCAACCAGGACCTGCGGGGGACGACCTTCGGCTACGACGACTTCCAGACCGGCAACCGTCGCGATGTCGACATCTCCGGGACCGAGTTCGAGGAAACGACCTGGGGCGCGACGATCAGCGGGCCGATCCTTCAGGACCGGCTGTTCTTCCTGTTCAACTATGAGAAGTTCGAATCGAGCGAGCCCGTCCTGACGGGTGCTCAAGGGTCCGGTTCCGTCAACGAAGTCCGCGGCATCACCCAGGCTGACGCCGACGCGGTCCGTCAGATCAGCGAGGACGTGTACGGCTTCGACCCTCTCGACTGGCGCGCCGATGAGCTGCTGGTCGAGGACGAGAAATATTTCGTCAAGCTGGACTGGAACATTAGCGACCGCCACCGCGCGGCCGTGTCCTACCAGCAGACCGAGGGCGGCGACCTGCGTCTGAGCGGGTCCAGCACCAGCGGCACCTTCCCCAGCCTCGGCCTGCTCTCCCAGGCCTATGTGCTGGAATCCAACCTCAAGACCTACAAGGCGCAGATCTTCTCGGACTGGAGCGACCGGTTCTCGACCGAGCTGTCGGTGTCGCGCAAGGAGGTCGAGAACATCTCGTCCCCGCTGGGCGGAAGCGACTTCGCCGCCTTCCAGGTCTTCCTTGATAATCCCTCGGGCCCGGCCCCGCGTCGCTCGATCCGCTTCGGTCCCGAGCGTTCGCGTCACGCCAACGTCCTGACCAACGACAACGACCAGTTCCGTATCCTCGGTCGCTATCTGGCCGACGGAGGCCACGCCTTCACCTTCGGCTACGAGCGTGAAAAGCTGGACGTCTTCAACCTGTTCGTCCAGTTCGCAAACGGCGAGTACGAGTTCGCCTCGCTCGAGGACTTCCGCAACGGCCGGGCGTCCTCCATCGGCTACCAGAGCGCCGCCAGCAACGACAAGACCGACGCCGGCGCGGCCTTCAGCTATGCGATCAACACCCTGTTCGCCCAGGATGAGTGGGAGGTCACGCCGAACCTGACCGTCAACCTCGGCTTCCGCTACGACTGGTACGACGCCGAGGAGCGGCCGCTGGCCAACCCTGCGTTCGAGCAGACCTACGGCTTCCGCAGCAATTCGAACGTCGACGGCATCTCGACCCTGCAGCCGCGCTTCGGCTTCAACTGGCAGGCCACGGACAGTCTGTCGATCTACGGCGGCATCGGTCGCTTCCAGGGCGGTCAGCCCAATGTCTGGATCTCCAACAACTACACGAACACCGGCAACCTTGTGGGTCTGTTCCAGTGCCGTCGGGCCGGCTTCACGGGTCAGTTCGCATCGAGCTTCCCGGTGTGTTCGGCCGAGGAACTGGCTGCGCTGGACAACGTGGACGGCTTCAACGTCGCACCCATCGCGCAGGCGCGGGTCACCACCAGCGCCACCCGGGGCACGGGCACGATCAACATCATCGACCCGACCTTCAAGACGCCCAGTGTCTGGAAAACCTCGCTGGGGGCCACCAAGGACCTCGACTTCTCGCGTTGGGGTCTGGATGAGGGATGGACGGTCCGGGCAGAGTACGTCCACACCGAGGTCGACAGCGGCATCGGCTGGGTCGACCTGAACTACGAGCGTCAGCGTACCGCCGACGCGCCCGACGGCCGGCCGACCTTCTTCGGCATCCCGGCGACGGGCTCGCCCAGCCAGAACCGTCCTGATGCTGACCAACTTCGACGGCGGCACAACCGACCAGTTCGCCGTGTCCCTCGACAAGGCATGGTATGACGGCTGGGCTCAAGGCCTCGGCTTCAACCTGTCCTACACCTATACCGATGCGACGGAGCAAAACCCCGGCACCTCGTCGGTCGCCCTGTCCAACTTCAACGGCGTGGTCACTTCGGATCCGAACAATCCGGCGGTCGCCCGCTCCAACTATGCCTTCGACAACGTCTTCAAGCTGAACCTGACCTATGACCGGGCCTTCTTCGGCGACTACCGGACGCGCGTGAACCTGTTCGCCCAGCATCGGTCGGGCCGCAGGTTTAGCTATGCCTTCGCCCAGTCGGCCGCGACCCTGTTCGGCGAGAACGTCACCAGCCAGCGCCAGCTGTTCTACGTGCCCCGGACCGACGGATCGGGCCAGGTGACCCGGACCAGCGACCCGATCGTCACCTATGCGGCCGCCTTCGATCTGGCCGCCTTCAACAGCTACCTCGAGCGGACGGGACTGATCGATCACGCGGGCCAGATCGCCCCGCGCAACGGGTTCGAATCGCCCGACTTCACCACGGTCGATCTCTACATCGAGCAGGAACTGCCGGCCTTCTTCCCCGGTGGTGCGCGCCTTGCGCTCTACGGAACGGTCGAGAACATCGGCAACCTGATCAACGACGAGTGGGGCGTGCTGCAACAGATCGGTGGCAGCTCGACCGATGTCGTGGCGGTCAACTGTCAGGTCACGAGCTGCGTGGCCGGACGCGGCAACTTCTACCAGTACAACTCCCTGTCCCAGGACACCGCCGGTTCGTTCAGCGGAGCGTCGGTCTGGCAGGCCAAGTTCGGTGTGAAGTACCGCTTCTAGGTTTCGTCCGGATCCATCGAGGAAGGGCGGCCCGACCGGGCCGCCCTTTTTCGTTCCGGCACCGTCATCGGGAGAGACGGCTGACCGGTCCCGGAAACGATCGGGATGGTCCAGCCCCGGTCATGGGGCCCGGATTGCGAGGGCCGGTCGATCGTCCGGATGAACCCTTTCGGACCTTGGCCGTTTCCACACGCTGCTTCCACAATTCACGGAGGGCCCATGTGCGGTCTGAGCGGCGAGATCAATTTCGACGGACGACCGGCCGATGCCGGGGCCGTTCAACGCATGACCGATGCGCTCTCGCCCCGGGGACCAGACGGGTCCGGTATCGTGATGCGCGGCCCGGTGGGGCTGGGCCATCGCCGGCTGAAGATCATCGACCTTTCGGAAGCGGCGCAGCAGCCGATGGTCGACGCCGACCTGGGCATCACCCTCGCGTTCAATGGCTGCATCTATAACTATCCCGAGCTCCGCGCGGAGCTGGAGGGGATGGGGTTCCGCTTCTTCTCGCACGGCGACACCGAGGTCATCATCAAGGCCTGGAAGGCTTGGGGCGAGGGCTGCGTCGATCGCTTCAAGGGCATGTTCGCCTTCGTCCTGCATGAGCGGGACAGCGGCCGGGTCGTGATCGCCCGCGACCGGTTCGGCATCAAGCCGCTGTATCTGGCCGAACAGGGCAAGCGGCTGCGGTTCGCCTCGACCCTGCCGGCTTTGCTGGCGGCGGGGGATGTGGACCGGTCGATCGATCCGGTCGGTCTGCACCACTATATGACCTTCCACGCTGTGGTGCCGCCGCCGCACACGATCCTGAAGGGCGTGAAGAAGTTCCCGCCGGCGACGATCCGGGTGATCGAGGCGGACGGAACGGCGAAGGACCGGCTGTACTGGCAGCCCGACATGACGCGGCATGCCGAGGACGCCGGCCTGACGGCCGAGGACTGGCGCGACCGGGTGCTGGACAGCCTGCGCGAGGCGGTGAAGCGGCGCATGGTGGCCGATGTGCCCGTGGGGGTGCTGTTGTCCGGCGGCGTGGACTCCAGCCTGATCGTCGGCCTGCTGGCCGAACTGGGCCAGAAAGAGCTGATGACCTTCTCGGTCGGCTTCGAGGAAGCCAATGGCGAGAAGGGGGACGAGTTCGTCTATTCGGACCTGATTGCGAAACACTACGGGACCAAGCACCACCAGATCTTCGTGCCGCATCAGCGGCTGATGGAGGCCCTGCCGGGGACCATCGGGGCGATGTCGGAGCCGATGGTCAGTTACGACAATGTCGGCTTCTATCTGTTGAGCGAGGAGGTCGCCAAGCACATCAAGGTGGTGCAGTCGGGGCAGGGGGCGGACGAGGTGTTCGCCGGCTACCACTGGTACCCGCCGATGGTCGACACGAACGATCCGGTCGAGACCTATGCCAAGGCCTTCTTCGACCGCAGCCATGCGACGCTGAAGACCCAGCTGAACGGCGCATACATGGCCGACACCGATGTCAGCCGGGCGCTGGTCGAGGCGCATTTCGCGCAAGGACGGGCGGCGACGCCGGTGGATCAGGCGCTGCGTCTGGACAGCCAGGTGATGCTGGTCGACGACCCGGTGAAGCGGGTCGACAACATGACCATGGCCTGGGGGCTGGAGGCCCGGGTGCCGTTCCTCGACCATGAGCTGGTCGAACTGGCCGGCCGGATTCCGCCGGAGCACAAGCTGGCCCAAGGCGGAAAGGGCGTGCTGAAGGAGGCGGCGCGTCTGGTGATCCCGTCGGAGGTGATCGACCGCAAGAAGGGCTATTTCCCGGTGCCGGCCCTGAAATACATCCAGGGGCCCTATCTGGAGATGGTGCGCGAAGCCCTGACCAACTCGGCGGCGCGCGATCGCGGGCTGTTCGAAAGGGGCTATCTGGACACCCTGTTCGCCAATCCCACCGAACACATCACGCCACTGCGCGGTTCGGAGCTGTGGCAGGTGGCCGTGCTCGAGATGTGGATGCAGCACCATGGCGTCTGACGTCCGGCCGGAGCGGTCCAAGGCCCACCGGCTGAAGCGGCTGCGGCACGAGGGGCTGAAGCCGCCGGTGCGGACGGGGGAGGGGCCGCGACCCGACGCCGTGCTGGACTGCGGCTGGGGGCGGCTGTTGTTCGCCCAGACCTTCGCCACGGCCGAGCCGCTGGTCGAGGCCCTGCGCGCCGAAGGGCCGGACCGGCGCGACATCGCATTCTATGTCCGCAATCCGCACGTCCTGCTGGCCCAGGCCCCGCAGGAGCTGTTTCTCGATCCATCGCACACCTACCGGCTGGAACTGGCCACCTATCGCGCCAGCCGTCGCCAGCCGAGGGGGTTCACCGTGCGTCGGATGACCTCGGAGATGGATGCCGAGGCGGTCAATGACATCTATGCCCGGCGCCGGATGGTTCCGGTCCCGCCGGACTTCTTCTGGTCCCACCGCGACGACCGGGCCATCACCTACTTCGTCGCCGAGGACACGACCACGGGCGCGGTGATCGGCACGGTCACGGGCGTCAACCACGCGCGGGCCTTCGACGATCCCGAATGTGGCTCATCGCTGTGGTGTCTGGCGGTCGATCCGCAGGCGACCCAGCCGGGGGTGGGGGAGGCGCTGGTGCGGCGTCTGGCCGAGCATTTCAAGACCCAGGGGCTGGCCTACATGGATCTGTCGGTGATGCACGACAACGACCATGCCATCGCCCTGTATGAGAAGCTGGGCTTTCGCCGGGTGTCCTTCTTCGGGGTCAAGCGCAAGAATCCGATCAATGAGGCGCTGTTCGTCGGACCCACCGACGATCACGACCTGAACCCCTATGCCCGGATCATCGTCAACGAGGCGCGGCGGCGGGGCATCCACACCGAGATTGTCGACGCCGAGGGCGGGCTGTTCCGTCTGAACTGGGGCGGGCGGACGGTGCGGTGCCGCGAGAGCCTGTCGGAACTGACCTCGGCGGTGGCGCTGAGCATCTGCGACGACAAGCGGATGACCCGGCAAATCGTGGAGGCGGCGGGGGTCCGGGTGCCAGAGCGGATCGATCCGGACGATCCACAGGCCATCGACGAGGCGCTGGAGCGGTTCGGGGCCCTCGTGGTCAAGCCGGCGCGGGGTGAACAGGGACAGGGTGTGGCGGTCGGTCTGAAGACCATGGGCGAGGTGCAGGCCGCTCTGGTCCGGGCGCGCCGGATCTGTTCCGAGGTGCTGATCGAGGAACAGGTGCAGGGCGAGGATCTGCGGCTGGTGGTGATCGACTACAAGGTCGTGGCCTGCGCCCTGCGGCGCCCGCCGCGCGTGGTCGGGGATGGCCGGTCTAGTCTGCGCGCCCTGATCGAACACCAGAGCCGCCGTCGCGCCGCGGCGACCGGCGGGGAGTCGACCATCCCGGTCGATGACGAGACCGAACGGACCCTGGCCGAGGCCGGCTATCGGCTTGACGACGTGGCCCCGGAGGGGGCCGAGGTGCTGGTGCGCAAGGCGGCCAACCTGCATCTGGGCGGGACCATCCACGACGTGACGGACGAGGTGCATCCGGCCCTGATCCGCGCCGCCATCGCCGCCGCCCGCGCCATCGACATCCCGGTCACCGGGATCGACCTGATGGTGAGGTCGCCGCGCGAGGCCGACTACGCCTTCATCGAGGCCAATGAGCGCCCTGGCCTCGCCAATCACGAACCGCAGCCGACCGCCGAGCGGTTCATCGACCTGCTGTTCCCCCTGTCCGCCCCGACCTCGGCGCGCACAGCGCCGCGATCCGAAGCCTGAAGGAGGCCCCCCTGGCCCGACCCGAGATCGACCTCGACTATCTGAAGGCCCGACTGGCCGATTTGCTGAAGACGCCCAGCCCGGCGGGTTACACCGATGAAGCCGTCTGGCTGCTGTGCCGTGAGCTGGAGCGTCTCGGACTCGACTACGAGCTGACCCGGCGCGGGGCGATCCGGGCCCGGCTGCCCGGACGCTCGCCCACGCCGGCCCGGGCGATCGTCGCCCACGTCGACACGCTGGGAGCCCAGGTCAAACAGGTGAAGCCCAACGGGCGGCTGGAACTGGTGGCCATCGGTCACTGGTCGTCGCGGTTCGCGGAAGGGGCGCGGGCGACGGTGTTTTCCGAGGGCGGGGCGTGGCGCGGGACGATCCTGCCGCTGAAGGCCTCGGGTCACACCTTCAATGAGGAGGTGGACACCCAGCCGGTCAATTGGCGTCAGGTCGAGCTGCGGATCGATGCGGTGACGCATGGCCCCGAGGACACTCGGGCGCTGGGTATCGACATCGGCGACATCGTGGCCATCGACCCCCAGCCGGAGTTCATGGACACGGGGTTCATCGTCTCGCGTCACCTCGACGACAAGGCGGGGGTGGCGACACTTCTGGCCGCGCTGGAGTGCCTGATCCGCGAGGAACGGACGCCGACGGTCGACACCTGGTGGCTGTTCACCATCGCCGAGGAGGTCGGGCTGGGGGCGTCCTCGGTTCTGGTGCCGGATGTGGCGGCGATGGTCACGGTCGACAACGGCACCACGGCCCCGGGACAGAATTCGTCGGAATTCGGCGTCACCATCGCCATGGCCGACCAGACCGGCCCGTTCGACTGGCACCTGACGCGCAAGCTGGTCCAGCTGGCCCGCGACCACGACATTCCGCACCAGAAGGACGTGTTCCGCTACTACCGCTCGGACTCGGCCTCTGCCCTGGAATCCGGGGCCGACATTCGCACCGCCCTGCTGACCTTCGGGATCGACGCCAGTCACGGCTATGAACGCATCCATGAGAGCGCGCTGGTCGATCTGGCGCGGCTGCTGGTCGCCTATGCGGAGAGCGAGGTGGAGATCACCCGGGACGCCCGGCCGGTCAGCGGTCTCAAGGGGTTCACGCACCAGCCGCTGGATCCCGGCGTGCAGGACTGACGGGCGCTGGATCCGGCCGGATCGGGGTGCGGGAGGGAGATGGTGGATGCTGCAGGGATTGAACCTGCGACCCCCTCGGTGTGAACGAGGTGCTCTCCCGCTGAGCTAAGCATCCATCTCGGGCCCCGCAGACGGTCGTCCGCGCGGGGGAGGCGGGGACATAGCCCGGTCGCCCGGGCCGTGCAAGCCTCAGATGCCCGCCGCGCGCACGCCTTCCGGGGTCTCGGCCTCGGGGTCGCCGGGCAGCCAAGCGACGTGGCCGTTGTAGATGCCCTCGTCGAGGAGGCCTTCCTCCTTCGCCACCAGCACCGGGACCAGCATCTGGCCGGTGACATTGGTGGCGGTGCGCATCATGTCGATGATGCGGTCGATGGCGACGATATAGCCGATCCCCTCCAGAGGGAGCCCCGCTGTGGAAAGCGTCAGGGTCAGCATGACGATAGAGGTGCCGGGGACCCCGGCGGTGCCCAGCGAGCCCAGCACGGCGGTCAGGCCGATCAGGATGTACTGGGTGAGGCTGAGCTCGATGCCGAAATACTGGGCGATGAAGATGGCGGCGATGGACGGATAGATGGCTCCGCAGCCGTCCATCTTGACGTTGGCCCCCAGGGGGACGGCGAAGGCGGCATAGGCCTGGGGGACGCCCAGACGCTCGACCGTCTGGCGCAGAGTGATGGGCAGGGTGCCCAGCGACGATGAGGTGGCGAAGGCGGTCTGCTGCGCGGCGAAGGCTCCGCGCAGGAAGGCGAGCGCGCTGAGGCCGTGCAGCTTCAACAGTCCCGAATAGACGATCAGGATGTGGAACAGGCAGGCGGCGTAGATGGCGAAGATGAACTTGCCGAGCGGCAGCAGGGCCTCCCAGCCGTAGCCGCCGACGACCGAGCCGATCAGGCCGAAGACGCCGAACGGGGTCAGCTGGATGACCCAGCGGGTTATGCGGAAGATGATGGCCGCCCCCTCGTCGACCAGCCGCCGGGCGGTCTGGGCGCGGTCGCCGAGCGCCACCAGCGCGGCCCCGACGAGGGCCGAGAAGAAGATGATCTGGAGCACCCGGCCCTCGCTGAGGGCGGCGAAGGGGTTCGTCGGGACGATGCCGATCAGGACCTCCAGCGGGGTCGGGATCTCGCGCTCGCGCACCTCGCCCAGTGGCAGGTTGGACAGGCCCAGCCCCGGATTGATCAGGTGGCCGAAGGCGAAGCCGACCAGCACGGCCAGCAGGGAGGTGATCGCGAACCACATCAGGGTCCGGGCCCCCAGCCGCACCGCGCCCGCGCCCTCGCCCAGTTTCGCGATGGAAGAGGCGATGGTGAACAGGACGAGGGGAGCCACCACCATCCGGATCAGGTTCAGATAGACGTCCCCGATCGGCTGGAGCCAGACCGTCGCCTGTTCCCGCAGGATCAGGCCGGCGACGATGCCGAGGGCAAAGCCGGCGGCGGTGCGCTGCCACAGGGGGATGGCGAAGAAGCGACGGATCATGCGGGTGAGGCTTTCGGGGAGGGCCTCGCAACATGTTGGTTGGCGGGTGCGACTGCAACCGGCGCGGTGACGAGGAAATCTATCGACCCCGTGCAGGCCCTCTCCCATCGAGAGAGGACGGGTCAGTGAGCCCCGTTCAGGGCCTGATACACACTGTCATAGTCGCCGCGGGCCTCCGCGCTGCTGAGAAACTTCACGCGTTCGACCAGCACGTCGTCATGGCCGGCCTCGAACAGGGCGAGGCTTTCGGTGGTGAAGTCGGCCAGGGGCATGGAGTTGGGGTTGTCGGCATGGCCGGGCATCAGGTCGGTGGCGACCGCCGGAGGGGCCCATTCGATGACCCTGACCGGGGTGCCGGCCAGCTGGGTGCGCAGGGCCTGGGTCCAGGAATGGATCGCCGCCTTGGTGGCCGAATAGGTCGGGGTCGCTGCGAGGGGGACAAAGGCCAGACCCGAGGATACGGTGACGAAGGTGGCCGACGGGCGGGTCAGCAGGTGCGGCAGGACCGCCGCCGCCAGCCGGATGGTGCCCAGAAGGTTGATGGCCACGGTCTCGTCGACGAGGTCAAGGTCTAAGGTGCCACCCGACAGGGTCTCGACCTTCATGATTCCGGCATTGCTGATCACGGTGTTCAGGGCGGGATGGTCGGCGATGATCCGGGCGACGCCGGCGCGGATCGAGGCCGGATCGGCGACGTCCAGCACGGCATGGGCCATGCCCGGGTTGGCGGCGCAGACCTCGGCCAGGACGTCTTCGCGGCGGCCGGCGACGATGACCTTCGCGCCCTTCGCGTGGAGGGCCTCGGCCATGGCGCGGCCGATGCCGGTGCCGCCGCCGGTGATCAGGACGGTGTCGTGTGCGGTATTCATGTCAGTGCTCCTTCGGGCTTCCTGCCCGGTGGCGGGTGAGATAGAACGGACACGTACGAACAGAAAGTAGGCACCGGAATGTGCCCTACTTACCGAAAGGAAACCGATGTCCGCCGCTGCGAAGCCCGTCGCTGTCCGCCCTGCCGTCTTCGATCACCCGCCGGTCGATCCGCGTGTCGAGGCGCTGGTGAACGAGGTCATCGGCCGGGTGGCCGACAAATGGACGATGATCGTGCTCGACGTGCTGGCCGAGCACGGCGAGCAGCGCTTTACCCGGCTGGCTGCCCTGTCGGGTGGCGTCAGCCAGAAGATGCTGACCCAGACCCTGCGCCAGATGGAGCGCGACGGGCTGGTGATCCGGACCGTCCATCCGGTGGTGCCGCCGAAGGTGGAATATCGGCTGACCGACCTCGGCTTCAGCCTCGCCGAGGCCTTCTGCGGCGTGTGGCAGTGGGCCGAGGCCAATCTGGCGCGGATCGAGACGGCGCGGGAGGCGTTCGACGCGGCGAAGGCGGGGTAGGGGGACCCACCCCTACCGCAGCGGCAGGAACAGCTCGGCGGCCGTGCCGAGAGCCGGGGTGTCGAGGAAGAAGCGCTGGCAGTAGACGGGAAAGTCGCGCATCTCCTCGCCGCTGGCGGGCAGCCAGTGGCGGTAGAGGTAGAGGGCGGCGGGCTCCAGGTCGTGGGTGTCGCCCTCCACCCGCAGCACCGCGCAGCGTCCGCCGGGGATTTCGCCGATCCGCGCCGTGCCGTCGCCTGTGTCGAGCTCCTGATCGGGACCGAGGCCCACGCACAGGTCCATGCTGTAGTCGGCGGGGTCCGCCGGCCGGCGCTCGGAATGCCAGACATTGAAGGTCGGATGGGTCTTCGGAGACAGGCCCGCGGCCCTGCGCCAGGCGATGAAGCGCCGGACCGTGTCGTCGACGGTGTCGGGATCACCCCGGTGCTCGAAGATCGCCACGCGGGTGGGGACGACCGCGCGGATCGTCACCTGGTCGGGGGAAAAGGTCGTCGGCATGAGGCTGCTCCTGGCGATGTTGAAGGGCGCAAGGGCCCGGAGCCACGGCTCCCAGTCGGGAGATTTCCGGAAGTCCGACGGCGACTGGGCGAACCTTTGCCGAAAGGCGCGGGCAAAGGCGTCGGACGTCTCATAGCCGGCGTCGAGCGCGATCTCGGTGACGCTGGCCTCCGGACCGTGGGCCAGTTGCCGCGAGGCGCGCTTCAGACGGGCCAGCTGCACATAGCGGTGCACCGAGACCCCGAAGGTGGCCGAGAACTGGCGGTGGAAATGGAATTTCGAGAACGCCGCGACCGCGCTCAGGGCGTCCAGATCCAGGTCGCCATCGAGGTGCGCGTCGATGTGATCGAGCACCCGTTGCATCCGGACCTGATAGCGCTGGAGCGTGGCCGTCATCGTTCCCTCATCCCCGTGACGTCCGGAGTGTCGCCGGTGCCGGACGGGGGTGCGCGACCGATCTTGCGGTGTTGCGGGCCCCTCAGCCCCCCGCCATCGCCCGGGCCACATAGTGGTCGACCACGATCATATCGATGGCTTCCTCGATGTCGTCGAAGGCGTCGACGATGACGTCGGGGTCGAGGTCCTCGACCGGGATGGGGGTGTAGCCGAAGCTGCACAGGATGCAGGGGATGTTCGCGTCCTGCGCCGTGCCCGCGTCGGGGGCGGCATCGCCGATCATGATGGCGCGGGTCGGATCGCCGCCGACGGAGATGATCGCCTCGATCAGGTGGGCCCCGGAGGGTTTCCTCGCACTGACCCGGTCGGGGCCGACAATGGCGGCGAAATGGCGGGTCAGGTCGATCCGGCCCAGGAGCAGTTCGGACAGGTCCGAGCGCTTGTTGGTCACGACCACCAGGGTCGCGCCGCGCGCCGAGAGGGTCTCCAGCGTCTCCACCACGCCCTCGAACGGCGCGGAGTGATCGGCGATGTGTTCGATGTAGTCGGCGATGAAGGCCTCGAACAGCTGCGGGTCGCGCGCCCGTTCCAGTGGCGCGCCGGCCAGGGTGAAGCCGTGCTCCAGCAGGGCCCTCGCCCCGCCGCCGATCAGTTCGCGGGCACCCTCCATCGGCACGGCGGGCAGGCCCTCGATGACCAGCATCCGGTTCAGGGTGCCGACCAGATCCTGATGGGTTTCCACCAGGGTGCCGTCGAGGTCGAAGGCCAGGGTCCAGCCCTCAAGGTCGCGTTCGATCATGGTCATCCCCGAAACTGCGCCGCCCTATGGACCGGTGGGGCCGGCGCGTCCACCGGGGCGGGGCGACGCATTTTGGCCGTCGCCATGGCGCATCCGGCGAAATCGACGTACCGGATGAGACCCGAGGGGCCCGGCAGCGGGCATCCCGCGTGAGGATCACGACCCATCGCTACGACCTATCTTGAATGGCTGGCGGAGCATTTCCGCGACGCGTCCGCAGGGGCGCGGGCTGTGGACACGGCCGCGGCTCGCCATGTCCTGGGTTATGCGACGGGCTATGGGGTGGCCCAGATTGCGCCGTTCGTCCTGTCGCTGCGGGCGGTGTTCCAGGGGGCGGTCGCCCTGGTGGTCGATCCCGATCCGGCCATGCTGGAATTCCTGGCGGCTCATGACGTCGGGGTGGTGCCCCGTGCGCCGGTGACCGGCTGGCGGCCGCATGTGGCGGTCGAGAGATTGGCGACCTTTGACGCCCTGTTGCGGGGGATGCCGGCGGACGCCAGCGTACTGCTGACCGATGTGCGCGATGTGGTGTTTCAGGCCAATCCCCTGTCGCCCGCGCCCACCGCCATTGAGGCGTTCGAGGAGCCGGGCACCTGCGGGGATCACCGGTTCAACATGAAATACATCACCGCCCTGGCCGGGCCCGGCATCGCCGATGTCATCCGCGACCGGCCGGCGCTGTGTGTCGGGACGGTCGCCGGGCCGGCCGGGGAGCTGGCGCGGATGTGCCGGACCCTGCTGATGCTGTCGGCGCGGCCACGTTCCGCGATGGGCGGGGCTTTCGGGGCGGATCAGGCCGCGTTCAACATCGCCGCCCATCTGGATCTGGTGCCGGTGGTGCGCTGTCCGAACTTCTCGCGCGTGGCGACGCTGGGGCTGGTGGAGGGCGGGACCCTGACGATCAAGGGGGACCGGATCCTGAACCCCGACGGCGGGGTCAGTCCGGTCGTGCACCAGTATGACCGTCATCCGCATCTGCATGCCCATATCCGGGCCCTGTGGTCGGTCGATCTGCCCGAGCGGCGTCAGGTCCCGGCGCATCCGGTCCTGAGCCGCCTGCGTCGCCATGCCGAATCGATCCGGCGCCGGATTCCGGAACTGCGGTAGGGCGGCTTTCGTCGCGGGCGACCATGGGGTATCGCCGGGCCCGGACGTCGCGTCGGGAATCCCATGACCAAGAGAGCTGCCATCATCCTTGCCGCCGGTCAGGGTACGCGGATGAAGTCCCCCCTGCCCAAGGTGCTGCATCCCGTCGGCCACCGCGCCATGCTGGACCATGCCATCGACGCGGCCGAGGCGCTGGGCTGCGAGCGGATCGTGGTGGTGGTGGGGACCCATTCGCCCGAGGTCCGCGCCCATGTGGTGGCCCGGCTGGGCGAGGATGCGATCGCGGTGCAGGATCCGCCGCTGGGCACCGGCCATGCGGTGAGGGCGGCGGAGGCCGTGCTGGGCGATTTCGTCGGGCAGGTGGTGGTGACCTATGGCGATGTGCCCCTGTTGCGGGCCGCAGACATTGAGGCGGTCTTTGAAGCGCAGGACGGCGTCACCGTGATCGGATTCGAGGCGGCCGATCCGGGGGCCTATGGTCGGCTGGTGATGGAGGGGGAGACCCTGACAGCCATCACCGAGGCGAAGGAGGCCTCGGCCGAGGTGCTGGCAATCACCACCTGCAATTCCGGCGTGATGGCCGCGCCGGTGGGTCTGTTGTTCTCCCTGCTGGGCGAGGTGACGAATGCCAATGCCAAGGGCGAATACTATCTGACCGATGTGGTCGAGCTGGCCCGTCGGCGCGGGGCTCCGACCCGGGCGGTGATGGCGTCGGAAGACGCGGTCATGGGCGTGAACGCCCAGGCCGAGCTGGCGACGGCCGAGGCCCTGTTCCAGAGGGTGCAGCGCGAGACCTTCCTGGCGGCCGGGGTGACCATGAGCGCGCCGGAGACTGTCCATTTCGCCTGGGACACCCAGGTTGGGGCGGGGACGGTGATCGAGCCGTTCGTGGTCTTTGGCCCAGGGGCGAAGGTGGCGGGCGGGGCCCGGATCCGCAGCTTCAGCCATATCGAGGGGGCCACCGTCGCCACGGGGGCCGAGGTCGGTCCCTACGCCCGGCTGCGGCCCGGCGCGGATCTGGGGCCGGACGTGAAGGTCGGCAATTTCGTCGAGGTGAAGAATGTGCGGATGGAGGCGGGGGCCAAGGCGAACCACCTGTCCTATCTGGGCGACGGCGCGGTCGGGGAGGGCGCGAACATCGGCGCGGGCACGATCTTCTGCAACTACGACGGCTTCAACAAGGCCAGCACCGAGGTGGGGGCAGGGGCCTTTGTGGGGTCGAACTCGGCGCTGGTGGCTCCGGTGACCATCGGCGCAGGGGCGATCGTGGGGTCGGGCTCGGTCATCACGGAGGATGTACCGGCGGACGCCATGGCGCTGGGCCGGGGGCGGCAGGTGAACAAGGACGGGGCGGGCGCGGCGTTCCGCGACCGGGCAAAGGCGAAAAAGGCGGCGAAGTCGAAATGAGCGACCTTCAAAAACAGATCGCCGGCGAGGCGGCGGCCCTGAGGGTCGAGGCCGGGATGGTCGTAGGGCTGGGCACCGGTTCGACGGCGGCCTGGTTCGTCAAGGCGCTGGCGGCGCGCGGCCTGGCCGGGCTGCGCTGTGTGCCGACGTCGGAGAAGACGGCCGATCTGGCCCGCGAGCTGGGTCTGCCGCTGACGACGCTGGAGGATGTGTCGCGCATCGACCTGACCGTGGACGGAGCCGACGAGGTCGGGCCGGGGCTGGCCCTGATCAAGGGCGGTGGCGCGGCCCTGCTGCGCGAGAAACTGGTGTGGGAGGCCTCGGATCGGTGCATCGTCATCGCCGACGCGGCCAAGGTGGTGCCGGTGCTGGGCACCTTTCCCCTGCCGATCGAGGTGGTGGCGTTCGGGCACAAGGCCACGGCGAACCGGATCATGGACGTGCTGATTGATCACGAGATCCCCATGCCCGCCCGCCTGCGTCAGGCGGATCGCGGCGTGGTCCGCACCGACGGCGGCAACCTGATCTATGACGTCCTGTGCGGGGCCATTCATGACCCGGTGCGGCTGGCCGACGATCTGAAGCTGATCACTGGCGTGGTCGAACACGGCCTGTTCCTGGATCTGGCCGATGAGGCGATCATCGGCGGCGATCAGGTGGTCGAGGTGCTGAGCCCCTGAACAACCGATGCGAAGGTCGGCGCCGTTGTTCCGCGACTCGCCGTTCGCTTGCCGAGGGCGGGTCCGGCACCTAAATCCACGGCATTGCTCCGCCATCCAGGCCGACGATCCGGACTCAGCGGACTCAACGGCCTCTGATTTTTTCCTGAAATTCGGATCGCCATGACCGCCTACGACTACGACCTCTTCGTCATCGGTGCCGGTTCGGGCGGGGTGCGGGCAGCAAGGCTGACGGCGCTGGGCGGCAAGCGGGTGGCCATCGCCGAGGAGCACCGGGTCGGCGGGACCTGCGTGATCCGCGGCTGTGTGCCCAAGAAATTCATGGTCATGGCCAGTGACTTCGCCCACCAATTCGAGACGGCCGAGGGCTATGGCTGGACGGTCGAGGCCAGTTTCGACTGGCCGAAATTCATCGAGACCAAGGACGTCGAGATCGCCCGGCTGTCGGGCATCTATGCCGCCAATCTGGGCAAGGCCGGGGTCGAGCTGATCCACGGCCGGGCGGTGCTGACCGACGCCCACACGGTGGTCATCGCCGGCAAGGGCGAGGACGGCGGCGACCTGACCGTCACGGCCGAGCGGATATTGATCGCGACCGGGGGGCGGCCGTGGATGCCAGAGAGCCTGCCGGGGATCGAGCATGCCATCACGTCCGAGGGGGCCTTCCACCTGCCGGAGTTGCCCAAACGCATCCTGATCGCGGGCGGCGGCTATATCGCGGTGGAGTTCGCGGGGATCTTCGCCGGGCTGGGGGTCGAGACCACGCTGCTGTATCGCGGCCCCAACATCCTGCGCGGGTTCGACGACGACGTGCGCGCCCATCTGGCGGGGGAGATCGAGAAGCGCGGGATCAAGGTCATCCTGGGCAGCCAGCACACCGAGATCCGCAAGACCCCGACGGGCCTGCTGAACGTGCTGGAGAACGGCATGGAGCTGGAGACCGATGTTGTCATGTTCGCGACCGGCCGCGTCCCCCACGTCAAGGCGCTGGGGCTGGAGACGGCCGGGGTCCAGCTGAACGACAAGGGGGCGATCCAGGTCGATACGCTGTCGAAAACGACCGCTGACAACATCTGGGCCATCGGCGACGTCACCGACCGGATGAACCTGACCCCCGTCGCGATCCGCGAGGCCGTGGCCTTCCATGAGACGGTCTATCGGAACAATCCACAGCATTTCGACTATGAGGCCGTGGCGACGGCGGTGTTCAGCCAGCCGCCGGTGGGCGTGGTCGGCCTGACCGAGAGCGAGGCGCGCCATACCTGTGCAAAGGGCGTGGACGTCTATCTGACCCGGTTCCGGCCGATGAAATATGCCTTCACCGGGTCGGATGAGCGGGTGCTGATGAAGCTGGTGGTGGATGCCGATACCGATCGCGTCGTCGGGGTTCACATCGTCGGGCCGGAGGCCCCGGAGATGATCCAGCTGGCCGCGATCGCGGTGAAGGCCGGCCTGACCAAGGCCCAGTGGGACGCCACCTGCGCCGTCCATCCGACCATGGCCGAGGAGCTGGTGACCCTGAAGGTCAAGCAGTCGCAGGACGGCAGCGCGGTGTGAGTTAAAACGTCTCCTCTCCATCGCTCCGCGACAGGGAGGAGACCAGTTTTCTTGTTTCCCGGCGGCCGGAAGCCTATTCTTGCGAAATGAATACGCGCTGGACCCCCGAAAGCTGGAGAAACAAGCCCGTCGTGCAGATGCCGACGGACTATCCGGATGCCCATGCCCTCGGCCTTGTGGAGGATAAGCTGCGCGCCCTGCCGCCGCTGGTGTTCGCTGGTGAGGCACGGCGGCTGAAGGAGCGTCTGGCCGATGTCGAGGCGGGCAAGGCCTTCCTGCTGCAAGGGGGAGACTGCGCCGAGAGCTTCAAGGAGTTCTCGACCGACAACATCCGCGACACCTTCCGGCTGTTGCTGCAGATGGCGGTGGTCCTGACCTTCGCGGGCCGCAAGCCCGTGGTGAAGGTGGGACGGATCGCCGGCCAGTTCGCCAAGCCGCGATCGTCCGGCGTCGAGGAGATCGACGGCGTCACCCTGCCCAGCTATCGCGGCGACATCATCAACGGCATGGCCTTCACGCCGGAAGAGCGGGTGCCCGATCCGCAGCGGCTGCTGAAGGCCTACAACCAGTCGGCCTCGACGCTGAACCTGCTGCGCGCCTTCGCCGGCGGGGGCTATGCCGATCTGTACAACATCCACCGCTGGACCCAGGGCTTTGCCGACAACGGCATCGGGGCCCAGTACCGCGAACTGGCCGACAAGATCGCCGAGGCTCTGGCCTTCATGGAGGCGGTCGGCGTCACGCCCGAGACCCATCCGGATCTGTCGCGCGTCGAGGTCTTCACCTCGCACGAGGCCCTGCTGCTGAACGTCGAGAGCGCCCTGACGCGGCTGGATGGCGGTTCGGGCGAATGGTTCGACACCTCGGCGCACATGCTATGGATCGGCGAGCGCACGCGTCAGCTGGACGGGGCCCATGTCGAATTCATGCGCGGCATCCGGAACCCGATCGGGGTGAAGTGCGGTCCGACGATGGAGCCGGACGACCTGCTGCCCCTGATCGACGCCCTGAACCCGGACAATACGCCCGGACGCCTGACCATCATCGGCCGCTTCGGCCACGACAAGGTCCACGACCGCCTCCCGCGCCTCATGGCGGCTGCCAAGGCCCACGGCAAGCGGGTGATCTGGTCGATCGATCCCATGCACGGCAACACGCTGAAGGCCTCCAACGGCTTCAAGACCCGGCCGTTTGACCGCATTCTGGGCGAGGTGAAGGGCTTCATCGAGGTGGCCGAGCACGAGGGGGTCCACCCCGGCGGCGTCCATCTGGAAATGACCGGCCAGAACGTCACCGAATGCCTCGGCGGGGCCCAGGCGGTGTCGGAGGACGACCTGTCCAGCCGTTACCACACCCACTGTGATCCGCGCCTGAATGCGGATCAGGCGCTGGAGTTGGCCTTCCTCGTGGCCGAGCGGCTGAAGAGCGGACGGCTTAACACATCAAAGGCGGCCTGAGGCCTCAGACCTTGAAGCCGGTGGCCTCGAAGAGGACGGCGGCCCGGTCGATGGCAGCCTCCGCCTCGGCCCGGTCAATGTTTTCCTTGGCGTCGCCATAGCCGGCCATGTCGCCGCCCCTCAGGGCCTGGACCCCGACGCCGTCTGGCCGGGAGATGAGGCCCACGCCGTCGTAATAGACGCTGTAACGGACCTCCGGCTGGGGCGGGAGCCAGGCCATCTGGCCGCGCACGGGCACAAGGCTGTCGTCGCCGAACAGGGCGCGCGCGCCATAGCCGGTGCAGTTGACCACGACCGGTTCGGCGAGGGTCGCGAGCTCCCCGGGGCTCCGGAAGGTCCGCTGCTCGATCCTCCCGCCCTCTGCGATGAAGTCGGCCATCAGCCTGTGGCCGAGTTCGGCGATGTTGAACTGCATGTTCGGCGCGACCCGCGCCCCTGGAACGGGGAAGGGGTGCTGTCGCGCCTCCAGCGTCCGGGACAGGGGCACGACGTCGTTCAGCCGCCCCGCGTATTCGGCGAACCGGACCCGTACGGGTGCCGCCGGATCGGGAACTGGAACACGGGGCACCGCCGGCCGGGGCGGAGCTGCGGCAGAATTGCTGAGAGCGTACCGATCGAGGAAGGCGACCGGCTCGCCCGGCAGGCCGACATAAGTCTGGTGCATGGCCCAGGCGTCCCGTGCCATCCGTTCCCACAGGGCCGGGAAGGTCGGATCGACCCGGTCGGCGTCGGCAATGCGTGAATCGGGCGTCCACAGGCCCGTGGCGCGGGCCGACCGGGTCAGGGCCAGACGTTCGGCGGCGTAGATGGTTACCTTCGCGCCGGCCCGCTGCAACAGGGTGGCCGAGGTCAGGCCGAGCGCGCCGCAGCCAATCACCGCCACCTCGCGCGTCCCGCCCTCCAGCGCCAGATCACGCGCGATCCCGGCCGAGCCCCAGGACAGGGACCAGCCGCTGCCGCCGTGACCGTAGTTATGGACCACCCGCTTGTCGCCCACCGTCTCGGCCTCGATGCGGGGGCCGCGGGCGCGGAAGGGCCGGGTGCAGACCGTGATCCGCGTGATCAGGGAGGCGTCCAGCCGGAAGGGAGCAAGGGGCGGCGTGACGAATCGCGGGCGCAGCACGCGCGGCGCGGGGGCCGGGGCTGTGACGCAACCGGTAAGCCCTGGCCCCCCCAGAGCCAGCCCCCCGAGCCCGAGCAGGAGGGACCGCCGGCTTCCGGGACTCGAAGGGGGCATGGGGGGCTCACGCTGGGCAAGTGTCGTGGACAGTCTTGGCGTCCCTGACCGGGCGAGGCAAGTCGGTTCGGCCTTGTTCCTGCCCGTCGTTCGGGCCATCTGCGGACAGGCACGACGGCGAGAGATCGAATGGACGACATCGGCAAACCCCAGAGCGACGACCGGGGAGGGCGCACGGCCTATCAGGGCGCCCCCGGGGCCTTCAGTCACGAGGCCTGCGCCCAGCTGAGGCCGTGGGACGAACATGTGCCGTTCGACACGTTCGAAGAGGCGATTGACGCTGTAAAGTCGGGCGCTTGCGACTGCGCCCTGATCCCGGTCGAGAACTCGACGATCGGGCAGGTCGAACCGGCGGCGACGCTGGTCCGAAGCTCGGGCCTCGCCGTTGCCGGGGAGGCGTGGCGGCCGATCCGGATGGCCCTGCTGGCGTTGAACGGGGTCGAGCTGGGGGAACTCCGCTCGGTGGCCAGCCACCCGGTCGCGCTGGCCCAGTGCGCGGGCTCACTGGCGGCACTGAAGCTTGCGCCGGTCGAGGCCTTCGATACGGCGGGGGCTGCGCGCGAGGTGTCGGAGAGCGGCGACCGCACCCGGGCGGCCCTCGGTCCTGCCGCAGCGGCCGAGGTCTATGGCCTGTCGATCCTGCGCCACGATCTGCAGGATTCCGCAGATAATCGCACGCGATTTGTTCTCCTGACCCGCGAGGCGGGTTGACGGCGCACGATCCGTGCGTGTCTTAAGGGCATACGGATCTCAAGGATCCGAGGAACCGGTCAGACCCATGTCCCCGCTGCGCGCTTCGCTTTCGACCCTTTCGCTCCGCTCGCGCGCGGCCGGCCTCTATTTTGGCTATCGCTTTTACGGCTTTCGATACGCCGGCTGAGGCCTCGAGCGGCACCCGCTCCTGACAGCCTCGCCGGCGACCGCCCTGAACCGGGCGGCGGCGCACCCCTGCACCCCTGTCGAAGTGAACCCGTTGAAAGCCTTCATCCCATGCCGAAATCCAGTCTCCAGTCCGTCTGGCCCGATATGAACCCCGAGGATCTGTCCGCCGAGCAGATGGCGCTGGCCGCCCTGCGCGCCGAGATCGACGCCGTCGATGACGAACTGCTGGCCCTGTTCCAGCGCCGTCTGGCCATCGCCGCCAAAGTCGGCCTCGCCAAGGACGCGCCCCACGGTCCCCACACCAAGCTGCGCCCCGACCGGGAGCAGACGGTCCTCAGCCGGATGCTGAACAAGGCCGAACCCGACAATGCCGAGGCCGTGGCCGGCCTTTGGCGCGAGATCGTCGGCTGGGGACTGGCGCGTCAGGGCCAGTTGCAGGTCCAGGTCTGGGCCCCGATCGATCCGACGCGGGCCTTCGACGGCGCGCGACGCCGCTTTGGTGTGGCCGCGGCCATTCGCATGGTGCGCGATCCCCAGGGTGCCCTTGCCTTCGCCGCCGAGGGCAAGGGTGTGGCTGTGCTGGCAATCAATACCGACGACCCCTGGTGGCTGGGACTGCGGCGCGACTGGTCATCGCTGAGCGTGTTCGACGGCTTCGGCCAGTCGGGCGGGCAGCCGACATCCCTGGCTGTCGGCAAGATCGATCCGGCGGCATTGCCGCGGGGTCGCAGCGTCATCGTCACGGCCGGTGGCGACGCCGGAGACGGGGGCGGGGCCCGCCGCTGGGGGCTGAACACCCACCACGGCTGGACCCTGGCCCTGACCGACGCCGGCCTGACCCCCGGCGATGCCGAAGGCTGCGTCGGCGCGATCGGCTAGGCCGCAGGCGGTGTTGCACCGGGCGGCAGCGGTGCGGGGGCGGGGGTACCCGCCTCACCCGGCAGGGACTTGATGTAGGCATAGACCGCGCGCTTGTCGGCGTCGGACATGGCCCGCACGCCGGGCCAAGGCATGGGCGGCAGGCTGGTGCCGGTGGACAGCTTCTCGACCCACTGGTCCTCGGTGATGCCCGCCACGGTGAGCCGCAGGTTCTTGCCGTAGCTGGTGCCCCAGGGCCCGGTGTGGCCCTCGGTGCTGCCCTTCAGCCATTCCGACTCTGCGGGCTCGGCCCCGTTGGTCCGGGCGTAGGCCGGGGTGTGGCAGTCGTTGCAGCCGCCGACCAGCACCAGATAGCGGCCGGCGTCGACGTGGCTGGCGGCGAGCGTGCGCGGGAGCTCCCCCTCCGCGACCGTAATCGTGGTATTCTGGCTGACCGCATCACAGCCGGTCAGAAGCGCAACGGTCATCAGACCGCACGCAGCGAGTGTCGCTGGTTTCATTTTTCGTATTTCCCCGTTCCGTGAGCGAAGAAATACGGAAGCCTGAGATGCGTCAAGCCGCCGCAGGTGTCAGACGGCGAGGTTGTCGATCAGCCGTGTCTTTCCGATCCAGGCGGCGGCGAGAATGCGTGCCGGCGCATCGACCACGGCGTCCGGAAACACCCCCAGATCGTCCGCGCGGCGCACAGCGACATAGTCGATCCGGTCAAAGCCGGCCTTGAGCAGGGCGGCGCAGGCCTCGCGCTCGACGGCGGGGAGGGGGCGATGATCCGCGGCTTTCGCGGCAGCCTCGGCCAGAACCCCATTCAGCTGGCGCGCCACCTCCAGGTCAGTGTCGGACAGATAGGCGTTGCGTGAAGAAAGGGCGAGGCCGTGACCGTCGCGTTCGGTCGGGGCTCCAGCGATCTCGGTGGGAATATCGAGATCGCGCGCGAGGCGGCGCACAACCATCAACTGTTGATAATCCTTCTCGCCAAAGACGGCGATGTCGGCCTGGACCTGGTTGAGCAACTTGGCCACCACCGTGGCGACCGCGCCGAAGAAATGGGGCCGGAAGTCGGTTTCCAGACCCTGTGACGGTCCGCCGACGCTGATCGCGGTGGTGAAGCCGTCGGGATACATTTCCGCTGCGTCCGGGGCGAACAGCAGGGCGCATCCGGCGCCAGCCAGAAGGGCGGCGTCCTTCGCCTCCTGACGGGGATAGGTGCCCAGATCCTCATGGGCGGCGAACTGGGTGGGGTTGACGAAGACGCTGGCGACGACGCGGTCTGCGCGGCGGCCGGCCTCCTGCACCAGCGTCAGATGCCCGTCGTGGAGCGCGCCCATGGTTGGCACGAAGGCCACAGTGAAACCCTGCCGGCGCCAGTCGCGCACGTTGCGGCGCAACTCTTCGACCGTTCGCGCGATCGGAAGAGGAGAAGAGGCGTCGCTCATGCTTACCGGATTAACCTTTCGACTTAAGCGTGTTCGTTTGCGGGACGGAAAAGCCTGCTGTGCGAGGGTCTGGCTTATGACGCCCAGCGCCTTGCTTCGTCCAGCCCTCGTCGGCCTCGCCGCTCTCTCGACCACGTCGTGCGGGGTGGTCGAAGGCGATGCCCGCCGCTTCGAGTTCGATGGCCGAGGCGGTCGCCGGGATCCCGCTGGACGGCGAGCAAGCCCCCGTCGGCAGCACGCAGGCCGGCGGCCTGCGCCCCGCCTTCGTGACGGCAGAAGCCGTGGCCAACCCCGGGGATCTGCGTGTCGAGGTCATGGATCCCCATGATCTCTGGGACGCCCGCGATGCCGGGCTGCGGGGCGCAGTTGAACAGGCGGTGCCCGCCCTGATCGAGGCCTCGGTGCCGGTCGTTACCGCGGCCGTGGCTGACCGGGTTGCCGCCCGCCCGGCACAGGCACGAATGGCGCCCGTCCTCGTTCGGACGATGCCCGCGCCTGACCCTGTTAAGACTCCGGTTTTGACCACGCTGCAGCTCGGGGCCTTCTCGAGCCCTGCGGCCGCCCGGGCCGCCTGGACCCGGATTGCCGCAGCCGGGGATACGGTGTCGTCCCTCTCGCCACGCTTCGAGCCGGTCGAGGTCGACGGTCGCACCCTGACGCGGCTGAGGGTGGTGGCGTCGCAGGACGCCGCCCGTGCGGTGTGTCGGGCCGCCGACGCTGCCCGACTGGGCTGCCTGCGCCGCAGCTGATCGCGCGGTCCACAGGTCTCGATTAACCTTTCGTTGACGCGAAGGCCCGGGGGCTCAATTCTGGTGGACCTTGGCGACCGGCCCCTGAGTTGGTTGTCGCGCGAACCGGGATCATCGGATCATGACGCAGCCCCAGGTCATCGTCGTCGGCAATGAAAAGGGCGGGGCGGGCAAGTCCACCCTGGCCATCCATATCGCCTGCGGCCTGCTGCACGCCGGGCGGCGGGTGGCGATCATCGATCTGGACCTGCGCCAGCAGTCGATGTCGCATTTCTTCGCGCACCGGGCCGCCTGGACGGCGGCCAACAAGGTGACCCTGCCCATGCCGCTGGAGCCGGCCCTTGGCGACGGCAAGGCCTTGGCGAAGGCGGATGAGGCCGAACAGCTGGCGCGGTTCGAGGCGGTCTATGCCGAGGCCCGGTCGACCGAAGTGATCCTGATCGACACGCCGGGTGGCGACACCGCGCTGTCGCGCGCCGCCCATGCGCGAGCCGACCAGATCGTCACCCCCATGAACGACAGTTTTGTCGATTTCGACATGCTGGGTTCGGTCGATCCGGTGACGCTGGATCTGCTCAAGCCCTCGACCTACTCCGAAAGTGTCTGGGAGGCGCGCAAGCACCGGGCTATCACTGAAGGCCGCCACGCCGCCATCGACTGGATCGTGGTGGTGAACCGGATGGCGGTGGCCGAGGCTCGCAACCGCCGTCGTCTGGAAGAACGGATGGCCAAGCTGGCCAAGCGGGTCGGATTCCGCGTCGGCCCCGGCCTGCGCGACCGGGTCATCTATCGCGAACTGTTCCCGTTCGGCCTGACCGTCGCCGACCTGTCCAATGAGGTGCGGCCGGTGGCCGTTTCGCTGGCCCATGTCGCGGCGCGTCAGGAGATGCGCAATCTGATGCAGGCCCTGGGGCTGGACGACATCCGCATGCCCGTGCTCGACGCGGCGTGACGGTCTTTCGCCCATGGGCCTGATCTGGCTCGTGCTGGCGGGCGTGGTGGTCTGGGCCCTGGTGCGCTTGGGCCGCCAGACCGAAGGGCCCCGGCGGGGCCAGTGGCGGGTGGCCGCGACCCTGGTCTCGGCCGCCCTGCTGGCGGGCGGGGCGCTGGCGCTGTCCCGGGGTGCATGGATTGCGGGGACAGGTCTGATGGGGGCGGCGCTGTGGCTGGTGCTGGCGTCACGGGTCCGGTCGGTGATGGCGAGCCGCGAGGCGGTCGGGGACGCGGAAGCCCGCGCGATCCTCGGGGTTGCGACCGATGCCACGCCCGAGGCGATCACGGCGGCCTGGCGACGGCTGATGGGGCGGGCGCATCCGGACCAGGGCGGGACCGAGGGGCTGGCGGCGAAGCTGAATGCGGCGCGGGATCGGTTGTTGCGGAAGTGACCCTCTCCCCTTGCGGGAGAGGGAGGCCGCGCACGGCGGCGCAGCCGTCGTTCTCGCGCGGCCGGGTGAGGGGTGACACCGGCCCTCGCCGGCAGGCAGCAAAACCCCTCACCCTTGCGCGCAAGTCCACTCGCTTCGCTCGCGGGCGCTCAAGCCCTCTCCCGCAAGGGGAGAGGGGAAGCCTTTCCGACGCCCTCAAAGCCTCCTAAACCTCCCGCCATGCCGAAGCTCACCTCTGCCATCGACCCTTCCAGCGCGTCCTTCAAGGCGCTGCACGCCCACAATACCGCCCTGAACGCCGAGCTGCGCGAGCGGGTGGCGACGGCGGCGCGGGGCGGGTCGGACGCCAGCCGCGAGCGGCATGTGGCGCGGGGCAAGCTGTTGCCGCGGGACCGGGTTGAGCGGCTGCTGGACCCCGGCTCGCCCTTTCTTGAGGTCGGCCAGCTGGCGGCCAATGGCATGTATGGCGACGAGGCCCCCGGGGCCGGGATGATCTGCGGCGTCGGGCGGGTGTCGGGCCGCGAGGTCATGATCGTCGCCAACGATCCGACGGTGAAGGGCGGTGCCTATTTCCCGATGACGGTGAAGAAGCATCTCCGGGCGCAGGAGATCGCCGAGCAGAACCACCTGCCGTGCGTCTATCTGGTCGACAGCGGCGGGGCCAACCTGCCGCATCAGGCCGAGGTGTTTCCGGACCGCGACCATTTCGGCCGCATCTTCTTCAACCAGGCGCGGATGTCGGCGAAGGGCATCCCCCAGATTGCCTGCGTCATGGGGTCGTGCACCGCCGGTGGAGCCTATGTGCCCGCCATGTCGGACGAGACGGTGATCGTGCGGAACCAGGGCACCATCTTCCTGGCCGGCCCGCCGCTGGTGAAGGCCGCGACCGGGGAGGTCATCTCGGCCGAGGAACTGGGCGGGGCGGAGACCCATGGGCGCAAATCCGGCGTGGTCGACTATGTGGCCGAAAATGACGAGCACGCGCTGGAGATCGTGCGGGGCATCGTCGGTCATCTGAACAGCGTCAAACGGGTCGATCTGGACGTGCGCGAGTCCCGGGCCCCTGCCTTCGACAGCGAGGAGCTGTACGGCCTGATCCCCGACGACGTGCGGGCCCCCTATGACGTGCGCGAGGTCATCGCGCGGGTCGTCGACGGCTCGGAGTTCGAGGAGTTCAAGGCGCTGTATGGTCAGACCCTGGTGTGCGGCTTCGCCCGCATCTGGGGCTATCCGGTCGCCATCCTGGCCAACAATGGAGTGTTGTTCTCGGAGAGCGCGCTGAAGGGGGCGCACTTCATCGAACTGGCCTGCAAGCGGAAGATTCCGCTGGTGTTCCTGCAGAACATCTCGGGCTTCATGGTCGGGGGGAAGTATGAGGCGGGGGGCATCGCCAAGGACGGGGCCAAGCTGGTCACTGCCGTCGCCTCGGCCAATGTGCCCAAGTTTACCGTCCTGATCGGGGGCAGCTTCGGGGCCGGCAACTACGGCATGTGCGGCCGGGCCTATTCGCCGCGCTTCCTGTTCACCTGGCCCAACAGCCGGATCAGCGTCATGGGCGGCGAACAGGCGGCGGCGGTGCTGGCCACCGTCCACCGCGACGCCGACAGCTGGACGCCGGAGGAGGCTGAGGCCTTCAAGGCCCCGGTCCGGCAGAAGTACGAGGACGAAGGCAATCCCTACTATGCGACGGCCCGGCTGTGGGACGACGGCATCATCGATCCGGCGCAGACGCGCGATGTGCTGGGGCTGGCGATCAGCGCCAGCCTGAACGCGCCGGTCGAGGAGACGACGTTCGGCGTGTTCCGGATGTGATCAGGCGGCCGGAGATCTCAGGATCTTCGCCATCGCCTTGCCCTTGCCGACCTCGTCGACCAGTTTGTCGAGGTGGCGGACCTCGCGCATGAAGGGGTCCTCGATCGTCTCGACCCGGTGGCCGCAGATCATCCCGGTGATCAGGAAGCGGTTGGGGTTCATCGCCGGGGCCTCGGCGAAGAAGGTCTCGAAGTCCATCCCGGCCGCCAGCAGGGCCTCCAGCCGGTCCTGCGAATAGCCGGTCAGCCAGCGGATCACCTCGTCTACCTCCGCGCGCTTCCGGCCCTTCCGTTCGGCCTTGGCGACGTAGTGGACGTGAACGCTGGCCACGCTCATGCGGCGCACGCGGTCGGTCGTGTTCATCGCCATGGGGTCGTCTCCAGGTTCCGTTCCGCTCCAGACGCGTTATAGGGCGACTGCTGCAGGAGACCACCATGGCCGACCCCACCGAAAACGACCTGAACGCCCTCGACATCACCGACGGGGAGGCGGCGCAGATCAATGCCATCGCCCAGCCGCTGGTCCCGGACCCGGCCCCGGATGGGAATGACGACCTGGTCCAGGTCGACAGCACCACCGGCGGGGTGGTGTTCATCACCATCAACCGGCCGGCGAAAAAGAACGCCTTCGACGCCTCCACGGTCGCGGCCCTGCACGAGACCTTCGAGACCCTGCACGGGGCCGACAATGTCCGCGCGGTCTTCATTCGCGGGGCGGGCGGGACGTTCAGCGCCGGGGCCGATCTGGGCTGGATGCGGGACGCCATCGACTGGTCGGAGAGCGACAACCGCGACGACGCCATGATGCTGGCGAAGATGCTGAAGGCCCTGCACGACATTCCGGCCCTGACGGTGGCCCTGGTCGAGGGCGCCGCCATGGGGGGCGGGGCCGGCCTCGTCTGCGCCTGCGACATGGCGGTGGCGATCGAGGGCAGCCGGTTCGCCTTTTCCGAGGTGAAGCTGGGCCTGATCCCGGCGACCATCGCGCCCTATGTGATCGAGGCCGTGGGGGCCCGGCGGGCGCGCCAGCTGTTCCTGACGGCCAACATCTTCGACGCTGACTATGCGGCCCACGCCGGGATCATCGACATGGTCCTGCCCGAGGGGTCGATGGACGAGTTCATCTCCATGCTGACCGACAGCCTGAGCCAGAACGCCCCCGGCGCCATGGGCGAGGCCAAGCGTCTGGTCCATCACGTCGCGGGGCAGGATATCGATCGCGGCCTGATGGAAGAGACCGCGAAGCGGATCGCCAGGGCGCGTGTGTCGGCCGAGGGGCAGGAGGGCGTGCGGGCCTTCCTCGACAAGCGGACACCGCGCTGGGCGGAGTGACCGACCGTCGGTTTTGTGCCAGGCTGGGGCCATGAACGTGCATCAGCCCGTCGACCCGGAATGGACGCTCGAAGAGGAGAACGCGCTTTTCGAGATGGCGAACCTGTATCCGGAAGACACGGGCCTGCCCATGACCATCTGGGTCAGCCCCAGGGGCAACGCCCGGCACGACGCGCGGGTGAAGGTCAGCACAGTTCACGGAAACCGGATGACGCTGGACCAGCTCGCGGTCGTGGCGATCCGCCCGGAGCCACGCGTTCTCCATGGCACATTGGTCGCCAGCGACGAGCGTCTCGTCGCCGAATGGATCGGCAAGAACCGGGATGCGCTGATTGCATACTGGGACGGCGAGATCGGAACCCGCAAACTGATGCAGCGTCTCGTCGATCTCTGACCTCGACCCTCGCCCCGCGCCCCTCTAAACCGGCCCCATGTTCACCTCCGTCCTAGTCGCCAATCGGGGCGAGATCGCCTGCCGTGTTTTCCGGACCGCCCGGCGGATGGGGATCCGCACCATCGCCGTCTATTCCGAGGCCGATGCGCGGGCCCTGCATGTCCGCGAGGCCGATGAGGCGGTGCTGATCGGGCCGGCCCCGGCGCGCGAAAGCTATCTGGATGCGGCAAAGGTGCTGGCGGCGGCGAAGGCGACGGGGGCGGAGGCGATTCATCCCGGCTATGGGTTCCTGAGCGAGAACGCCGAGTTCGCGGAGGCCGTGATGGCGGCGGGGATTGTCTGGATCGGGGCGCCGCCGGCGGCGATCCGGGCCATGGGGCTGAAGGACGCGGCCAAGACGCTGATGGTCGAGGCGGGGGTGCCCGTGACGCCCGGATACATGGGCGCGGACCAGTCGCCGGAGCGGCTGAAGGCCGAGGCGGACACGATCGGCTATCCCGTCCTGATCAAGGCGGTGGCGGGCGGCGGCGGCAAGGGGATGCGGCGGGTCGATGCGGGCGAAGCGTTTCTGGATGCGCTGGGATCTTGCCGGCGCGAGGCGGCGTCCAGCTTCGGCGACGACCGGGTGCTGATCGAGAAATACATCCTGTCGCCGCGCCATATCGAGGTCCAGGTGTTCGGGGATGCCCACGGCGAGGTGGTGCATCTGTTCGAGCGCGACTGCTCGCTGCAGCGGCGGCACCAGAAGGTGATCGAGGAGGCTCCGGCCCCCGGCATGGACGAAGCGACGCGGGCGGCGGTGACGGCGGCGGCGGTGAAGGCGGCGAAGGCCGTGAACTACGTCGGGGCCGGGACCATCGAGTTCATCGCCGATGGCACCGAGGGCCTGCGGGCCGACCGCATCTGGTTCATGGAGATGAACACCCGGCTGCAGGTCGAACACCCGGTCACGGAGGCCATCACCGGCGTCGACCTGGTCGAATGGCAGTTCCGCGCGGCGGCAGGAGAGCCGGTGCCGTTGAGACAGGATGAGCTGTCGATCAACGGCTGGGCCATGGAGGCGCGGCTGTATGCCGAGGATCCGGCCAACGGCTTCCTGCCGAGCATCGGCAAGCTGGAGCATTTCGTCCTGCCGGACGGGGTGCGGATCGACACGGGCATGGAGGAGGGCGGCGAGGTCAGCCAGTTCTACGACCCCATGATCGCCAAGCTGATCGTTCATGCGGAGACGCGGGAGGAGGCGGCCGAGGCGCTGGCGGAGGCGGCCAGCCAGGTCCAGGTCTGGCCGGTGAAGACCAATGCCGCCTTCATCGTGAAGTGCGTGGAGCACGCCCGGTTCGTGACCGGCGACGTCGACACGGGGTTCATTGCCGCTGAAGAGGGCGACCTCGTCGCCGAACCTCTGTCGGACATGGGCGTGGAAGACGCGGCCCATGCGCTGCGCCATTTCGCGGTCGAGGGGGCCGGGGAGGCGAGCGGTTCGCCGTGGGACTTGCTGGCGGGCGCCGTGGGCTTCCGGGCGAATGCGACGCCCCGGGGCACGCAGTCGGTCGTGGTCGACGGGCAGGTTCGCGAGGCCCGGCTGCTGGACGAGGACGATCATCCGATGACGCCGTTGCTCGGGCTGTCGGCGACCCGGGTGATCGCCTTCGAGGACGGGTCGGCGTTCGATGTGACCGCCTTCGCGCGGTCCGGAGCAGGGGGCGGCGGCGGCCCGGCCTCCGACGGGACGCTGCGTGCGCCCATGCCCGGCAAGATCGTGGCGACGCCGGCGAAGGTCGGCGACATGGTCGCCAAGGGGCAGCCGGTCATCGTGCTGGAGGCGATGAAGATGGAGCATGCGCTCAACGCGCCGTTCGACGGGGTGGTGGGCGAGGTGGCCTTCGCCGTCGGGGATCAGGTGGCGGCGGATGCGGTGCTGGCGGTGGTGGAAGCCAGCGGCTGACGAACAAGAGCGAATAGATACAGAGGCTTGTGAGCCGTATCTGCCGCAGCGAGTGAGCGTCGAGGCTGGGCCGCCTGGACTTTGGAAAGCCGGGTCCAATGAGTGCAAGTCGCTGATTTTGCTGCCTTTGATTTGCACTTTTTTGGACTCCAGGAGTTCCAATGGATTTGACCCTCTCCCGGCGGGAGAGGGTGAGCCAAGCCTCACTGACCCGACCCGCGTCACCTTGCCCTTCCCACCCCGTCGCTTCGCGACGACCCTCCCCCGCGGGGGAGGGAGATGATAGTGCGCGGCCCATGCCTCTTCACATGATCAAACTGTGCGTCGGTGTCACCGAGGTCGAGACGCTGGAACGGCGGGCGGGCAAGGGGGACTGGCTGACGGTCAACACCCGGATGACGCCCAAGCGGGCGGCCGAAATCGAGGACGGGGGCTCGATCTACTGGGTCATGAAGGGGTCGGTGACCTGCCGGATGCCGATCGTCGACATCACCACCCGGGGGGAGGGCAAGGCGTCGATGTGCCTGATCCAGCTGGCCCCCGAGGTGATCCGCACGGCCCCTCAGGCGCGTCGACCGTTTCAGGGCTGGCGCTATCTGGAGCCGAAGGACGCGCCGCCGGATCTGTCCTCGATGGACGCGGGGGACATGCCGGAGGAGCTGGCGAAGCAGTTGCGGGAGATGGGGGCCTGGTAGGGGTGGCTGGGTGGTTGGGTGGCTGGTGATTGGTGGCTGGTGAGGTGCACGCCCGGGCGTGTATAGCCGCCCCCCCGCCTCGGCCTTCAGCCACCAGCCACCAGCCACCAGCCACCAGTCACTCGCCAACATGCTTTCCCCTGCCACCCGCACCACGACCCGCGAGCTTCTGACCCTCGCCTGGCCCGTGGTGCTGGCGCGGATCGGCATCATGACCATGGGGCTGACCGATGCGATCGTGGTGGGCAACTGGTCAGGGCTGGAGCTGGCCTACAGCTCGCTGGCCATGACGCCGACGGCGATCGTGGTGACCACAGCCATCGGCCTGCTGATGGGCGTGCAGGTCATGACGGCGCGATTCCTCGGCGAGGGACGGCGCAGTGAGGTCGGTGCGGTGCTGCGGCGGGGCGTGGTCTATTCGCTGTGGCTGGGCCTCGGCTCCATGATCGGCCTGATCCTGCTGGGGCCGTGGGGCCTGCGGTCTCTCGGCCTGGCCGACGGCCTGGCCGAGGGGGCCACGCCGGTGCTGATCGTGCTGGCCCTGTCCATGCCGGGCTATCTGGTCAGCGTGGCGGCCCAGTTGTTTCTGGAGGCCCTGAACCGGCCCCGGGCGGGGATGTGGGCCATGTGGGTCGCCAATGGCGTCAATCTGGCGCTGAACCTGCTGCTGGTGCCCGATGTGCTGGGGCTGGGGTTCGACGGGGCGGTGGCGGCGGCCTGGGCGACCCTGTTCGCGCGCACCTCGCTGGCGGTGTTTCTGGTGATCTACATCCTGCGCATGCCCGAGGCCCGGGACCTGGGCGTCTTCACCCGGGCCCCTCGCGACCGTCCGGCGGAGCGCGATCAGCGCAAGGTCGGCTACGGGGCCGGGAGTTCCTATTTCATCGAGGTCGCCGCCTTCGGGGCCATGACCTTCATCGCCGGCCGGCTGGGAGCGATCGAGACCTCGGCCTGGACCATTGTGCTGAACGTCTCGGCGATCGTCTTCATGGTGCCCATGGGGCTGTCGTCCGCCACGGCCGTTCTGGTCGGCCGCGCCTATGGGGCGCGCGACGGACGGGGCGTGCTGAGGGCCGGACTGGTCGGGATCGGCGTGGTCAGCGCCTTGACCCTGAGCGTGGCATTGCTGCTGTGGCCGACCGCGCCCTGGGTGGCGGGGGCCTATAATCGCGATCCGGCCCTGCTGGCGATCGCGGTGCCGGCGCTGGTGCTGGCGACTCTGTTCTTCGTGGCGGACGGGATCCAGGTGGTGTCGGCCTCGGCCAACCGCGCGGCAGGGGACGTGTGGTGGCCGACGATCATGCATTTCGCGGCCTACAGCCTGATCATGATGCCGGCGGGGTGGCTGCTGGCGGAGCGGATCGGCGTCAACGGGCTGGTGTGGGCCGTGATCCTCGCCAGTCTGGTGTCGTCGGTCCTGCTGACGGGGCGGTTCGTGCGGGTGGCTCGGCGGCTTCGCCGCGTGGCTGGGTGATTGGTGAAGGGTGGCTGGGCAGGGTTGCGATAAAGCCCGGCACTCGCCACTAACCACCAGCCACCAGCCACCAGCCACCAGCCACCAGCCACCAGCCACCAGCCACCAGCCACCAGCCACCAGCCCGGAATCCCATGTCCCGCATCCTGATCACCTCGGCCCTGCCGTACATCAACGGCATCAAGCATCTGGGGAATCTGGCCGGATCGATGCTGCCGGCGGATGTCTATGCGCGGTTCCAGCGGGCCCGGGGCCATGAGGTCCTGTACATCTGCGCCACGGACGAGCACGGCACCCCGGCCGAACTGGCTGCCGCGGCCGCCGGTCAGGACGTCCAGACCTATTGCGACGAACAGCACGAGATCCAGAAGGCGGCGGGACAGGCGTTCGGCCTGAGCTACGACTGGTTCGGCCGGTCGTCGCGCGAACCGAACCGCCGACTGACCCAGCATTTCGCCAGGGTGCTGGAGGCGCAGGGTCTGATCGAGGAACGGGTCGACCGGATGATCTATTCGGTCGATGACGCGCGCTTCCTGCCCGACCGCTATGTCGAGGGGACCTGTCCCCACTGCGCCTATCCGTCGGCGCGCGGCGACCAGTGCGACAACTGCGGCCGTCTGCTGGACCCGACCGACCTGATCGACCCCTATTCGGCGGTCTCGGGCAGCCGCAATCTGGAGGTCCGCGACACCCGGCATCTGTATCTGCTGCAGACGAAGCTGGAAGGGCGGATCCGCGACTGGATCGACTCGAAGTCGGACTGGCAGACCCTGGCCCGCTCCATCGCCCTGAAGCATCTGGACGAAGGTCTGATCGATCGGGGGATCACGCGCGACCTGAAATGGGGCGTGCCGGTGGTGGGGCCCGACGGCGGGCCGCGTCCGGGCATGGAGGGTAAGGTCTTCTACGTCTGGTTCGACGCCCCGATCGAATACATCGGCGCCACCGAGGAGTGGGCGCAGGCCCATAGTGCCGACTGGGAGAGCTGGTGGCGGCTGGACAAGGGGGCCGACGACGTCCGCTACGTCCAGTTCATGGGCAAGGACAATGTCGCCTTCCACACCGTCAGCTTCCCCGCCACAATTCTGGGTTCGGGCGAGCCGTGGAAGACGGTGGATACGCTGAAGGCGTTCAACTGGCTGAACTGGTATGGCGGGAAATTCTCGACCTCGCAGAAGCGGGGCGTGTTCATGGACCAGGCGCTGGAGATCCTGCCGGCCGACTACTGGCGCTGGCGGCTGACGGCCTATGGGCCCGAGCATTCGGATTCGGCCTTCACCTGGGAGGATTTCCAGGCCTCGACCAACAAGGACCTGGCCGATGTGCTGGGCAATTTCGTCAACCGGATCGTCAAATTCGCCGAGAGCAAGTTCGACGGGGTGGTGCCGGACGGCGGCGAGCCCGGGCCGCTGGAGGCGAAGCTGGAGGCCGATGTCCGGGCGGGCATTGCCGAGGCCGCCGAGGCCTTCGAGGCGATGGAGTTCCGGAAGGCCTGTCAGGCCCTGCGCGCCGTCTGGGTGCTGGGCAACGAGTATCTGCAGGAGGCTGCGCCCTGGACCGCCTTCAAGACCGATGTGGAGCGCGCCGCCGTGGGCGTGCGGACAGGGCTGAATCTGGTCGCCCTGTTCGCTCGGATCGCAGCGCCGGTCATGCCGGACTCTGCCGTGAAGATTGCGGCTGCGGTGGGTGAGACCGACCTGTCCTGGCCCGGAGCGGAGGAGGCCCTGCTGGACCGCCTGCCGAGGAGTCAGGCCGTCGCGGCGGCCGAGGTCCTGTTCAGAAAGATCGAGGACGCCCAGGTGGCGGAATGGAGCGAACGGTTCGGCGGGGCGGACGCCTGACGGACGGACGCGGATAGAAAAAAGGCCCGGATCGCTCCGGGCCTTTCGTCCTACGGGGCCGTCGCCGGCGTGACAGGCGGCCCGCCCGGGGTCGGGGGCGTGGCCAGGGCGCTGTCCTCGGTGCGCATGCCCTTCCTGTGTTTGGCGACCTCTTCCGGCGAGATGTCGAGGAAGGCGGGGGCCGAGGCGTTGTGGGCATCGACATTGTCGGTGCGGACCACGACCGACCGATAGCCGTCCCAGATCATGTGCAGGGCGACGTACAGGACGATGACCAGGCCGATGTAGCTGATCCACCGGTACTTGTTCAGCAGCCGGGCGATGAAGGTGGCGGCCAGACCCATCAGGGCGATCGACAGGATCAGGCCGAACACCATGATCCACGGGTGGTCGTGCGCCGCGCCGGCCACAGCCAGAACGTTGTCGAGCGACATGGTGATGTCGGCGATCATGATCTGGAGCAGGGCGGCCCCGAAGGTCTTGCGCTTCAGGCCCAGCTCTTCGGGCGACGGACCGGTGCCGTGCTCGATGGAGGCGGCCAGTTCCAGCTCGGCCTGGGCCTCGGCCTGATCGTGGGTCTTCTGCTCCTGGATCTCGCGCCACATCTTCCAGCACACCCAGAGGAGCAGCACGCCGCCCGCCAGCAGCAGGCCGACGATGGCCAGAAGCTGGACCGTGACGAGGGCGAAGCCGATGCGCATGACCACGGCGGCGGCGAGGCCGATCAGGATGGCCTTGCGCCGCTGCTCAGCCGGCAGGGCGGCAGCCGCGAGGCCGACGGCCACCGCATTGTCGCCGGCGAGGACGAGGTCGATGGCCAGAACCTGACCGAGGGCGGTCAGCTGGCTGCTGAAATTCGGGGGAGCTGAGAAATTCCATGGCGCGCTGTAGGGCAGGGCAGGCCGATTAATCAAGCGACCCTTGTTTCTTGCTGGCCTCATAAAGCGCCACGGCCGCCGCATTCGACACATTCAGGCTCTCGAACCCGCCCGGCATCGGGATCTTCGCCAGCACATCGCAGTGCTCGGCCACCAGTCGGCGAATGCCGTCGCCCTCGGAGCCGAGCACCAGAACGGTCGGGCGATGGTCGAGGGCCGATTCGAGGGTCTCCTGCGAACCGCCGTCCAGCCCGACGGCGCGCCAGCCGAGATCGGCCAGACGTTCGAGGGCGCGGGACAGGTTGGTGACCCGGGCGCAGGGCAGGCGTTCGGTGGCTCCGGCCGCCGCCTTGGCCAGGGCACCGGCGAGCGCGGGGGAGTGGCGGTCCTGGACGACGATGCCCCGGGCCCCGAAAGCGAGGGCCGAGCGGAAGATGGCCCCGACGTTCTGGGGATCGGTCAGCTGGTCCAGCATGACGATGATTCCCTCGGCCGGGTCGCCGAGGTCGTCGAGCGCCACGCCCTCCAGCGGCTGGACCTTGAAGGCCAGACCCTGATGGACCGCGCCGGCCGGCAGCATCCGCTCGAGAGTCTGGGCGTCCATGATCTCGATCTGGTGGCCGTGGGCGAGGCCCTCGCGCTCGATCTCGGCCGCCCGGTCGGCGGTCGCCAGAAGCCGGCCCATCCCCTTGCGGGCGGGGTTGGCGAGGGCGGCCAGCACCGGGTGGCGGCCCCACAGGAAGCCGTCGGGATCGGCTTTGCCGCGACCGCCGCCGCTGCGCGGGGCCGCGCTGGAGAAGGCCTTTGCCGGCGGGTTGGGGTTCCAGCCGCCGGGCTTTGGCCCACCGCGGGGTTCGACCGAAGCGTCACCGGAGCGCCCCTTGAAGGGTGGCTTTCCGCCCGGTTTCGACGCCGCTTTCTGACCCGATTTCCGGTCGTTGCGTTCTGGATTTCTCGACACTATAAGACGCCCTCCGATTTGGAGCCCTAGGGCTTTCGGGTCCGGCGCCCCCTCTATCCCAGGCGTGTCCAGACCCCGAAGCCTTTTGTTCAGATGCCGGTCGAAAGACGGGAGGACGGACGGGTTCGACGGTTCGAAACGCGCGCGGGGGAATGTCCCGAGCGGCAAAGGGGGGGGACTGTAAATCCCCTGCGTAAGCTTCGCAGGTTCGAGTCCTGCTTCCCCCACCACGCGGTTTCGAAACGGCGAACAGGCGCGAAGAGGAGGATCAGCTGCGGAAGTTTCCTTGTGAAAACAAGGAGCTGACGCGGTTTCCGTGCGGGTATAGTATAATGGTAATACAGCAGCCTTCCAAGCTGAATATGTCGGTTCGATTCCGTCTACCCGCTCCAGGTTTTTGATTGCACACAGCGCCCCTCAAACCGGGCCATCAGGAGTTTGGCCATGGCCAAGGAAAAGTTCGAACGTAACAAGCCGCACTGCAACATCGGCACGATCGGTCACGTGGACCATGGCAAGACGACGCTGACGGCGGCGATCACCATGACGCTGGCCAAGGCCGGCGGGGCCAAGGCGATGGCCTATGCGGACATCGACGCGGCTCCGGAAGAAAAGGCGCGCGGCATCACGATCAACACGGCGCACGTGGAATATGAGACGGCCAACCGTCACTATGCCCACGTCGACTGCCCGGGCCACGCCGACTATGTGAAGAACATGATCACCGGTGCCGCCCAGATGGACGGCGCGATCCTGGTGGTGTCGGCCGCCGACGGCCCGATGCCGCAGACCCGCGAGCACATCCTGCTGGCCCGTCAGGTCGGCGTGCCGGCCCTGGTCGTGTTCATGAACAAGGTCGACCTGGTCGACGACAAGGAGCTGCTGGAGCTCGTCGAGATGGAAGTGCGCGAGCTGCTTTCGTCCTACCAGTTCCCGGGCGACGACATTCCGATCACCATGGGTTCGGCCAAGGCCGCGACCGACGGCGTGAACCCGGAAATCGGCGAGCAGATGGTTCTGAAGCTGATGGAAACCGTCGACGCCTACATCCCGCAGCCGGAGCGTCCGGTCGACCTGCCGTTCCTGATGCCGGTGGAAGACGTGTTCTCGATCTCGGGCCGCGGCACCGTGGTGACCGGTCGCGTCGAGCGCGGCATCGTCAAGGTCGGTGAGGAAGTCGAGATCGTCGGCATCCGTCCGGTCCAGAAGACGACCTGCACGGGCGTGGAAATGTTCCGCAAGCTGCTGGACCAGGGCCAGGCGGGCGACAACGTCGGCGTGCTGCTGCGCGGCACCAAGCGTGAGGACGTCGAGCGCGGTCAGGTCCTGTGCAAGCCGGGCTCCATCACCCCGCACACGAAGTTCCTGGCCGAGGCCTATATCCTGACCAAGGAAGAGGGCGGCCGTCACACCCCGTTCTTCACCAACTACCGCCCGCAGTTCTACTTCCGCACCACGGACGTGACCGGCATCGTGCACCTCAAGGAAGGTGTCGAGATGATCATGCCCGGCGACAACGCCGAGCTGAACGTCGAGCTGATCACCCCGATCGCCATGGAAGAGAAGCTGCGCTTCGCCATCCGTGAAGGCGGCCGCACCGTCGGCGCCGGCGTCGTGGCCAAGATCGTCGAGTAAAAAACCCTTTGACGCGCTAGCGCGGTCAACGGACTGAACGGAAACGGCCCCTGGAGCGATCCGGGGGCCGTTTTCGTCGCTTGACCAGAAACCCTCCGGCGCGGAGGTATGGGCGGCAGATCCTCGCCTGCCATCGGGACATGGAATTGGGACCAGAGCGTACGATCACCCATCCGGCAGCCGCCTACGGGCTCGCGCTCGGGGCGTGGCTGATCGCCTTCCTGTTGCGACTCGGGCTCGATGACCAGTTTCCGCCGGGCTTTCCCTTCCTGACCTTTTTTCCGGCCGTGGTGGTGGTCACCTATCTCGCCGGGCTGAGAGCAGGGCTTCTGACCGGTGTGCTGTCGGGTCTGACGGCGTGGTGGTTCTTCATCGGTTCGCGCGGATTCCAGATGGACCCGCCCACAGGACTGGCGCTGGGATTCTACGCCTTCGTCGTCGCGGTCGACATCTTCTTCATCGAAGGCATGTGGCGCGAACGCCGCCGGGCCGAGGCCGAGATTGAGCGCAGCCGTGCCCTCGCCGAGAGCCGCGATCTCCTGTCGCGCGAGATCCAGCACCGGGTCAGCAACAATCTGCAGGTGGTGTCCGCCCTTCTGGCCCTGCAGGCTCAGCACACGCTGGATGCGGAGGCCCGGCGGGGACTGCAGGAGGCGCGTGGCCGCACCGCCCTGATCGCCAAGGTCCAGCGGGGCCTGCATGACGGGAACGGCGAGGCCCTGTCATTTGCGGTGTTCGCCCGCGAGCTTCTGGCCGACGCCCTTGAGGCGGCGGGGCGAACGGATGTGACCCTGATCGTGACCGGCGGCGATGAACCGCTCCCGCAGGATCAGTCTACGCCGGTCAGTCTGGTGATGCTGGAATGCGTCAACAACGCCCTGGAGCACGCGTTCCCGGGCGACCGGGGTGGAACGGTGGTGGTCGATCTTTCGGGCGATGCCGGTCAGATGATGCTGAGCGTCAGCGACGACGGCGCGGGCCTGTCGCCCGGATTCGAGCCGACGCAGACGCGGTCGCTGGGTCTGCGCATCGTCCACAGTATGGCGCGTCAGCTGGGCGGTTCGTTCGAGATGAGCCCCCGCGAACGCGGCGTGTGCAGCCGTCTGACCTTCCCCGCCGCCGCGCCCGAGGCTGTTCTGCCCTGACCAACACGATTCCCGGCGAGGGCGAGCGCGCTTGCAGGACCCTTTCCAGGACGCCTAGTTCTGCATCCTGAGTGTTAGGGATTCGGTAACCATGCGGCGTGCAATGCGGATCGGTCTGTTCATCGGGACCCTGATCGGGGTTTCGGCCTGTGCCGTGCTTCCCGGTGTGGACGTGGCGGGCGCGGCGTCCACGGGCGTGGGAACCGGTCTGACGTTGACACCGGTGCACAAGGAAACCGTGGCGAAGGCGTCGATTCTCCACTAGGATGGTCTGGCGGACGCCGGCAGTCGCGCCGCGCCGGTCTCCTTCCCCCTAGATGTTACTCATCGCCATTGTCGTCGTTCTGCTCCTTGTGGTGCTCAACGGCCTGTTCGCCATGACGGAACTGGCGGTCGTCTCGTCCCGGCGTTCCAAGCTACAAAGCCGGGCAGAGCGGGGAGATCGGGGCGCGAGAGCCGCGCTGAAGCTGTCCGAGGACCCGACCCACTTTCTTTCTGCGGTCCAGGTCGGCATCACCCTGATCGGAATTCTGGCGGGTGCCTATGGTCAGGCGGCGATCGCCGGCGAACTGGACAAGATTCTGACCGCGGCCTTCCCGGCCCTCGACGCCTATACCCAGATCTTCTCCACGGCCCTGGTGGTCATCTGCATCACCTATGTGTCGCTGATCGTCGGCGAGCTGGTGCCCAAGCGGCTGGCCCTGATCTTTCCCGAATCGATTGCCGCCAAGACGGCCGGCCCGATCTCGACGGTCGCCATCGTGCTGCATCCGTTCGTCAGCCTGCTGACGGCGTCCACCTCGGGCATCCTGAAACTGATGGGCGTCAAGGACCGGGACGGCTCGGACGTCACCCAGGAAGAGGTCGAGACCATGATCGCCGAGGGGACGGCGTCCGGCCTGATCGAGCCGGAAGAGCAGACCATGATCGAGGAGATACTGCGTCTGGGGGACCGTCCGATCCGCGTGGCCATGACCCCGAGGCACGAGGTGTTCTGGGTGGCGCTGGACGACAGCGAGGAAACCCTGCGCGAGGAGGTCCGCACCTGTCCCTATTCGCGGATCGTGGTGGCCAAGGAGAACGACGTCGATAATCCGCTGGGCGTGGTCCACAAGAAGGACCTGCTGGACAGTCTGCTGGACAATGGCGAGTTCAATATCGAGAAACACGTCCAGACGCCGGCCTTCATCCCGCAGTCGACCTCGGTGCTGAAGGCGCTGGAGATCCTGAAGGCCTCCAAGGTGCATATGGCCTTTCTGGTCGATGAGTTCGGGGCGTTCGAAGGCGTCGTGACGGCCACCGACCTGCTGGAAATGATCGCCGGTAATTTTGACGAAGGCCACGACGACGCTGACGTCAGCGTCCGCGAGCGCGACGACGGCACATGGCTTGTGGACGGCCAGACCGACCTGGACGAGCTTTCCGACGTGCTGGGCGAGGATTTCGGGGAGCAGGAAGGCTTCCACACGGTCGCCGGTCTGGTGCTTCACCGGCTGTCGCGGGTCCCGGATGAGGGCGAGATCCTGCAGCTGGGCCGGTTCGAGGTCGAGGTCATCGATATGGATGACCGGCGGATCGACAAGCTGCTGTTCAAGCAGGTGATCAAGCCTGAGGACGAGAAGGAAGCCGTCGCGGCGCATCTGGATCACTAGTCCTCACCCGCAGGGGGAGGGGGACCGCCGCGCGCGTGCGCAGGGGTGGAGGGGGCTGGCCCCAGACACCGAATTCGAGGCAGTCCCCCTCCGTCACGATGCGAAGATGCATCGTGCCACCTCCCCCGGTGGGGGAGGATTGGCCTTGAAATGGCCGGCTGCGTGAGGCATAGCCCCCGGTCTGGCGAACCGACGCGCCGAGGGGCGACCCACGGCGCGTAATTTGTCTAGGAGTTTAGCTCAGCTGGTAGAGCACCGGTCTCCAAAACCGGGGGTCGTGGGTTCGAATCCCCCAACTCCTGCCACTTCCCCTGTCCCCGCAGTCCGGGCCTCCCTATCTGCGGGGACAGGATCAAGCGTTCACGAAGAGACCCCAAGAGCCCATGGCCAAGTCCAAGTTCCCCGGCGGCCGTCGTACCGGCAATCCGGCCGCCGGTGCCAAGCCGCAGATGGCGGGCGCGGCCTCGGCCTCGACCGTGGCGGTCGAGCCTGACGCGCCCAAGAAGCGCACCTCGCCGGGCCAGTTCGCCAGCCAGGTTCGCGCGGAGTCCCGCAAGATTGTCTGGCCCAGCCGCAAGGAGACCTGGATCACCTCGGTGATGGTCTTCATCATGGTGCTGCTGGCAGCGGCGTTCTTCTGGATCGTGGACACCGGCCTGGGCATCGCCTCGCGCTTCATCCTCGCCCTCGGCCAATAATCATCAAGGAGACGCGCCCATGACGGATGCAGCGCCCGAAGCCAAAGTCGCCTCGAACCCGAGGCACAAATGGTACATCGTCCACGCCTATTCGAACTTCGAGAAGAAGGTCGCCCAGCACATCCGCGACCAGGCCCGGCAGCGTGATCTGGAGGACTGTTTCTCCGAGATCCTGGTGCCGACCGAGGACGTCGTCGAGATCCGCCGCGGCCGCAAGGTCAATGCCGAGCGCAAATTCTTCCCCGGCTATGTGCTGGTGAAGATGGAGCTGACCGACGACGCCTATCACCTGGTCAAGGACACGCCCAAGGTCACGGGCTTCCTGGGTGCCGCGGGTGGCACCAAGCCGCTGCCGGTCTCCGAGCGTGAGGTCCAGGCCATCATCGGGGCCGTGGAAGAGGGCGTCGAACGTCCCAAGCCCACGATCCGCTTCGACATCGGCGAGACCGTCAAGGTCATCGACGGGCCGTTCGCCAGCTTCGACGGCCAGGTGGAGAGCGTCGACGAGGACGCCGCCCGCCTGCGCGTCGCCGTGTCGATCTTCGGCCGGCCGACGCCGGTGGATCTGGAATACAGCCAGGTCGAGAAGAGCGCGGCTTAAGGCACATCACCTCCCCATTCGCGAAGGCGAATGGGGAGGAACGATCGCGAAGCGATCAGGAGGGGGCGACCGGGTGATGCCGGGAGCCCCTTTTTCAATTCACTTGTTCCAGACCCGGTCGCCCCCGCCTGGTCGACCAAGGGCTCGACCTGTCCTCCCCGTCGCCCTTCGGCGATGGGGAGGTGACTTCACCCTGCGGCTCTGCTACACGCGCGCCTCCCGTGGCTCCGGCCCCGGGACAAATCCGTGGGAGGCCGCCATGCCGCACCACGGCTCACCGGTCCCGACCTAGCGTCGGGGTCATTCACAGGAGAGACCAATGGCCAAGAAGATTCTGGGCTATATCAAGCTGCAGGTGCCGGCCGGTTCGGCCACGCCTTCGCCGCCGATCGGGCCCGCACTGGGTCAGCGCGGCGTGAACATCATGGGCTTCGTCAAGGAGTTCAACGCGCGGACCGAGAAGGAAGTGAAAGGCACGCCCCTGCCGACCGTGATTACAGTCTATCAGGACAAGAGCTTCACCTTCGTCACCAAGACCCCGCCGGCCACCCACTACATCAAGCAGGCCGTGGGCATCACCTCGGGCGCCAAGCTCACCGGCCGTGAAACGGTCGGTTCGATCACCCGCACCCAGCTGCGCGAGATCGCCGAGAAGAAGATGAAGGACCTCAACGCCAACGATCTGGATGCCGCCGCGCGCATCATCGAAGGTTCCGCCAAGGCCATCGGCCTGAACATCGTGGAGCGCTGATCATGAGCAAGCCATCCAAGCGTATGAAGGCGTTCACCGCCGACACCCAGGCCCTGATGACCGTCTCCGACGCCATCGCGGCCGTGAAGGCCAATGCCTCGGCCAAGTTCGACGAGTTGATCGAGATCGCCGTCAACCTGGGCGTTGATCCCCGTCACGCCGACCAGCAGGTCCGTGGCGTCGTCAACCTGCCGTCCGGCACGGGCCGTGACGTTCGCGTCGCCGTCTTCGCCAAGGACGCCAAGGCCGCCGAGGCCCTGGCCGCCGGGGCCGACGTCGTGGGTGCCGAGGATCTGTACGAGAAGATCAACGGCGGCTTCATGGACTTCGACCGCGTCATCGCGTCCCCGGACATGATGGCCCTGGTCGGTCGTCTGGGTAAGGTGCTGGGCCCGCGCGGCCTGATGCCGAACCCCAAGGTCGGCACCGTGACCCCGAACGTCGCCCAGGCCGTCAAGGACGCCAAGGGCGGTGCGGTCGAGTTCCGCGTCGAGAAAGCCGGTATCGCCCATGGCGGCATCGGCAAGGCCTCCTTCACCCAGGAAGCCCTCGAGGCCAACGTCCGCGCCTATGTCGACGCCCTGCAGAAGGCCCGCCCGACCGGTGCCAAGGGTACCTATGTGAAGCGCATCAGCCTGTCCTCGACGATGGGCCCGGGCATCAAGATCGATCCGGCCTCCATCAGCGCCTGATTGCCTTCGCGATGACCTGAGAAAAGGCGGCCTTCGGGCCGCCTTTTTTGATTCACGGAGCATCCCCGGGATACGCGGAGGGGCCCCGTGCGTTTAGCCGACCGACAGGGCTGTTTTCCGATGAACATCTTCAAGCGTGAGATCCAGACCCCGACCGCCGGCTGGTCGGCCCTCCGGATCGGTTTCGCGGCCTTCTGTCTCGTGGGAGGCTATTTCGCCTTCCAGCTGGTCATCGCCCTGTCCCACCTGTGGCTGATGATGTTCGCGGCCGTGGTCATGGCCGTGGTCATCCGGTCCGTGGCTGATCCCGTGATCCGGGTCACCCGCCTGCCCGCGAGCCTGGTGGTGATCGCGTCCGTTCTGCTGATCGTGGGCCTGATCGTCCTCGCCCTGACCCTGTTCGGATCCGAAATCACGAACCAGGCGGCGGCAATCCTCGCCAGCATCCCCCTCGGCGTCAGCCGGATCGAACAACTGATCCAAGATCAGCCGTTCGCCATTCCGGTGCGGCAGATGACGGTGCAGCTCGGCGCCTATGCGGGCACGGCCCTCGACTGGGCTCAGACCTTCGCCATGGGAATTGCCGCCGCCCTGACCGGTCTGCTGCTTGTCAGCGTGGCCGGCATCTATCTGGCCCTGTCGCCTGTCAAGGCGAGAGAGGGGCTGGTGGTCCTGGTTCCCCGCCAGGGGCGGGCGCGGGCCCGGTACATCCTCGACACTATCGGAGAGGCCCTGAAAGGTTGGCTGCGCGCGCAGCTGATCGCCATGGTCGTCGTCGGCACCGTGTCGGGACTTGGGCTTTGGCTCATTGGCGTGCCGTCGCCCGTCGCCCTCGGCGTTCTGACCGGTCTGCTGAACTTCGTGCCGATTGTCGGGCCGGTCGTGGCGACAATCCCGGCGGTGCTGATGGGAGCCACGGTGGGGTGGGACCAGGCGTTGTTCACCTTGCTGCTGTTCTTCGGCGTGCAGCAGATCGAAAGCATGCTGCTGGTCCCACTGGTGCAGAAGAACGTCGCCAGCCTGCCGATCATCGTGACGGTCTTCTCGGTCGTGGCGTTCGGCTCCCTGCTGGGGCCTCTGGGGGTGGTGCTGTCCGGCCCTTTGGCCCTGACGATCTTCGCGCTGGTGATCCTGATCTACCGTCAGGATATTCTCGGAGACCGTACCATCAAGGCTCCGGGTGAGCCGGACTGAGCCGGGGATCGACAAGGCCGGTTGATTTCCATTCGCGCTGCTGTATAGAGCGCCACTTCCCGTCAAGACCCTGGTCCTGACGGTCCTGTCCGAGAACTTCGGGGCGAGGGGGTCACCCTTGCCGTAAATGCTGGAGAGCCCTCCAGCGCCGTGGGGAGATGGGGACGCGAACGACAGTCGTCGGCCCGGTTTCCGGGATGGACCGACCGTCAGCGCATCCTTCGGACATTGCTACCCGGCCTGAACGCACTGCGGCGACGCATGGCGTGCTCGCCACTCGGCGTCGGGAATAAGCCCGGCGGCGAACCTCAAGACTGGAGACCGCAATGGATCGCGCACAAAAAGCCGAATTGATCGAGTCGCTGAAAGGCGTCTTCGCCGATGCGGGCAGCGTGGTCGTGGCCCACAACCTGGGCCTGACCGTTGCGGAAATGGAAGACCTGCGGGGCCGTCTGCGCACCGCGGGTGGCGCGTTCAAGGTGGTCAAGAACCGCCTGGCGCTGAAGGCGCTCGAGGCGGACGAAGGCAGCGAATACCACGGCCTGTTCAAGGGTCCCGTGGGCATCGCCTATGCCGAGAACCCCGCCACGGCCGCCAAGGTCGCGACCGAGTTCGCCAAGGGCAATGACCGCTTCGTCATCGTCGGTGGCTTCATGGGCGAGACCGTCGTTGATCTGAAGGGCGTGGAGAGCCTCTCCAAGCTGCCGACGCTCGACGAAATCCGCGCCTCGCTGCTCGGCCTGCTCAACGCTCCCGCGACCAAGATCGCCGGCGTCGTGCAAGCTCCGGCTGCCCAGCTGGCCCGGGTGTTCAACGCCTATGCCACCAAGGAAGCCGCGTAAGCGACCTGACTTCCATCTCTGCAATCCCTCTCTAACCAACCCAATCCTCCGAAGGAAAACTGACCATGGCCGACCTGTCCAAGATCGTCGACGACCTGTCCTCGCTGACCGTCCTCGAAGCTGCCGAACTGTCCAAGCTGCTGGAAGAAAAGTGGGGCGTCAGCGCCGCTGCTCCGGTCGCGATGGCAATGCCCGCCGGTGGCGGTGCCGCTGCTCCGGCTGAAGCCGCTGAAGAGCAAACCGAATTCACCGTCGTGCTGGTCAACGGCGGCGACAAGAAGATCAACGTGATCAAGGAAGTCCGTGGCGTGCGGGCCGACCTGGGTCTGAAGGAAGCCAAGGACCTCGTCGAAGGCGCTCCGCAGAACGTCGTCGAGAACGTCTCCAAGCAAGTCGCCGACGAAGTCGCCAAGAAGCTCACGGAAGCCGGTGCCACGGTGCAGGTCAAGTAAGACGAACCAACCTTTCGAGGTTTGTTTCGGGAAAGGCCCGGCGGGAAACCGCCGGGCCTTTTTCATTGGCCTGAGCCCTGTCCGACTCAGCCCTGCGGTCGTGTCCGCCCGGCGAAGAAGGCCCACATGGCCTCGTTGTCCGCGACCCAGCTGTGGCCGCCGCCTACGGTGATCCGGCCGATGACCTCCGCGTCGTCGCGGCAAGCCGCATAGCCTTCGTCATAGACCTGCGGGCTGACCCATTTCGTATCGCGCGGGCCGGTGCAGCCGTTCAACTGCGCCCAGCGCTGCTCGGCCGCATGCATCGTATAGCTCCAGTAGGGGGCTCCGCCGCCCTTGACGGGATTGGTGGTGTCCGCGTCGCCGGCAAAGGCGATGACCGGCATCGGGTGTGAGGGGCGGCAGGTGGCCGGATCGGGCGCGTTGGGGGCATCCTCACGCGGATTCCCGGCCCGCAGGCCCACCACCGGAGCGATCGCCGCGAAGCGGTCGGAGGCGACACAGCCCAGCCAGGAGGTCATTCGCCCCCCGCCCGAAAAGCCGGTGACATAGACCCGGCTGTTATCGACACACCCGTGCGCGGCGAGGTCGTCGATGGTCTGCACGAGGAAGGCGACGTCGTCCGCGTCGTCCGGCCCGGGGACAGCGCCGGTGACGGTCGGCACGCCGGGGACATTCCAGACGAACCCGCGCTCGACCGGGATGCCGGCGTCCGGTGCGATGACGATGAAGCCATGGCGATCCGCGGTCTGGGCCAGCTCCGACGCGGCCATGATCGCAGCTCCGGTGCCTCCGCTGCCATGCAGGACGAAGACAAGCGGCGCGGGCCGGGCACGGTCGAACGTCCGCGGAACATGGAGCTGTGCCGTCCGCCCGTCGGGCCCCAGGGTGATCGTGCGGGTCGCGCCAGGTTCGCCGACGGAGCAGGCGGCCCGGGCACCCGACCCGAAGCCCAGCAGTGCCAGTCCGACTGCCAGTACCCCGATCCACTGTCTCATCGTGCGCCTTTCGATTGCTGATGGAGGCAGGCCTAGACGATTTCCGGGGGAGCGCCATAGGGGGCCTCGACCGGAAATACGAGGTCTGGCGGGATCGGTCCGGGTTCCCATCTGTTTGGCCTGAAATGGAGAGCCTGAATGAACATCCTGATGGTACTGACCTCGCACGACGAACTCGGGGATACGGGCAAGAAGACCGGGTTCTGGCTCGAGGAGTTCGCGGCCCCCTACTATGCGCTGAAGGATGCGGGGGCCGAGATCGTGCTGGCCTCGCCCCGGGGCGGACAGCCGCCGCTGGATCCCAAGAGCGACGAGCCCGACGCCCAGACGGACGACACCCGTCGCTTCAAGGGCGATCCGCAGACCCAGGCCGTGCTCGCCGCGACTGTACCTCTGGCGTCGGTCAAGGCAGCGGATTTCGATGCCGTCTTCTATCCGGGCGGTCACGGGCCCCTGTGGGATCTGGCGACGGACGCGGACTCCATCGCTCTGATCGAGGCCTTTGCCAAGGCGGACAAACCGACCGCCTTCGTCTGCCATGCGCCGGGCGTGCTGAAGTCCGTGAACGGGGCGGACGGCAATCCGCTGGTCAACGGGCGTAAGGTGACCGGCTTCACGAATACGGAAGAGGAGGCCGTCGGTCTGACCGAGGTGGTGCCGTTCCTCGTCGAGAATGTACTGATCGCCAACGGCGGGGACTATTCGAAGGGCCCGGACTGGGGCTCCAATGTGGTCATCGACGGCAAGCTGGTGACCGGGCAGAACCCGGGTTCGTCGCGGGAGGCGGCCGAGGCCCTGCTGGGCTTGCTGAAGGCCTAGACGTTCGGGCCGGGGAGCGATCCCCGGCCGGCATTCGTTTGCGTCTGGACTAGCGTTTGGGCGCAGGCATTTCCCGTCCGCCCTGATGCAGGACGAGGCCGGCCACGGCCCCGGCCGCGTCGCGGGTGAAGACGATCCGGGCGTCGACCACGCGCAGGAAGAAGGCATCGTCGGCTTCCGCGAACAGTTCGAAGGCGGACTGGCCGGTGGCCTGGGCCATCAACTTGCCGTCCACCACCGTGACCGTGATCGCGAAGGTCGGGGCGAGGTCGTAGATGCCTTCATAGGCGCGGAGGGCCTCGGCCGGGACCGCAATGACCTGCCGCTCGTCGGGCAGGGTGACGGTGCCACCGCGGGCCAGGGTCATCAGATCCGTGCCCAGCTTGTCCGCTCCCGGTCCGTTGAGGTTGGCCAGCACGATCACGGTCATGGCGCTGCCGGTGTCGTAAGCCATCGCGGTGTTGAATCCCTCGATGCCACCGCTGTGCTGGATCAGGGCTCCCGTCGCGTTGGGGGTGACGCCGAGGCCCATGGCGTAGCCGTTCCGCTGTGGCGTGGTGAGCGCTGTCAGGGAGGCCGGGCGCAGCAGCCGGCCGCCGAACAGGCCCTGTTCCCATTTCAGCAGGTCATGGGTGGTCGAATAGAGCCCGCCCGCGCCCCCGGGGATGGTCATGTCGACGTAGTCGGCATGGGCGAAGCCGTCGGCGGTTGGCACATAGCCCGAGGCGCGGCGGGGCAGGATGGCGGTGTGGCTGTCATAGCCGCTGTCGGCCATGCCCAGCGGCTGCAACAGGTTGGCGCAGACGAAGGCGGCATAGCCCTGACCGCTGACCCGTTCGATGAGGGCGGTCAGCAGGACGTAGCCCGAGTTGGAATAGGCCCAGCCCTCGCCCGGCTGGAACTCCAGGGGATGGTCCCGGAATCGCGCGATCAGGGCCTCTAGCGTGGCCGGTCGGGTCTTCTGCGCCTCGTAGTCGGGGAAGGCCGTGAAGTTCGGAATGCCGGAGGTGTGGGTCAGCAGGTGACGGACGGTCACCCCGTCCCAGCTGGCAGGGGCCTCGGTGATGTAGGTCTTCAGCGGCGCGTCGAGATCGACCAGGCCGCGCTCGTGGAGCAGCATGACGGCGACCGCCGTGAACTGTTTGGTGATCGAGCCGAGCCGGAATTTGGTGTCGCCGTCATTGGGAATGTTCCATTCCCGGTTGGCCAGGCCGTAGCCCTGGTCCAGCAACACCTGATCGCCCCGCGCGACGAGGACGGACCCGGAGAATTCGTCGCGGGCGGTGCTCTCGCGGGCGATCTGATCCATGCGGCTGACGTCCTGGGCCAGGACGGGGCCGGCGCAGAGCGTAAAGGCACCGAGGACGGAGACGGCAAGACGCGTGCGAAGACGCGAGTGGCTGGACATCGGAAACCCCCTTGAAGCGTAAGGACTACGCCGGAAGGATGAGGCGGCGTGTCCCTTCGCGGGATGCACGCCGCCGCATTATGTTTCGGTAATGCGCGTCCCCCCAGCCGTTATCTCCGCCGCGCCGTCAGGATGTCGCCGATGCGGTCGGGGGTGCCCTCCACGCGTTCGAGGCGCGGGTAGCGCAAGCCGCCGGTGTAGTTGAGATCGACCGTGCGGATGCGCTGGCCGTTCTTGAGGATCAGGCGGATGGGAGCCTCGCCGGATTTGGCGGCGGTGACCGCCTCGCGCAGGACCTCCGGGGTGGCGACCCGGTCGCCGACCGCGACCAGTTCCCAGCCCGCGCCGACGCCGGCCTCGAACAGCGGGCCGCCCCACTGGATGCCGACGATGCGCTGGGTGGGGCCGGCGAGGGCGAAGCCGAGGGAGTAGCGGAAGTCCGAGCCCCAGTTCGAGTGCATCGCCTTTTCGATGGCGTTCGGCTCCTCGACATAGGCGAGGCGGTAGCCGCCCCGCGCGATACCGTCGAGCGGGGCTTCAGCCTCGGGGCCGGCGGCATCAAGACGGCTGCGCAGGAAGGTGGCCCAGTCATAGGGTTCGACCGCGTTCAGGGCGGCGACCACATCGGCGAAGGTGTAGCCGCGGGGCGTCCAGCTGCCGTCCGTGCCTTCCGGCGAGAAGAAGGTGCGGGCGAAGTCGTCCAGCGAGCGGCGGCCGTTCGAGCGCTCGCGGATCAGGGTGTCGGCGTCCAGCCAGACCAGGGCCGCCTCGTCATAGTAGTCACCGGTGCCGCGCATCCACGACGGCCACTGGCCGGGGACGCGGTAGCCCAGCAGATTGTGGTTGTTGGTGTCCTGGAGGTTGCGCCACTGGCGCCCGGCCTGGTTTTCGTAGAAGGCGGCGCGGTCGGCCAGGATGACCAGGGCGTGATCCTTCGAATGCAGGCCGGAGCGGGCGGCCAGGACATCGCCCCAGTATTCGGTCTGGCCCTCATAGACCCACAGCAGGCTGTTTTCGGTCGGGACGTTGTAGTTGGCGGTCAGCTCGTCAGCCGGTCGCATGAACTTGCCGTTCCACGAGTGGGCGTATTCGTGTGGCAAGAGGGCGCGGGAGCCGGCGGATTTGGCCCAGCTGGTGAAATAATCGGGGGCGTGGGTGTTCTCGGACGAGCGGTGATGCTCGAGGCCGATGCCGCCCATCTGGTTGGTCAGGCCCAGCAGGAATTCATACTGGTCGAAATGGCGCGAGCCGAACAGGCGGTCGGCCTGGGTGACCATGGCCTCGTAGTGGCCAAGCTGTTCGGCCGTGGGGGCCAGGTTGGCGGCCTCGTCCGCCACGATGTTCAGGTGCACGTCCTCGCCGGTCGGATCGATATCGATGCGACGGTAGTGCTGGCCGGCGAACATGGGGCTGTCGGCGAGGGTGTAGAGCGAGACGGGGGCGAAAGTGGCGAGGCCGTTCTCGAACGACGTGGTCTCCATGGCCACGCCGTACTGCCAGCCCTGGGGCAGGCGGACTGAGGGGGCGAAGGTGATGCCGGTGGCGGCATAGCCGGCCGGATAGAGCAGGGCTTTCTCGAACTGCAGGTTCATCATCGACGGCGTCATGACCACGCGCCAGTTGGCGTTGTCGGACTGGGTCAGCCATTGGAAGGCGGCCTCGATCTGCGAGACCCCGGCCGGGATGTCGATGTGGAAAGCGTGCGGATCCACCGCATCGCGTCGCCAGTCGATGCGCTGGCCGTTCGCGGTGAGGGTGAGCCCGGCGAGCAGGTGGATCGGGCCGGTCGCGGCGTGATTGCCGGGCAGGTATTTCGGATAGAGCAGGGTCAGGGACCGGCCGGTGACCGGAATGGTCTGGCGCACCGAGACGATGCGGCGGTCCAGATCCGTGGCGTCGACCTCATAGCGGATGATGCCGGGATAGGTCGCGTTGATCGGTGGCGGGATAAGGGGGCTGTCGGGGAAGCCGCCGATGTTCGGCGTCATCGGGCCTGATGTCTGGGCGGCCCCCGGCGAGGCACTCGCGATCAGGAGGGCGGCGAGGCAGGCAGAGGCAGCGAGACGCGACATGGGGCAATCCGGATTCTGGCGGGGCCGGCAGATCACGACGGGGAGGGGGGCAGGTCAAGGGGCGATGACCTGTGGTCATGCGTCATCGCTCCCTGGCCCAGCGGCCGGGAGAGTCGGGGAAGCGTCGGAGCCGTGGGCGATCTCGCCCGGGACCGTGACGGACACCGTCGCCGGTGGCCGCCTGTTGTAGAGTTTCGGCGTGTTCGCCTCGGCTCCGCCCGACCGGTTTTCGCAAGCGCTCGGGGGTAGGACGTCTTGTGTCGGGAACGCCGGGGCCGTTTCCCCGGCGTCTCGGTGCTGCCCGATTGGTCCTCTTTCCGACTCTCAGCCTGCGACAGGCGACGGTGCCCAGTGCACCGCCGGACCCGGGGGTTTCGCCCCCGGCAACCCTGCGATCGGCCCCGCCGCGCGTCCGGGTCCTGGGCCCAGGACACCTTCCCCGTGCGACGGGACACCGGAAGGATACGCGCGGTTGGGGGCGTGTATGGCTGGCGGGGACTTGTTTCGGGACGGGTGTTGAAAGGGTTCGGGAATTCGGCGCCTGCGTTGAACGCAGAAGCGGAATTCCTCAATGATCGTTTCTCCCTCTCCCATGGGGAGAGGGCTTGAGCACACGGCGGCGCAAGCCGTCGTCCTTGTGCGAAAGGGTGAGGGGAGGGAGCCAACCGGTGAGGGCAAAACCCCTCACCCTTTCGGCTGGCGCATCGCTGCGCTCTGCGAGCCTCAAGCCCTCTCCCGCCGGGAGAGGGACCGTAGAGTCAGCCCGCTGGTTTGACGTCCAGCAGTTCGACCTTGAACAGGAGGGTCGAGTTGGGGGGGATCTCGCCGCCGCCGACCCAGCGGTTTCCGTAGGCGAGGTCGGCGGGGATGGCGAAATGGACGGTCTCGCCGACGTGCATGAGGGCGACGCCCTCGGTCCAGCCCTTGATGACGCGGTTCAGCGGGAACTCGGCGGGCTCGCCGCGATCATACGAGCTGTCGAACTTGCGTCCGTCGATGAAGGTGCCCTCGTAGTGCACGCGGACGGTGTCGGTGGCGGTGGGCTGCGGCGCATCCGGATGGGCGCGGCCTTCCCGATGGTACTGAAGGCCCGAGGCCGTGGTGGTCCAGCCGCGCCGGGCCCCGTTCCAGCGGAGATACGCGGCCTGGCCGGCCTCCCAGGTCTGCTGCGGCGTCAGGGGCTCGCGGGCTTCCACCTCGGCGGCGGCCGCGGCCGTTTCGGCATAGGTGACGGGCTCACCGCGCGTGGCGCAGGCGGCGAGGGCGAACAGGGGCGCAAGGGCAAGGAGACGTTTCATGCGGTGACGCTAGCAGGGTCCGCGGCCACTCGCTACGCGTCGAGCGTCTCCCGGCGGCGGCGCAGGAACAGGGCCTCGGCCGGGGACGGCGAGAGGGCGAGGGCGGCGGTGTATTCCTGTCGCGCGTCGGCGGTCCAGCCGAGGCGGGCGAACATCTCGGCCCGGGCGGCGTGGAGCGGGAGCCAGCCGTCGGCCTCGACCGTGAGCAGAGCGTCGAGGGCGGCGGCGGGCCCCTCGACCTCGGCCAGGGCGACGGCCCGGTTGGTGCGGATGACCGGATCGTCGCGCTGCGCGAGCAGGAGATTGTACAGGCCGAGGATGGCGGTCCAGTCGGTGCGTCCGGTCCGGGCGCGGGCGGCGTGGGCCCCGTGGATGGCGGCCTGGAGGGCACGCGGGCCCGGGAGCGTGCCCTGCCGGCGGGAGCAGACGGCCGAGCGGGCCAGAAGGGCCTCCGCCCCGGTGATCAGGGGGGCGTTCCATTCGGCCGGCTCCTGATCGGCGAGGGGGACGAGGGCCCCGTCGGGTCCAAGGCGGGCCGGCCGGCGGGCCTCGGCATAGTGGAAGGTGGCGGCCAGGGCCTGGACCTCGGCATCGTCCGGGACGAGGGCCGCGAGCAGGCCGGACAGGGTCAGCATCTCGGGGGCGAAGGCGGCGTGGGGCCCGGCACCGGCGGCGTCGGCATGGGCCTGGGCATAGGCGACCTCAAGCGTCGACAGCACCGCGTCGATTCGCTCGGGCCAGCGGTCGGGGGTGGGCACCTCATAGGGGACGCCGGCGTCCGCGATCTTGCGTTTCGCCCGGACCAGCCTCTGGGCAAGGGTGGCCTCCGGGATCAGGAAGGCGGTCGCGACCTCGGCCGTGGTGAGGCCGCAGACGGTTCGCAGGGTCAGGGCCGCGCGGGCGTCCGGGCTGACGGCGGGATGGCAGCAGACGAAGATCAGGCGCAGCCGCTCGTCCGGGATGGGCTGGTCCAGGGCCATGACATGGTCCTCAGGCGTCGGTTCGGGCGGTGCCGCGTCGGGTTGCCACGCGGCGGCCGTGGTGCGGCGACGGACGCGGTCCACCGCGACCCGCCGGGCGACGGCGTAGAGCCAGGCGGCCGGGTCGGCGGGGGGCGCATCCCCCCACCGTCCGGCGGCGCGGGCACAGGCCTCGGCGAAGGCCTCCTCGGCCAGGTCGAGGTCGCGGAAGGCGGCGGCGAGGGCGGAGACCACCCGGCCGCCGGCGTCCCGGAACGTCCTGTCGAGGAGACGGCCCACAGGGGGAGGTTCAGCCCTGGGAGGGCGGGGGGAGGAGGGGACGGATCTCGATGGACCCGGTGCCGGCGATCGGGAGCCGTTTCGCCCAGTCGATGGCGGCGTCGAGATCGGGCACATCAATCATATAGAGGCCGCCCAGCTGTTCGCGCGTCTCGGCGAAGGGGCCGTCGTGGATGGTGCGCCCGGCCGGGGTGACGCGGACCGTGGTCGCGGTGGAGACGGACTTCAGGCCGGCACCACCGACGAACACCCCGGCCTGGCCCATCTGCATGCCGTAGTGGGTGTGGGCCTCGAGAATGGCCTTCCAGGCCTGGCCGGCCTCGCCGTCCGGGTAGGATTCGGCTTCGGGCTCATGGATCAGCAGTACATATTGCATCGGTCAGCCTCCGTTTGTGGTCGGGATCGGACGGTCCGATCCTGCATGACGAAGGGGAGACGCGCGAGGGTGGCCGGGATCGACAGGGCGTGTCGATTTTTTCCGTCTCGCGGGCCCTGTGGAGGAAAGTAGGGCGGGGGCCTTTATTTCGCCCGGGAAGCTTGTATATGTCCCGGTTCCGCAACACTCCCCATGAGTCTGCGCGAAAGCGCCGAGGCCCGGTCCGTCGCCCTCCGACCGAGCGAAGGCGTGGCTCCTTCCCCAGGGAGCTTACCAGATTTCAGGCCTCCTGATCCGGAACGGATCGAGGGTGGAGGCCGAAACCGACTGCCACGGGACGCGACCGCTCGCGCTGCCGTGGCTGCTGCATTGTGCGCGAGGCCTTCCCCCGGGGTCCGCGAATGGGAAAACAGAATGACTGACGTCCTGAACGGTCTCACCATCAACGGTCAGATCGCATCGGCCACGACCTTCACCGGCAAGAAGCGCATCCGCAAATCCTTCGGGCGTATCCCCGAGGCGGTGGCGATGCCGAACCTGATCGAGGTTCAGCGCGCCTCCTATGAGCAGTTCCTGCAGCGTGAGGTTCGCCCGAACGTGCGCAAGGAGCAGGGCATCGAGGCGGTGTTCCGCTCGGTCTTCCCGATCAAGGACTTCAACGAACGCGCCGTGCTGGAGTACGTCTCCTACGAGTTCGAGGACCCGAAATACGACGTCGAGGAATGCATCCAGCGCGACATGACCTATGCCGCGCCGCTGAAGGTCAAGCTGCGCCTGATCGTGTTCGAGGCGGACGAGGAAACGGGCGCGCGCTCGGTCAAGGACATCAAGGAGCAGGACGTCTATATGGGGGACATCCCCCTGATGACGGACAAGGGGACCTTCATCGTCAACGGCACCGAGCGGGTGATCGTGTCGCAGATGCACCGCTCGCCGGGCGTCTTCTTCGACCACGACAAGGGCAAGACCCACTCCTCGGGCAAGCTGCTGTTCGCCGCGCGGGTGATCCCGTACCGCGGCTCCTGGCTGGACTTCGAGTTCGACGCCAAGGACGTGGTGTTCGTGCGTATCGACCGTCGCCGCAAGCTGCCGGCGACCACCTTCCTCTATGCGCTCGGCATGGACGGCGAGGAGATCCTGCGGACCTTCTACGAGACCGTGCCCTATGAGAAGCGTGGCGAAGGCTGGGTCACCCCCTACAAGCCCGAGCGCTGGAGGGGCGTGAAGCCCGAGTTCGACCTGATCGACGCCGACACCGGCGAGGTCGTGGCCGCTGCCGGGGCCAAGATCAGCGCCCGCGCCGCCAAGAAGCTGGGCGACACCACCACCTCGCTGTCGCTGGCGGCCGATGCCCTGGTGACCCGCTATCTGGCGGCTGACGCCGTCAACTTCGAAACCGGCGAGATCTATGCCGAGGCCGGCGACGAGCTGGATGCGCCGACCATCGAGCTGCTGGAGTCCAAGGGCTTCACCACCATCGACGTGCTGGACATCGACCACGTCACGGTCGGGGCCTACATCCGCAACACCCTGCGGGTCGACAAGTCGACCGGTCGCGAGGATGCGCTGTTCGACATCTACCGCGTGATGCGTCCCGGTGAGCCGCCGACCCCGGAAGCCGCCGAGGCCATGTTCAACTCGCTGTTCTTCGACAGCGAACGCTACGACCTGTCGGCCGTGGGCCGGGTCAAGATGAACATGCGTCTGGAGACCCCGGAAGTCTCCGACGAGATTCGCGTGCTGCAGAAGGACGACGTCCTGAAGGTGCTGCAGATCCTGGTGGGTCTGAAGGACGGCCGCGGCGAGATCGACGACATCGACAACCTCGGCAACCGCCGGGTGCGTTCGGTGGGCGAGCTGCTGGAGAACCAGTACCGCGTCGGCCTGCTGCGCATGGAGCGCGCCATCAAGGAGCGCATGTCCTCGGTCGATATCGACACGGTCATGCCGCACGACCTGATCAACGCCAAGCCGGCCGCGGCCTCGGTGCGGGAGTTCTTCGGCTCCTCGCAGCTGTCGCAGTTCATGGACCAGACCAATCCGCTGTCCGAGATCACCCACAAGCGTCGCCTGTCGGCGCTTGGACCGGGCGGTCTGACGCGCGAGCGTGCCGGCTTTGAAGTCCGCGACGTGCACCCGACCCACTACGGCCGGATCTGCCCGATCGAAACGCCGGAAGGCCCGAACATCGGCCTGATCAACTCGCTGGCGACCCACGCCCGGGTCAACAAGTACGGCTTCATCGAGAGCCCGTACCGGCGCGTGAAGGACGGCAAGGCCCAGGACGAGGTGGTCTACATCTCGGCCATGGAGGAGTTGAAATACACGATCGCCCAGGCGAACATCGCGCTGAACAACGGCGAGATCGTCGATGACCTGGTTCCGGGCCGGATCAACGGCGAATCCCAGCTGCTGATCAAGGCCGACGTGGACATGATGGACGTGTCGCCGAAACAGGTCGTTTCGGTCGCCGCCGCCCTGATCCCGTTCCTGGAAAACGACGACGCCAACCGGGCCCTGATGGGCGCGAACATGCAGCGTCAGGCCGTGCCTCTGGTGCAGTCCGACGCGCCGCTGGTCGGCACGGGCATGGAAGCGGTCGTGGCCCGGGACTCCGGTGCCGTGGTCGTGGCCCGTCGCGACGGTGTGGTCGAACAGATCGACGGGACCCGGATCGTGGTGCGCGCCACCAACGAACTGGATGCCGGCCGGTCGGGCGTCGACATCTACCGCCTGTCCAAGTTCCAGCGGTCCAACCAGTCGACCTGCATCAACCAGCGCCCGATCGTGCGCGTGGGCGATGAGGTGAAGGTCGGCGACGTGATCGCCGACGGCCCGTCGACGGACCTGGGCGAACTGGCCCTCGGCCGGAACGCGCTGGTCGCCTTCATGCCCTGGAACGGCTACAACTTCGAGGACTCGATCCTGATCTCGGAGCGCATCGTGCGCGACGACGTCTTCACCTCGATCCACCTCGAGGAGTTCGAGGTGATGGCCCGCGATACGAAGCTCGGGCCTGAGGAAATCACCCGCGATATCCCGAACGTCGGCGAGGAAGCCCTGCGCAACCTCGACGAGGCGGGCATTGTGGCCATCGGGGCCGAGGTCCAGCCGGGCGACATCCTGGTCGGCAAGGTCACGCCGAAGGGCGAAAGCCCGATGACCCCGGAAGAGAAGCTGCTCCGCGCCATCTTCGGCGAGAAGGCTTCGGACGTGCGCGACACCTCCCTGCGCCTGCCGCCCGGCGTGGCCGGTACGATCGTCGACGTGCGCGTGTTCAACCGTCACGGCGTCGACAAGGACGAGCGCGCCATGTCGATCGAGCGCGACGAGATCGAACGCCTCGGCAAGGACCGCGACGATGAGCTCGCGATCCTCGAGCGCAACGTCTATGGCCGCCTGAAGCCCCTGGTTCTGGGCAAGAACGCTGTCTCGGGTCCCAAGGGCCTGGGTCGCGGTGAAGTCACCGAAGCCAAGCTGGGCGAGCTGTCGCGCGGCCTGTGGTGGCAGATCGCCCTCGACGACGAGAAGGCGATGGGCGAGCTGGAGCAGATGAAGAAGTCGTTCGAGGATGCCAGGAAGGCCCTTGATCGCCGCTTCGAGGACAAGGTCGAGAAGCTGCAGCGCGGCGACGAACTGCCCCCCGGCGTGATGAAGATGGTCAAGGTGTTCGTGGCGGTGAAGCGCAAGCTTCAGCCCGGGGACAAGATGGCCGGTCGTCACGGCAACAAGGGTGTCATCTCCAAGATCCTGCCGATCGAGGACATGCCGCACCTGGAAGACGGGACCTCGGTCGACGTGGTGCTGAACCCGCTGGGCGTGCCTTCGCGCATGAACATCGGCCAGATCTTCGAGACCCATCTGGGTTGGGCGTCGGCGGGCCTGGGCAAGCAGATCCAGGGTCTGCTGGAAGCCTGGCAGGGCGGCGGCCAGAAGCAGGCGCTGATCGACCATCTGACCGGCATCTACGGCGAGGATACCCCCCTGCCGCAGGACGAGCACGAGCTGGTCGAGCTGGCGCAGAACCTGTCCAAGGGCGTTCCGTTCGCCACCCCGGTGTTCGACGGTGCCCACATCTCGGACATCGAGGACTTGCTGGAGAAGGCGGGTCTGGAGCGTTCGGGTCAGTCGATCGTCTATGACGGCCAGACCGGCGAGCAGTTCAAGCGTCCGGTCACGGTCGGCTACATCTACATGCTGAAGCTGCACCACCTGGTCGACGACAAGATCCACGCCCGTTCGATCGGACCGTACTCGCTGGTCACCCAGCAGCCGCTGGGCGGCAAGGCGCAGTTCGGCGGTCAGCGCTTCGGGGAAATGGAGGTCTGGGCTCTGGAAGCTTACGGCGCCGCCTACACCCTGCAGGAGATGCTGACGGTGAAGTCCGACGACGTGGCCGGCCGGACGAAGGTCTACGAGGCCATCGTGCGTGGCGACGACAGCTTCGAGGCGGGCATTCCCGAGAGCTTCAACGTTCTCATCAAGGAAATGCGTTCGCTGGGTCTGAACGTGGAGCTGGAGAACAGCTGACCGACCGAATGATCCCTCCTCGCCCAAGCGGGGAGGGACGGTCCCTCCGCTCTCTCCATCTTTCGAATTTTACGCGGCCCCCGCCGCAGAAGGAATCAAGATGAACCAGGAAGTCCTGAACATCTTCAATGCGGTCCCGGTCACCCCGACCTTCGACCAGATCAAGATCGCTCTCGCGTCCCCCGAAAAGATCCGTTCGTGGTCCTTCGGGGAGATCAAGAAGCCCGAGACGATCAACTACCGGACGTTCAAGCCCGAGCGTGACGGCCTGTTCTGCGCCCGCATCTTTGGCCCGACGAAGGATTACGAATGCCTGTGCGGCAAGTACAAGCGCATGAAATACAAGGGCATCATCTGCGAGAAGTGCGGCGTGGAGGTCACCCTGGCCCGCGTCCGGCGCGAGCGGATGGGCCACATCGAGCTCGCCTCTCCCGTCGCCCACATCTGGTTCCTGAAGTCCCTGCCGTCGCGCATCTCGCTGATGCTGGACATGGCGCTGAAGGACGTGGAGCGGGTGCTCTACTTCGAGAACTACATCGTCACCGAGCCGGGCCTGACCCCGCTGAAGCAGAACCAGCTGCTGACGGAAGACGAGTTCTATCGCTACCAGGACGAGTTCGGCGATGACGGCTTCACCGCCGAGATCGGTGCCGAGGCCGTGCGCAACCTGCTGATGGGTATCGATCTGCATGCGGAGGCCGAGCGCCACCGTGGCGAACTGGCCGACAGCCCCTCGGAAATGAAGGCCAAGAAGGCCTCCAAGCGCCTGAAGCTGATCGAGGCCTTCCTCGAGAGCGGCAACAAGCCCGAGTGGATGATCCTGACGGTCGTGCCGGTCATTCCGCCGGAACTGCGTCCGCTGGTGCCGCTGGACGGCGGCCGGTTTGCCACGTCCGACCTGAACGACCTGTATCGCCGGGTCATCAACCGGAACAACCGCCTGAAGCGCCTGATCGAGCTGCGCGCGCCCGATATCATCATCCGCAACGAAAAGCGGATGCTGCAGGAATCGGTCGACGCCCTGTTCGACAACGGCCGTCGCGGTCGTGTCATCACGGGCGCCAACAAGCGTCCGCTGAAGTCGCTGGCTGACATGCTGAAGGGCAAGCAGGGCCGCTTCCGCCAGAACCTTCTGGGCAAGCGCGTCGACTATTCGGGCCGTTCGGTCATCGTGGTCGGTCCCGACCTCAAGTTGCACGAGTGCGGCCTGCCCAAGAAGATGGCGCTGGAGCTGTTCAAGCCGTTCATCTATGCGCGCCTGGACGCCAAGGGCCTGTCGGGGACCGTCAAACAGTCCAAGCGCATGGTCGAGCGCGAACAGCCGCAGGTGTGGGACATCCTCGAAGAGGTGATCCGCGAGCACCCGGTGATGCTGAACCGCGCGCCGACGCTTCACCGTCTGGGCATCCAGGCGTTCGAACCCAAGCTGATCGAGGGCAAGGCCATCCAGCTGCACCCGCTGGTCTGCGCCGCGTTCAACGCCGACTTCGACGGCGACCAGATGGCCGTTCACGTCCCGCTGAGCCTCGAGGCCCAGCTGGAAGCGCGCGTCCTGATGATGTCGACCAACAACATCCTGTCGCCCGCCAACGGCAAGCCGATCATCGTGCCGTCGCAGGACATCGTCCTGGGCCTGTACTATCTGTCGCTGGTCAAGGACGGTGAGCCGGGAGAAGGGAAGCTGTTCGCCAACATCGGCGAGATCGATGCGGCGCTGGACGCCGGCGTGGTCACCCTGCACACCCGCATCAAGGCGCGGTGGACCGAGGAAGACGCGCAGGGCACCGAGGTGACCAAGGTCATCGACACGACGCCGGGCCGGATGAAGCTGGGCGCGCTGCTGCCCAAGAACCCGAACGTCGGTTACCGCCTGCTCGAGAAGAACCTGACCAAGAAGGAAATCGGCAACCTGATCGACGTGGTCTATCGCCACTGCGGTCAGAAGGCGACGGTGATCTTTGCCGACCAGATGATGGGTCTGGGCTTCAAGGAAGCGGCGCGCGCCGGGATCTCCTTCGGCAAGGATGACATCGTCATTCCGGCCAAGAAGGTCGAGATCGTCGCCGCCACACGCACCCTGGTCGAGGAATACGAGCAGCAGTACGCCGACGGCCTGATCACCAAGGGCGAAAAGTACAACAAGGTCGTCGACGCCTGGGCCAAGGCCACGGACCGGGTCGCCGACGAGATGATGGGCGAGATCGCGCAGCCGCGCGTTCTGGCTTCCGGCCGGACTGCCGAGATCAACTCGGTCTACATGATGGCCAACTCCGGCGCCCGCGGTTCGCAGGCCCAGATGAAGCAACTCGGCGGGATGCGCGGCCTGATGGCCAAGCCGTCCGGCGAGATCATCGAGACGCCGATCGTGTCGAACTTCAAGGAAGGCCTGACCGTTCTTGAATACTTCAACTCGACCCACGGGGCCCGTAAGGGTCTGGCCGACACCGCGCTGAAGACCGCCAACTCGGGTTATCTGACCCGCCGTCTGGTGGACGTGGCGCAGGACTCGATCGTGACCGAGGACGATTGCGGTTCCACGCGGGGCATCACCCTGCGCGCCGTGGTCGAGGGCGGTGACGTTCTGGTCTCGCTGGGTCAGCGGGTTCTGGGTCGCTACAACGCCGAGGACATCAAGGCTCCGGGCACGGACACCGTCCTGTTCCCGGCCGACACCTATCTGGTGGAGGATGTGGTCGAGGTCATCGACCGCGAGGGCGTCCAGTCGGTCAAGGTCCGTTCGGCCCTGACCTGTGAGGCCGAAGCCGGCATCTGCGGTATGTGCTACGGCCGGGATCTGGCGCGCGGCACCAACGTCAACATCGGCGAGGCGGTCGGGGTCATCGCGGCCCAGTCGATCGGCGAGCCGGGCACCCAGCTGACGATGCGGACCTTCCACATCGGCGGCACGGCCCAGGTGGCGGAAACCTCGTTCTACGAGGCGACCAACGCCGGGACGGTCAAGATCGTGGGCCCGACCGTCACCGGCGCCCACGGCGATCTGGTGTCGATGAGCCGGAACGTCGTCGTCACCGTCATGGTCGATGGCAAGGACCGCGAGAGTTACAAGATCCCCTACGGCGGCCGCCTGCGCGTCAAGGAAGGCTCCGAGGTCAAGAAGAACCAGCGTCTGGCGGAGTGGGACCCCTACACCACCCCGATCATCACCGAGGTGGGCGGCATCGTCCGCTTCGAGGATCTGACCGAGGGTCTGTCGTTCCGCGAGGAGACCGACGAGGCGACGGGCATCGCCCAGCGCGTTGTCATCGACTGGCGCGCCAGCCCCCGCGGTTCGGACCTGCGTCCGGCCATGGGCATCACCTCGAGCGATGCCTATGCCAAGCTGGCCTCGGGCTCCGACGCCCGGTACCTGCTGCCCGTCGGGGCCATCCTGTCGGTCGCCAACGGCGACGAGGTCAAGCCGGGCGAAATCCTGGCCCGTATCCCCACGGAAGGCGCCAAGACGCGGGACATCACCGGCGGTCTGCCGCGGGTGGCCGAGCTGTTCGAGGCCCGTCGTCCCAAGGACTGCGCGGTCATCGCCGAGATGGACGGCCGGGTCGAGTTCGGTCGCGACTACAAGAACAAGCGCCGCATCAAGATCACGCCGGAGCCCAACGCCGATGGCGAACAGGGCGAACCGGTCGAGTTCCTGATCCCCAAGGGCAAACATATCTCCGTCCACGACGGCGATCTGATCCAGAAGGGCGACTACATCATCGACGGCAACCCGGATCCGCACGACCTGCTGCGCATCCAGGGCGTCGAGGCGCTGGCCGAGTACCTCGTCAACGAAGTGCAGGAGGTCTACCGACTGCAGGGCGTGCCGATCAACGACAAGCACATCGAGGTGATCGTTCGCCAGATGCTGCAGAAGGTCGAGATTCTCGACTCGGGTGAAACGACCCTGATCCGTGGCGACACGGTCGAGGTGGCGGAAGCCGTGCTGGAGAACGAGAAGGTCGAGAAGCGTGGCGGCCGGATCGCCACCACCCAGCCCGTCCTGCTGGGCATCACCAAGGCGTCGCTGCAGACCCGCAGCTTCATCTCGGCGGCGTCCTTCCAGGAGACCACCCGCGTCCTCACCGACGCCTCGGTCAACGGCAAGAAGGACACGCTGGAAGGGCTGAAGGAGAACGTCATCGTCGGCCGCCTGATCCCGGCGGGCACGGGGGCCTACCTCCGCAGCCTGCAGAAGGTGGCCAACGAGCGCGACGCCCTGCTGACCTCGACGCGGGAAGCCGCCGTCGAGCCCCTGCCGGCGGAGCTGCAGCTGGAGCTGGCCGAGAGCGAGTGATCGCTGTCGCAGGCTGAAGACTGAAGGGGGCGGTTCCGGCGACGGGGCCGCCCCTTTTCGTTGACCTATTCCTGGCCCGGGATCGGGCGCATCGGTTCGAGATCGTTGGAGCCGAGGCCGGGGTTGGCGACAGTGGTGGCCCCGTGACGAATGGCAGGGTCCAGATGCGCTCCGGCGCAGCCGACGCCGAGGTTCGAGCCGGGGCAGTCGCCCGGGCCGAGGATGCCGACACCACCCGACAGGGGCCGACGCCGCGCCTCGTACTGGGCCAGGGCCCGGGCGCCGTCGCGGGCGAAGCCGGCCTCGCGCCGGGCTTCGGCGGCATTCAGGGTGCGGGGGCCGAGCGGACCGGCGCGGCCGGCGGCCTCATTGAAGCGCTCATCGCACAGGGCCTGTTCGGCGGCGCTGAGCCGTCCGTCCATGACCCGGCAGCCGCCCGTTCCCGTGCGCAGGGACCGGCCGACGGCGGCCGCCATGCCTTCCGGGACCACCGCCCAGGCGCCGGCCGGGGCCGACGGGGTTCCGGGCGGGGCGGGAGCGCCCGGTCGGGGCGCGGGCGCGGACGGACGGTCCTCGTCCTCCTCGTCGCGCCGGGGGATCCGGGGCAGGACGGGAACGGATTCACCGAGGGTCGGAGCGGCCTCGCGGCTCGGTGCGGCGGCCGCGGGAGCGGGCACCCGGGCCGTCTCTCCCGCCAGAAGGGGCCGGGGCTCGATGTCGAGAAACAGGGGCGGGGGCGGTACGACGACCGGCTCCGACCGATCGGAGAACAGGCCGAGGCCGATCGGCGTCAGGACGGCGGCGTGGAACAGCACCGAGAGGGCGAACAGCCCCACGTTTCGTCTGCCCGTCGGCGACAGGACGGGAGGCCGGACGGGGTCGTTCAAGCCGGCGTGTGACACGGATCCTCCCCCTCGGTTGTGTCAAGCTGGCGGTCGACCGTGGCGGGATCAGGGCGGATCAGGCGATGGTGGTCCAAGGCGTCAGCGGCCTGACCGTCGCGCAGGCGGGCAGGCCGGCCCTGTCGCGTCCCGGCAGGGTGGTGGCGATCACGGCCCCGGGCCGCAGAAGGGCGGCGGGAATGTCATGGACATCGATCTTGGCGCGGCGACTGACGACCGGCAGGTCGGCCAGCGCGCCGCCGATGGCGATATAGACGAAGCGGCGGATCTTGCCCTCCCGGCGCACGAAGGTCCCGCCCAGCGTGCCGTCGGGGCGCAGGTCGACGGGCATGTCGAAGGTCAGCGGCCCATCCGTGGCCAGCCGGATGTCGTGCGGCGCGTTCTTCGCGTCCTGTCGCCAGTAGTGCAGGCCAGGGACGGGGTCGGCGATGGTCAGGCGCAGGGTGAGGGGCTCAGGCATGGCTGATCCGGTGGGTACCCCGGTGCATGCGCACGAAGGGCAGGGGACGGTCGTCGTCGTCCAGCCGGGCGGCGACCTCGGTCAGGACGAAGCGCGTGATGGCGGGCAGGTCGAGCGCCCGGGCCTGATCAAGAGGCAGCCAGGCGATCTCGTCCAGTTCGCCCGAACCGGCCGTGGGCACAGGGTCCCGCAGGGCGGAAGCCTCGGCGAGGAAGAAGCGGGCGTCGAACCGGCGGGTGCGGCCGGGCGGGGTGATGGCGCGGGCGACATAGGTGAGGGCGGCGAGATCGGGCAGGGCTCCGGAGGCCCGGAACTCCCGCCACGGGCCGGGGACGGCTGCGGGCGGGGCGGGACGACCGAGGATCAGGCCGGTCTCCTCGAAGGTCTCGCGCACGGCGGTCAGACACAGGGCGCGGGCCCGGCGGGCGGGCATCTCGGCCTCCAGCCGGGCGCGGGTCGAGGGCGGGGGCTCGCTGGCGAAGGCGGCGGTGAAGTCGGCCCGGTCGATGCGGCCCCCGGGGAAGACCCATTTGGCGGCCATGAAGACATGGCCGGGGGCGCGGCGGCCCATCAGGACTTCGGGGTGCCGCCCGCCGCGTACGAGGATCAGGGTGGCGGCGTCCTTCGGCCGCTGACGTGGTCCCGCGGCGCGCGGGGCGTCTGCAAGGTCGCGGGCGGCGTCGAAGGGCGGGGGCGGCGACGGCATTCCCGATCGATGCCACGCGAGGCCGGGCGAGGGAAGCGGCGGGTCAGTCCAGAACCCGGCCGATGCGGACCAGGGTGCCGGACGGGTCGCTGACCGCGAACTCATAGGTGCCCCAGACCCGGGCGTGCGGCCCCTGCGGTTCGATGATCAGGTCGCGCACCCGGTCGGCGACGGCGTCGACATCCTCGACATAGAGGTAGAGGCCCATCGGGTTGTCCTCGACGCGGCGGGGCCAGTCGGGCGTGGACCGCAGATGGATGCGCCAGCCCCGGCCGTCGTCGAGCAGGCGGTAGTCGCCGTGGTCGCCGACCACCTCGAAGCCGAGGCGGCGATAGAAGGCGGTGCTGGCGTCGAGGTCGCGGGCGGGGACGATGGCAGCGGCGTGATGTCGGTCGGTCATGGGCCTTCCTGGGGGCGAGCGAGGATCATGGCCGCCGCGACGGCCAGGGACCAGAGGGCGAAGGCGGCCATGGCCGCGACGGCGACATGCAGGCCGAAACCGCCGTCGGTCGTGGTATGCCAGAGCGCCAGGGCAGCGAGGGCGATGCCCAGACCTGCCGCCACACGGCCTGTATGGGACAGACGCCACAGGCCTGGGGACCAGGCAGCGGCCCCGAGGGCGACCAGCAGGGTGCCGAGGGCGGTGAGGCTCTGGTTCAGCGCCCAGAAGGCCCGGCCGCCGGCCTCGCGGATCATGGGATCGGAGGTCGATGCCAACAGCCGGCCGGTCGCGAACCCGTTCACGAGGGCGGCTCCCGCGAGAGCCAGAAAGCCGGCCCCGAACAGGATCGCGCCTGCGCGCGTCAGCAGGCGGGTCTGGTCCAGCCGTCGTCTGACTCCGTCCAGACCGACGGCGAGTGCGAGGAGACAGCCGATGATGGCGGCGTGGACGAAGACGTTCGACCAGTCGGCCAGGAAAAGGCCGTCGTCGTGCCCGGCCTCGAACGATGTCGGGTGGTGCAGCATCAGGATCAGGGCGAAGACGGTCGCCCCTGCGATGAGGGCACCGTCGGCGCGGGTCTGGTTGGTCATGGGGGTCCCCGTTTCAGAACCCCTGTGTGCCCGGGGTCCGCACGCCGGGCGACGGACGACATCGGCCGAAGTCCGCTAGCGGACGAAGGGCCGCGAAAGTCCGGAAAGGCGAGGGCACGATCGGGCTGAACCCCGGCGGGCGATCGGCTAGGGTGGCGCATGACACAGGCGGCGGAGGATCTGGATCGACGCAGCCAGCGGACCCGCAAGGCGGTGTTCGACGCCTTCATGCGCCTGATCTTCACGCACCGTTACAGCGCCATCCGGACGTCGGACCTGATCGAGGCGGCGGGTGTCGGGCGCTCGACCTTCTACGAGCATTTCCGCAACAAGGACGAGGTGTTGGTCTGGGCCATCGACCCGATCTTCGCGCCCCTGGCCGAGGCGGCAGCGGGGCGGGCGAGCCTGCCCCGGCTGCGGTTCGTGGTGGACCATCTGTGGGAGCGCCGGGCGCTGGCGCGGGTGATGTTCGAACCGCCGCTGGCAGGGAAGCTGCAGCGCAAGCTTGCGGCGATGATCGAGGCGCGGCTCGGCGAAAGGACGGCGGACAGCCTGCCGACCGCCATGATCGCCGCTGCCTCGGCCGCCGCCCAACTGGCCCTGCTGCGGGTCTGGCTGAGCGGGGAAGCGGCGTGCGATCCGGGCGCGCTGGCGCGGTGGTTGGCGGAGGGGCGTTGATCACCGCCAATCAGTCCGCGCGACGCCAGTAGGCGACAAAGGCGGCGGGTCGATCCGCCGACGTGCTGAACGAATGGATGGTCTGATCAAGGCCGGCAACGGGTGCGGTCTTGCCCAGAGTTCTGGAGCTTCAGCATCAACTGGAACAGGTCTTCGCCGGTCGCCGTCGAGCGCATGATGCCGGCGACTTCGCAGAGATCTGCAGTGCACCGGATACTCGTGGTGTGAATGTCACGGCGGAAATTGGCCACGGCATTGTATCTGTCGGCGAGATCAGCCTCAGCCCCGGAGGACCAGTTCGGATCGCGCAGACCGGATGAAACGGTCTGGCTCATCGTCTGTAGTTTGGGATCGATCGCCTGACGCGACAGGATTTCTGCAGCCAAACCGTCCTGCCAGATGACCGGGGGACTCGAAGTCCTCTGGGCCAGAAGGGCGGCGGCAACGAGCAAGGCGGTGATCAAGGGGACTCTCCATCGTTGGCTCGACGCGCGGCGAAGCGCATCAGGATGGCGAGTGTTTGCTGAACGGTCGTCGGCCTCGGCGAGATCGATAAAGTCGTCACGATTTTCTCGGGCCACGATCAGGCGGGCGATCTCGCGGCTGGAGCCGATTCCGGTCTTGCGACGGGCCGAGCGGAATCGCTCGTTGACGGCGGCCTCGGACATCGAGCGCAGGGTCGCGATCGACTTGGCCGTGTGGCCACGGCCCAGAAGGCCCAGCAGATCGCGCTCCACGGGGTTCAGCCGGTCGAGGGCGCTGTCGGTCTCCGGAATCGTCGGGGGATGGCTCAGGGTCATCCCGCATGCTGGCCCGCCGGCGTGACGTCGGGCAAGCGGAGACAGATCAGCCGGCCTCCGCTTCCGCTTCGGTTTCGCCTTGGGCGATGGCCGCGATCCGGGCTTCCAGCGCCTGGCGGACCTCGGGCGAGCAGTCGCTGGCCGCAGTCGGCGTGCCGGTGCCGGAAGCCGCGGCGGGCGCGACGATCAGATCCTCGACCAGGCTTGAGGCGGCGGCGCGGAGGGGCGGCTCCTCGATGCCGGAGGCCGCCGTCCGGGCCAGGCTCGCGGCATCGACGTCTTCCCAACCGCAGGTCGCGGCCGCCTGCCTGAGGGCCTGGGCTGCGCGCAGGCCCTGCACGATCTCGGGATTGCTCGCTTCCAGCGCGGCCACGGCGGCGTTGCGACCGGCGGTCTCGACATCGACGGCGTCACAGGCGGACACAGCAACCGCTGCGACGACGAATAGACCGGGAACCAGACGACGCATGACGATCACTCCTTTGGGCCCCCCGGCGGTCGTACCAGACCGGGATGATCCGGAAAGGGCGACCAATTGGCCCATCGCCCTGCGTTCGGTCCTCCCGCGCCAGTCCAAGCCTACAACTTTTCGCCGGGCAGGCGGCTGGCCTGGACGAACCAGTCGAGCAGGCGTGCGTCGTCGGTCGTGTCGTGCTCGTGAATGTGAAGATACCGCACCGCCTCGTATTTCGAGCGTTCGGGCGGAGGCGGGATCATGGCCCCGCCCTGAAAGAAGGTGACCTTCACATAGCGGGCGTAGCAGTGGAAGGCGGTGAACCACAGGCCCGGTTCAACGCCGTAGAAGGGCGTGTTCCACTTGACGGCCTCCCGGGCACCCGGGACTGCCCGGAAGATCAGGCCGTCCAGCCTCTCGCCGACCGCGCGCTTCCAGCCCGGCATGGCGGCGATATAGGCCTGGACCGGGGCGTCGCCGTGCCCCATCGCGATCTGGGGGTTGCCGCCGGACAGCAGGACGGGCTGTTCGGCCATGGCTCAGGCTCCCTTTCGACCCATCCAGGGCAGGGCGAACAGCCACAGACCCGAGATCAGCATCAGGATCAGCGGACCGAGGGCCAGGACGCCGACCCAGACGCTCTGGATGCCCAGCGCCATGGCCGCCACATTGGCCAGTACGGCGAAGGTGAAGACGATGGCCAGCCAGCGATGCGTCTGGCGAACAAAGGCGTTCATGGGCTTTCTCCTGTTCTATGTCCGGTTCAGTCCGGGCTGGCCAGCAGGGCTTGGAGCTTGTCGAGGAAGCCGGTCCAGCCGTGGCGGGCCCCGCCGAGGGCCTGTTTCTGATCCGGGCGGAAGCCGGACTGTTCGACCCGCAGATGGGTGCCGGCCGGGGTGGGCGTCAGGGTGAAGGTGACCACGCTGTTCAGGTCGAAGGCGGGGTCGTCGTGCGCGAAATTCCAGCTGTAGCTCAGGGTGCGGTGGGGCTCGACCTCAAGGATCTCGCAGTCGAGCACGCCGCCCCAGTCACCGGTCAGGGTGAAGCGGTGGCCGACAACCGGAGCGATCTCGCCCCGCATCAGCCATTCCTGGACCAGATGGGGCTGGGTGAGGGCGCGCCAGAGTCTCTCGGGCGAATGGGGCAGGTCGCGCTCAAGCACGACCGATCGGGCATCGGTCATTGGTCCATCCGGTTCAGCAGGGTCTCAAGGGCGTCCAGCCGCGCGGTCCAGACGCCCGTCATGTCGCGGGTCCAGTCCGTCAGGGGCGCGAGCGCCTCGGGGCGCGGGCTGTAGTGAGTCTCCCGACCGGAGGGACGGTCACGCACGAGCCCTGCCTGCCGCAGGGCCGCCAGATGTTTGGACACGGCGGGCTGCGAGACGCCGGCCGACCGCGTCAGGGTGCCGACGCTCTGCTCTCCCTCGCGGCAGAGAGTCTCGAACAGGGCCCGTCGCGTCGGATCGGCGAGGGCGCGAAAGACATCTTCAGGAGAGCGTTCGGCGTTCATTTCCATAACCAGAGAGTTATGGGTGGCGTATAACCGGAAAGTTATGGGTCGTGCAAGGGCGGTGTCAGACCCTACCGCCGCTTGCCCTTCCTGACCCCCTTGAGGCCGCCGAAGGGCCGGCCGCCGCGGGGCGGTTTGGGGCCGCCGGGGCGACCTGCGCCGCGCTTGGGTGGGCCGTCGCCGCCTGGGCCGCGACCGCGCAGACCGAGACGCGGGGCAGCGGCGTTGGGATCGCGCGGCTCGGGGTCGCTGAGCATCTCCAACAGCAGGCCGCCGGTGATGGGGGTGGCCTCCTTCAGCTTGACCTCAACGCGGCGGCCGAGGGTGTAGCGCTGGCCGGAGCGCTCGCCGACCAGGGCGTGGGCGCGGTCGTCGTGGGTGAAATATTCGTTGCCCAGCGAGGAGACCGGCACGAGGCCATCGGCCCCGGTCTCGTCGAGACGGATGAACAGGCCGAAGCGGGTCACGCCCGTGATCCGGCCGGGGAATGTCGCCCCGACGCGGTCCTCGAGGAAGGCGGCGATATAGCGGTCCATGGCATCGCGCTCGGCAGCCATGGAGCGGCGTTCGGTCTGGGTCACCTGATCGGCGATGGCGGGCAGTTCGGCGATCTCGCGGTCGGTCAGGCCATCGGATCCCAGCTTCAGGGCGCGGATCAGGCCCCGGTGCACGATCAGGTCCGAGTAGCGGCGGATCGGCGAGGTGAAGTGGGCATAGCGGTCAAGGTTGAGTCCGAAATGGCCGACGTTCTCGGGGCTGTAGATGGCCTGCATCTGGGAGCGCAGAACGACCTCGTTGACGACCTCCGCGTGGGGGCCGTCGCGGGTCTCGTCCAGCAGCTTGTTGAACCGTTTGGTGGTCGGGGCCTCGCCCTTGTTCCACGGCTTGCCGATCGTCGAGAGGAAGTCGGCGAGGTTGAAGACCTTCTCCTGGCTGGGGGTCTCGTGGACCCGGAAGATCAGGGGGGTTTTCTTGGCCTCCAGGGTTTCGGCGGCGCAGACATTGGCCTGGACCATCATCTCCTCGATCAGCCGGTGGGCCTCCAGGCTGACGCGCTTCTCGATCGAGGCGATGCCGCCGTCCGGCGACATGCGGATACGGCGTTCGGCCGAGTTGATCTGGAGCGGCGCGCGCTTCAGCCGGCCTTTCAGCATGGTGTGGTAGGCGTTCCACAGCGGATAGAGGATCGTGTCCATGATCGGGCCGGTCACGTCGTCGGTGCCGCCGCCGTTCTCGACCCCGTCGATGGCGGCCTGCGCCTGCTCATAGGACAGGCTGGCGTGACTGCGCATCAGGCCGCGCTGGAACCGGTGGCTGAGTTTCCTGCCGTCCTTGTCGAACACCATGCGCACGGCCAGGGTCGCGCGGTTCTCGCCCTGTTTCAGGCTGCACAGGCCGTTGGACAGCCGCTCGGGCAGCATGGGCTCGACCCGGTCGGGGAAGTAGGTGGAGTTGCCCTTGGCGCGGGCTTCGCGGTCGAGGCTGGTGTTGGGGCGGACATAGGCGGCGACATCGGCGATGGCGACCCAGACGATCCAGCCGCCCTCGTTTTTTGGATCATCGTCGCGCTGGGCGAACACGGCGTCGTCGTGGTCGCGGGCGTCGGCCGGGTCGATGGTGACGAAGGGGATGTCGCGCAGGTCGTCGCGGCCCTTCAGCGTCGGCAAGTCCTGCTGTTCGGCCTCCTGCTCGACGGCCTCCGAGAAGCCCATGGGCACTCCGTGGGTGTGGATGGCGATCAGGGAGGCGGCGCGGGGATCGTCCTCGCGGCCGACCGTCTCGAGGATCTTGCCGCGCTTGTGGCCATAGCGCTGGTCGGACTTCTCGATCGCGGCCAGCACCAGGTCGCCGTCGCGCAGGTCGGTGGCCTGGGCCGCGGGCACGATCAGGACGTCCTTCGAGCGCCGGTCGACGGGCTCGACCCGGGTCTCCTTGTTGGACTTGCGGATGACGCCGAGGACGCGGTTGGTGTTGGTGTCGAGCTTCTTGATCAGCCGGGCTTCCCAGCCGTTGGGGCCCAGCTCGAACTTGGCCAGCACGCGGTCGCCGAGCCCGGGGGCGGGGCCGGGCTTGCCCTTGTCGGGGATCAGCAGGGCATTGGGCGCGTCGGCCGAGGCCTCGACCAGACGGACATAGAGTTCGCCGTCGATGTCCTTCTCGACCACATCCGCAACGCCGACGGGGGGCAGGGCCCCGGCCTCGGAAAAGCCCTTCCTGCCGCGCTTGCCCAGCTTGCCGGCGGCTTCGAGGCCCCGGATCATTTCGCGCAGGCGTCGGCGATCCTCGCCCTTGAGGCCGAAGTGGCGGGCGATATCGCCCTTTTCCGCGCTGCCGGCGTCGCGCAGGAAGGCCAGCAGGGTGGCCTCGTCCGGCAGTCCGGCGGCGGGTTTTCTTGGGTGTTTGGTCATTGAGTTCCTATGTAGAGCGCTTCGCGTAAAAGGGCGAAATGTTGCGCCGCTTGACCGGATGAGATCGGGCGATCAGCTTCCGCCGCGCCTTTCCGTTCCGGAGTTTGTCTGAATGTCTTCCTCGTCCCTCGCCGAACACCCGACCCTGAGCGCGCCGACCGGTTCGCTGCTGGACCTGATCGGCAAGACGCCAATGGTGGAGGTGACGAAGATCGATACGGGGCCGTGCCGGCTGTTCCTGAAGCTGGAGGCCCAGAACCCGGGCGGGTCGATCAAGGACCGGATCGCGCTGTCGATGATCGCGGCGGCGGAGGCCGAGGGGTATCTGAAGCCCGGCGGCACGATCGTCGAGGCGACGGCGGGCAACACGGGCCTGGCGCTGACGCTGGTCGGTCAGGCCAAGGGCTATAAGGTGCTGCTGGTCATCCCGGACAAGATGTCCAAGGAAAAAATCCAGCATCTGCGCGCCATGGGTGCCGACGTCCGCCTGACCCGCTCGGACGTCGGTCACGGCCATCCCGAATACTACACCGACATGGCCGAGCGGCTGGCGCAGCAGATCCCGGGCGGATTCTTCGTCAACCAGTTCAACAACCGGGCCAACTCCGAGGCCCATGTGAAGACGACGGGTCCCGAGATCTGGGAACAGATGGGCCACGACATCGACGCCTTCGTGGCCGGGATCGGCTCGGGCGGGACCATCACGGGGATCGGCCAGTTCCTGAAAAGCCAGGGGTCGAACGCCAGGATCATCCTGGCCGATCCGGTCGGGTCGGTGCTGGCGGGCATCGTCAACGACGGCGTGCCGGGCCCGGACGGCAGCTATACGGTCGAGGGCATCGGCCAGAGCTTCGTGCCCGAGACGGCCGACATGAGCCTGATCGACAAGGCGTATTCGATCCCGGATGCGGAGGCGATCGCGACGGTGCGCGAGCTGCTGCTGAAGGAAGGCATCCTTGCCGGCTCGTCTTCGGGCACCCTGATCGCCTCGGCCCTGCGCTGGTGCCGCGAACAGACCGAGCCGAAGCGGGTGGTGACCTTCGTCTGCGACACGGGGGCGAAATACCTGTCCAAGGTCTACAACGACGCCTGGCTGGCGGATCAGGGGCTGGGCGAGCGCGAGCTGCACGGCGACCTGTCTGACCTGATCAGCCGGAAGTACGCGAAGGGCGATGTCGTCACGGCCGGGCCGAACGACACCCTGGACACGGCCTTCAAGCGCATGCGGGGTGCCGACGTGTCGCAGCTGCCGATCATCCAGGATGGACGGCTGGTCGGCATTCTGGACGAGAGCGATCTGGTCCAGGTGATGAACACCGACGAGATCACCCGCAAGGAGCGGTTCGCCAAGCCGGTGGCCTCGGCCATGACACGCGATCTGGACACGGTGCAGGTCTCCGAGCCGCTGGACGCCCTGATCCCGCTGTTCGACCGGGACCGGGTGGCGATCGTGCTGGACGGCGAACAGTTCGTCGGCCTGATCGCCCGGGTCGACCTGATCAACCACCTCAGCCTGAACCGGTAGACCCATGGCCGATCTGAAGAACAGCCAGGGGTTCTCGACCCGCGCCATCCATGCCGGTCAGCGGCCGGACCCGACGACGGGCGCGGTGATGACGCCGATCTATGCGACCTCGACCTATGCCCAGGAAAGCCCGGGCGTGAACAAGGGCTATGAGTACGCCCGGGGCAAGAACCCGACGCGCGAGGCGTTCGAGGCCTGTATCGCCGACCTCGAGGGCGGGGTGCAGGGCTTCGGCTTCGCCAGCGGCATGGCGGCGACCTCGACGGCGCTGGAGCTGCTGGATGCGGGCTCGCACATCGTCACCGGCGATGATCTGTACGGCGGCTCGTGGCGGCTGTTCGAGCGGGTGCGGCGGCGTTCGATGGGGCTGGACTTCGCCTATGTCGATCTGAGCGACGTGGCGGCGGTCGAGGCGGCGATCACGCCGAAGACAAAGATGCTGTGGGTCGAGACCCCGACCAATCCGCTGATGAAGCTGGCCGACATCGCCGCCCTGTCTGCGGTGGCCAGGGCGCACGGCCTGCTGCTGGTGGTGGACAACACCTTCGCCACGCCCTGGAGCCAGAGGCCTCTGGCGCTGGGGGCCGACATCGTCATGCATTCGGCGACGAAGTACCTGAACGGCCACTCCGACATCATCGGCGGGGTGCTGGTCGCCGGGAACGCCGAGATCGCGAAGGAGATCAAGTTCCTGCAGAACTCGGTCGGCGGGGTGATGGGGCCGTTCGACGCCTTCCTGGCCAACCGGGGGCTGAAGACCCTGGGTCTGCGGATGAAGGCCCACAACGAGAACGCCTTGGCGGTGGCCCGCTGGCTGGAGGAGCGCAAGGGCGTGTCGCGGGTGCTGTATCCCGGCCTGATCAGCCATCCGCAGCATGATCTGGCGTCGCGCCAGATGAACGGGCGCTATGGGGGCATGGTGACGCTGGTGCTGGACGGCGACCTGTCGCGAACGAAACACGTGTTGGAGCGGGTGCGGGTCTTCACCTTGGCCGAGTTGCTGGGCGGGGTAGAAAGTCTGGTCAATCACCCGGCCATCATGACCCACGCCAGCGTTCCCAAGGAGGTCCGGGAGGCCGGCGGGATCACGGACACGCTGATCCGGCTGTCGGTGGGAGTCGAGGATCTGGATGACCTGATCGCCGATCTGGATCAGGCCCTCGGCTGAGGCCGGGCTTCGCCGCCAGCGTCGCGGCGTCGCCACGGCCAAACTCCCTCGATCTCGGTCTCCAGCGAGAAGCTGAGGAAGGTCCGGATCAGCACGACCAGACCGAGAAGGCCGACGCTCTCGACCGTCAGCGGGGCGGTGATCGTAGCGATGATGTCCGCTCCAACAAGTAGTTCCAGCCCGAGCAGGATGCCGCGGCCGAGATTGGCGCGATACCGCTCATAGGCCTTGGCCCCGTCGCGAGTGCGCAGCAGATCAAGAACGAAGATGACGGTCGCCAGCACAGCCCCGCCCAGAATGACGGCGACGCCCGCCAGTTCGAGCAGGCTGGAGAGCTGGACGATGAGGCGGTGCAGGTCGGGATGCATCCCCGGCAACGCTTGACCGGCCGATGAGGTTCGAAAAGTTCAGGCAACAAAAAAGGGGCAGCCCTCGCGGACTGCCCCTGATCACGACAGGATTGTCTAGACCTTGGGCAGGAGCACGGCGTCGATCACGTGGATGACGCCATTGGTGCAGGCGATGTCGTGAGTTTCGGTAGCCATGGTTGTGTTCCTGATTGCTAGAGATCAGGAAGTGGTTCTCTATTCATCGATCGAAATAGAGGTGTGGCCAAGTGACCGTGCGTCACTGTTGCCCCTGAAGATCAGGTCGATGTGCGGAGATGTTTTGACAACATCTCCGCACACAGACACTAGTTCGGCAGGGAGACGGCGTCGGTGACGTGGATCACGCCGTTCGACTGAAACACGTCGGCCTGGGTCACGGTGGCAATGCCGCCGTTCTCGTCGGTCAGGATGACCTTGCCGTCGCGCAGCGCGGCGGTGAGGGTGTCGCCCGAGACGGTGGTGATGGCGGCAGAGCCACCGCCGGCCTCGATCAGGGCAATGACGTCGGCGGCGGCCACGCGACCGGCGACGACGTGATAGGTGAGGATCTTCGTCAGGGTCGCCTTGTTGGCCGGCTGGACGAGGGTGTCGACCGTGCCGGCGGGCAGGGCAGCGAAGGCGGCGTCCGTCGGGGCGAAGACGGTGAAGGGGCCGGGGCCCGAGAGGGTCTCGACCAGACCCGCGGCCGTGACGGCGGCGACAAGGGTGGTGTGGATCGGCGAGGCGACGGCGTTCTCGACGATGGTCTTGTTGGCGTACATGGCGGCACCGCCGACCATGACGGTCTGGCCGTGGCCACCGCCGTGGTGGTCTGCAACGGAGGGAGCAGCGGCGAGGAGGGCAGCGGCCGAGGCTGCGGCAGCGAGAATGGAGCGCTTCATCGAGGTTTCCTGACAAGACGATCGCCGTGATGCGATCGGGAGCAGGAACGGCAAAGTTGGCTCCACGGATGCGTCGCAGGGTGCCGCGCGGCAAGCCGCCGCACAGGTCGCAGGCACCTGTCGCTCACGATTGCTCCACCGTCGGGTCGCTGCAGTCTACCGGCCGGATGCTGGATCAGCCCATCCGCCAGCGGTGCAGGTGGTCGAGCACATCGGAGATGATCTGGTCTCGGGTGAACCCGGTCAGGTCGCGTCGTTGGGTCAGGTCGTCGGAGCGCGCCGACAGCCGCCACTCCATTGCGCGGTGCCGTTCCTGAGCGTCCAAAGCGGTCATGGCGGGGCGGGGGCGGGCGCGGGCGCTTATCCCAGTAATTAAACGCCTGCCCGCTGCCGGAGGTGGCGGTCAGAAGCAGTCCGGTCTCGTCGCGGGCGATCTCGGCATCCATGCCTTCGGCCGCCAGCCCCTGTCGTACGGTCTCGAGCGCCGGCACACCGACGTCTTCGATCTGGCGATCGATCTCGCGACGACTGGCCGGCGAAAGGATCCGCTTCAACTGCTGCGCCAGCGGTGCGCCCTCGGTCTCGACCGCCCGACCGGCGAGGTCGGCGTTCATCTGCCGGATGAGCGCGACGCCCAGAAGGATCATGATGACGGCAAAGGGCAGGGCCGCGACCAGCGTCGCCGCCTGCAGGGCCCCCAGTCCGCCAGCCAGCAGGAGCAGGGCGGCCGCCAGACCTTCCAGCGAACACCAGTAGACCCTCTGCCAGCGGGGCGTGTCCTCTGCGCCGCCGGAGGCGATGGTGTCGATCACCAGGGAGCCCGAGTCCGCAGAGGTGACGAAGAAAACCGCAACCAGCAGCACTGCCACTGTCGAGGTGATGGCTGTGCCGGGGAGCTCCTCGAGGAAGCGGAATATGGCGGTCGACAGATCAGTCGTCACCGCGTCCGAAATGGCCCCGGCCGCGACCCCCATGTCCAGGTTGATGGCCGTGTTGCCGAAGATGGTCATCCACAGGAAGGTGAAGCCGGTAGGGACCAGCAGCACCCCGATGACGAACTCCCGCACGGTGCGTCCCCGCGAGATCCGGGCGATGAACATGCCCACGAACGGAGACCAGGCGATCCACCACGCCCAGTAGAACAGCGTCCAGTTGGCCATCCAGCCGCGCGGCTCATAGGCATAGAGGTTGAAGGTGCGAACGAAGAAGTGGTCCAGGTAGAGACCGAAATTCTGCACCAGGGCTTTGAGCAGGAAGCCTGTCGGCCCGACCACCAGCACGAAGAGCATCAGCAGGACGGCGAGCAAGAGGTTTAACTCCGACAGCCGCCGGACGCCCTTGTCCAGCCCCGTCAGGACGGACGCGGTCGCTCCGGCCATCACCAGGGCGATCAGCCCGACCTGCATCCATGGCGTGTTGGGCAGGCCGGTGAGATAGTTCAGTCCGCTGTTGATCTGGGACACGCCGAGGCCCAGCGAGGTGGCGATGCCGAACAGGGTGCCGCAGATGGCAAAGATGTCGACGGCGTCCCCGATGGGACCGTGGATGCGCTTGCCCAGTAGCGGCGCGAGACCCGACCGCAGGGTCAGGGGCAATCCCTTGCGGTGCGAGAAATAGGCCAGGCTCAGACCGACGAGGGCATAGACGGCCCAGGCGTGGACGCCCCAGTGGGTGAAGGTGATCACCATCGCCTCGCGCGCCGCGGCGAACGTCCCGGAAGCCGCTTCTGGCGGACTCGCATAATGCTGGATCGGCTCGGCCACAGCGAAATACATCAGGCCGATGCCCATGCCCGCCGCGAACAGCATGGCCAGCCACGAGACATAGGGGAAGTCCGGTTCGGACTCGTCAGGCCCCAGCTTCAACGCTCCGGTCGGTCCGAGGGCGAGGGCCAGAACCACCAGCAGAAAGCCCGCGACCGAGACGATGTAGAACCAGCCGAAGGTGTCGATCACCCAGGCCTGCGCCGTCTGGAAAAGGCGGTCGGACTGGCCGGGCGCGGCCACCGCCACGGCCAGCAGGAGCCCGATGATCAGGCTGGCCCCCCAGAAGACGCGCGGGTTCATCTTGGTCTTGAGCATGGATGCCTAGCGTTACAGTGCGCCGAGGGTTGCGACAAACTGGCTCGGCCGGGGCGATCGAGGTCCCGGCGGGCCTCTAGAAGGCGAGCAGAATGGAGGCGACGAGGGCGTCCTCATACTGTGAGCCGAGGTCCTTCGCGTCGGTGCCGTGCCAGCGCAGGTCGAGGGCTGTGGTGTCGGTGACGGACCAGGCGACGCCGGCGTTCCAGCCGGTGTAGTCGGGGGCATTGTCCTGTTCGCGCCGTCCGAGAGTGGCGCTGGCCCTCAGTCGGTCGGCCAGGGGCCAGCGCAGCCGGGCCTCGACCCAGGTGGTGGCGCGGGTCGACCCGAGGCCGTCGGGCGAGTGCTCCAGCCGCAGCCGCGTGTCGACGGGGCCGAAGTCGCGCAGGATGTCGAACTGGTACTCCCAGGCGTCGTCATCCTGGCCGGGGTCGGCGTCGAGCCGCCATTTGCGCGACAGGGAGGTGTCGAAGTCCAGCCCGACTGCGGAGAACTGCCAGCCGGCCTCCAGCTCGGTCTCAACCCGGGAGCCGGAAGAGTTGATGGTCTCGAATTCGGCGTCGGCATAGAAGCCGGAGGCGGCGTTCCACTGGACCTCGCCGAAGACATAGGGGGCGTCGTCGGTCTTGGAGGTGCCCTTGGAGCGGTTGTCGGTCCCGGCCCCGAACTCGAACGACCAGTGCGACGTCGCATCGGCGCTGTAGCGGGCATTGTCGCGGTCCTGGGCAAGGGCCGGGGTGGCGGCGCTCAGGAGGGCGGTCAGGACAGGCAGAACGGGTCGCATCGAGGCTCCGGAAGACGGGGCCTCGCCCCTAGCCTGAAATGGCCTTGGCTGCGAACTGTTCCGTGGCCTGTGCATATTCCGAGCGCAGGCGCGCGACCAGCTCGGCCGCGGGCACCACATCGTGGACAGCCCCGGCGCCCTGGCCGGCGGACCAGACGGTCTTCCAGGCCTTGGCCTCGTCACCCATGTCCAGCTTGTGCTCGGGCAGGTGTTTGGGGTCGATGCCGTTGGCTTCCAGCGACTTGATCATGAAGTTGGCCGGGATTCCGGACACCGCCGGGGTGTGGACGATGTCCGTGGCCCCGCTTTCGATGATCATGTCCTTGTAGCCTTGCGGGGCCATGGCCTCGGTCGTGTTGATGAACCGGGTGCCCATATAGGCGAAGTCGGCCCCCATCATCAGGGCGGCCGCCACGTCCTGGCCGGTCGACAGACAGCCCGACAGCAGGATGGTGCCCTTGAAGAAGGAGCGCACCTCATTGATCAGGGCGAAGGGGTTGATGATGCCCGCATGGCCGCCGGCACCGTTGGCCACAAGGATCAGGCCGTCGACACCGCTTTCGGCGGCTTTCCGGGCATGGCGGACATTGGCGATGTCGTGGAAGACCACCCCACCATAGCCGTGGACGGCGTCGACCACGTCGCGCACCGCCCCCAACGAGGTGATGATCAGGGGCACCTTGTGCTCGACCGAGACCATCATGTCCGCCATCAGCCGGGGGTTGGTCGGATGAACGATGTGGTTGACCCCGAAGGCGGCCGCGTCCGGGTTCAGGCGCGATTTGATCTCGACCAGCCACTCGGCATAGCCCTCGGTGGTGCGGGCGTTGAGCGAGGGGAAGGTGCCGATCACCCCGGCGTTACAGCATTCGACCACCAGATCCGGCCCGGAGACCAGGAACATCGGGGCCTCGATGACCGGCAGCTTCAGACCCTTCTGCAGGGACGCGGGGATGGCCATGGCGTTCGCTCCGTCTTGTTTCGCTACGCATAACCGGCTGTCGCCGGGGAAGGCAAATCGGGGCTGTGGTGGGCACCCTGGCCGGGGGTTTGGACTCCGGAAAAAACAGGGTGCAAAAGTGCAATTCCGTGAAGAATGCGCCGTAGTGGAGTGATTTTGTGCGGTGTTACAGATTGCACCTGTTTGGACTCTGGGTGTCATAAGCCGCACGCTGGTGGCCGAGGTCGCCACTCTGCACCCGCGGTACGTCAGAATCGGACGTACCGCGCGACCACCCTGCGTCTTTCGTCCCGCCCGGTGAGGCGCTAGACCGCCGCCATGACCACCGACACCTCCGGCCTGAGCCAGCTTGGCCAGCACATCGTCCAGCCCACCACGCCGGAATCGGCGGTCTTGGAGCGCGTGCCCAATCCGCATCCGGACACCCTGTATCTGGCCCGGTTCACCGCGCCGGAGTTCACCAGCCTGTGCCCGGTGACGGCCCAGCCGGACTTCGCCCATATCGTCATCGACTATGCGCCCGGCGACTGGCTGGTCGAGTCCAAGTCGCTGAAGATGTACCTGACCGCGTTTCGGAACCACGGGGCCTTCCACGAGGACTGCACCGTGGCCATCGGCAAGCGGATCGCCGACCTGCTGAGCCCCCGCTGGCTGAGGACCGGCGGTTACTGGTACCCGCGCGGCGGCATCCCCATCGACGTGTTCTGGCAGACGGGGACCCCGCCCGAGGGTCTGTGGCTGCCCGACCAGGGCGTGCCGACCTATCGCGGGCGGGGGTAGTCAGAGCAGCGTTCCGGCCTCCAGCCGCGCGGTCCACAGGGCGGCGCGGGACTTGAGCTCGCTGTCGCGGGCCAGATCGGAGATGTCGTCACGCAGGCGGTCGAGGTGTTCGAAGCGGAACGCGTCCTCGCCGTGTTCGGTCCAGGCGGCCTGGAGCGAGGGATCGCGGCCGGTGCCGAGACGCAGGGCGAACCACAGGCCGTTCCGGTGGGTGTCGATATGGCGGCTGGCGCCGACCCAGACCTGGCCTGTGGCGTTGCAGATGACGGCGAAGACGCCGGCGATGGTCTTTCGCTCCTTGTACGCAGAGACGAGGGCCTTGCGATTCAGACGGGTCATGACAGCTCCTTTTATCCGGGTATAATAGGCGCGTATTTTTACCCGGGTAAATAGATGGATGAGTCAGAGGCCGACTTTCTCGTGTTCGAGGGGACGCGGCTGGTGATGCGTGGCGACCGGGCCAGCGCCACCGGGGCCGCGTGGCGCACCCTCGACGGCGGTGGGACGGAGCCGGTCCTGATGTTTGACGGCGCGACCGGCCGGGTTGTCGATCTTCCGCCCCGCGTGGAGGGGGCGCCCGTCGCGGAGGCGGCCGCACCGGCGAAACGGGGGCGGCCGAAACTGGGGGTCGTCCCGCGCGAAGTGACGCTTCTGCCGCGCCACTGGGAGTGGCTGTCCGCCCAGCCGGGCGGGGCGTCCGTCGCCCTGAGGCGCCTGGTCGAGGCCGCGCGGCGCGAGGGGGGCGACGAGGACCGCGCGCGGTCCGCGCGGGACGCGGCCTATCGCTTCATGGCGACGATGGCGGGCGACCTGCCGGGGTTCGAGGCGGCCAGCCGCGCCCTGTTCGCGGCGGCACCTGCGCGTCTGGCTGAACAGATCGAGGCATGGCCGCGCGATGTTCGAGATGAGATCTTGCGGCTACTGCAACCGCGCCCCCTGATCTGACGGAATGGTCATGTCAGACGGCACGGCCTTTCATTCCTTCATCATTTTGCCAATCTCCGTGCGCCGGGACTGTAGACCGTAGCAGGGAATTCTGCGTCATACTGTCGCAAACAGAGTAAAAACGGAGAGTTCTACTACGACCTGACGCCAATCAAAGCATCGGGCGGCCCGCCGGTTTACGATCACTTTACCCTGCGCTGATAGAGGAAAGCGTCACAGTTGCCCCGACCGTCCGGTCCCGTGCCTGTACTTCTATCGCTGGGTCATCAGGCCTTGCCCAAACAGGATGAACGACATGTTCGCAGCCTCCGGCCCTTCAGACATCCTCAAGGCACTCGGCCAGTCTCTGGCCATCATTGAATTCAGCCCTGACGGTAAAATTCTGGATGCGAACCCAAACTTCTGCAAGGCCATGGGCTACGACCTCGCCGAGATCAGGGGGCAGCATCACCGCCTTTTCGTCGACCCTGAAGAGGCCATGGGTACTGACTACACGGCGTTCTGGGCCAGGCTTGGCCGTGGCGAGTTTGATGCCCGGGAGTACAGGCGCCTGGGGAAGGGCGGCCGCGAAGTCTGGATCCAGGCCTCCTACAACCCGGTCAGGAACGGGCGGGGCAAGGTGGTCAAGGTGGTCAAGGTGGCGACCGACATCACGAAGGAAAAGCTGAGGAACGCGGAGTTCGAGGGCAAGGTCACAGCCATTTCGCGGGCCCAGGCCATGATCGAGTTCACGCCGGCCGGAGAGATCCTCACGGCCAACGAGAACTTCCTCAAGGCCATGGGCTATTCTCTGGACGAGGTGCGCGGGAAGCATCACCGTATCTTTGTCGATCCCGTCGAGGCGGCCTCGAGCGACTATGACAGCCTCTGGCGACAGTTGAACGCAGGCGAGTTCGTGGCTGCGGAGTTCCGGCGGATCGGCAAGGCCGGCAACGATATCTGGATCCAGGCCTCCTACAATCCGATCCTCGATCCGAAGGGCCGCGTGGTGAAGGTCGTCAAATTCGCGACGGACGTGACGGGACGCGTCCGCGCGGTGAACGAACTGGGCGATGGTCTGTCGCAATTGGCGGACAACAATCTGCAGTGCAGGATCGAGCACGCCTTCACCCCCGAGTTCGAAAAGCTTCGCAGCGACTTCAACCGTTCGCTCGACAGTCTTGAGGCGGCGATGCAGCGCGTGGCGCAGAGCGCTTCGGCCATCCACACGGGGTCTGCGGAAATCTCGCATGCGTCGGACGATCTGTCCCGTCGCACCGAACAGCAGGCTGCCAGCCTGGAAGAGACCGCCGCAGCGCTGGACCAGATCACGGCCACCGTCACGCGGAGCACGGAGGGGACCAGGGAGGCCAGCAAGGCAGCGTCCGGGGCCCGGACCGATGTGATCACGTCTGGCAAGGTGATGAACGAGGCCGTGCTGGCGATGAGCGAGATCGAGCACAGTTCCGGCCAGATCACCCAGATCATCGGTGTGATCGACGAAATCGCCTTCCAGACCAATCTGCTGGCCCTCAACGCCGGGGTGGAGGCCGCCCGGGCGGGTGAGGCCGGGCGCGGCTTTGCTGTCGTGGCGTCGGAGGTCCGGGCCCTGGCCCAACGCTCGGCCGAGGCGGCCAAGGAGATCAAGGCCCTGATCGCCTCCAGTTCGGAACAGGTCCGGCGCGGCGTGAAACTGGTTGGCGAAACCGGCCAGGCCCTGGCGGGCATCGCCGAGAAGGTGGCGGCCATCGACAGTCTGGTGTCCGAGATGGCCCAGTCGTCGGTGGAGCAGTCCACCGCCCTGTCCGAGGTCAATACGGCCGTGAACCAGATGGACCAGGTGACCCAGCAGAATGCGGCCATGGTCGAGGAGGCCACTGCGGCGGCGGCCAGCCTGACCGGCGAGGCGGACCAGATGGCCAGGCTGATGCAGCAGTTCCGGATCGGATCGGGGTCGCTGACGGTCGTGTCCGACCGGACGCGGACGCCGGGTGGCTTGCCGTCATCTGCCCGGCCAAATGCCGCGAATTCGGACGTTCGCCCTCCGGTCAAACTGGCGACAGTCATGCGGGGCGGCGGTGCCCGGCCGGTAGCCGACGACTGGGAAGCCTTCTAGTCCGGGGCCGCCCGGGCGGTCATGGGGGACCGGCCTGTCCCTGCGCGGACAGGCGTCGCATACCGGTCATTCCGGCATGCGACTGTGCCGGGCCAGCCCGCTGATGAGATCGCCATGAAACGCCTGCCCCTTTCCGTTATCGTCCTGTGCCTGCTGGGCTTGCCGGCTGCGTCTGCGGCTGGGGCTCCGGTTGGCGGGCCGGCACCGCAGACCGCTGGCGCGTTGCCGGACCAGACCCGGACGGTGCGGCTGATGAGCTACAACATCCGCTATGACGCGCCCACTGATCGGCCCGACTGGCTGCAGCGGCGGCCCCATATGGCGCGACAGATCGCCTTCCTCGCGCCGGATGTTGTGGGAGTCCAGGAAGCCCTGATGCCGATGGTCGCCTATCTGGCCGAACAGGCCCCGGCCTATGACCACTACGGACTGGGCCGGGACGACGGCGCGCAGGCGGGCGAGACGACCACCCTGTTCTGGCGACGGGACCGGTTCGAGGCCATCCGCACCCAGACCCTGTGGTGCTCGCCGACCCCGGACCAGCCGTCCAGGGGCTGGGACGCCGCCCTGCCGCGAACCCTGACGCGCGTCGTGCTCCGCGACCGGACCAGCGGCCGGTTGCTGGACGTGCGGAATGCCCATTTGGATCACGTCGGGGCCGTTTCGCGCGAGCAGTGCGCGGCGCTGGCCGCGGATCTGCCCGCCGCCAGCGATGACGGTCTCACGGCGGCGGTGGTGCTGATGGGGGACTTCAACACCGGGCCGGACACCGCCCCCTATCGTCGGATCCTGGCCGCAGGCCTGAGCGACGCCCGGGCCGTCAGCCCCGTCGTGTTCGGCCCGGCGGGGACCTACAACAATTTCGACATCGCCCGGAATGACGGGGTCGCCATCGACCATGTCTTCGTCGGACCGGGTCTGTCGGTCGAGCGGTTTGCCGTCCTGACCGACTCCCACGGCGGGCTGGTGATTTCGGACCATTTCCCTGTGGTCGCGGACGTCGAATTCGCCCGCTGATCCGATCGGCGGGGCGCGGTTTGACCGGTGCGGGGCGGCCTGCGCCCCGCTAGTCTGCGGGCATGAGTAACCCGCGCCCCCTTCCGCCTGAGGTCTTCGGGCGTCGCTTGCTGGCGGGCCTGCAGATGCGGGCCGACCGTCGCCGCGCGACCCGGTTCGCCTTCGCCTTCCTGATGTTCGGGATCAAACAGGCGTATGCCTGTCTGTTCGGCGGGGCGATGCTGGGGCTGATCCTGCTGACCTTCCTGGTCTGGCCAGAAGATGCGCCCGTCTCGCGCTATGACTTCCTCGTGGTCGGGGCCGTTCTCATCCAGATCGGGATGCTGGCCCTGAAGCTGGAGAGCTGGGCCGAGGCGCGGGTGATCCTGCTGTTTCATATCGCCGGCACGATCATGGAGCTGTTCAAGACGGCGCACGGGTCGTGGCTGTATCCGGAGGACAGTGTGCTCAGGATCGGGGCGGTGCCGCTGTTCTCGGGCTTCATGTATGCGGCGGTGGGATCATATATCGCGCGGGTGCAGCGGATCTTTCACATCCGGGTCAGGGGCTATCCGCCGGTCTGGACAACGTGGGTGCTGGCGGGCGCGATCTATGTGAACTTTTTCGCCCATCACTGGCTGCCGGACATTCGGGTCGCCTTGTTCGTGGCGACGGCCCTGTTGTTCGGGCAGGGATGGTTCTGGTTCACGGCCAACCGGACGCGGCTGAGGATGCCGCTCCTGCTCGGCTATTTCCTTGTCGCCCTGTTCATCTGGTTCGCCGAGAATCTGGGGACGCTGGGACGGGCCTGGGTCTATCCGGGGCAGGAGGCCGGGTGGGAGATGGTGTCCCTGGCCAAGCTGGGCAGCTGGTTCCTGCTGATGATCATTTCGGTGGTCATGGTGTCGCTGGTCCACCGGCCGGAGGAGGAGCCGCGATGAGCGATGGATGGGAAGACTCGGCCGACGCGTGGGTCGCATCGCAGGGCGAGGAGGGCGACTTCGGGCGACGCTGGGTCATGGACGCCCCGATGCTGGAGCGGGTGCGTCGGCGGCCATACGTCCGGGCGCTGGATGTCGGCTGCGGCGAGGGGCGGTTCTGCCGGATGCTGGCGGGCGAGGGGATTGCTGCGGTCGGCATCGACCCGACGGTGGCCCTGATCGACCATGCGCGCCGGCTGGATCCGGGCGGTGACTATCGGGTCGAGGCGGCCGAGGCCATCGGGTTCGACGGCGGGGCGTTCGACCTTGTGATCAGCTATCTATCGTTGATCGATATTCCGGATGTCGCGACGGCCATTCGGGAGATGACGCGCGTCCTGGCGCCGGGCGGGACGCTGCTGATCGCCAATCTGGCGGGGTACAATTCGGCGGCGGATGCCCATGGTCTGGGGTGGGTCACGCTGGCCGACGGGCGGCGCGTCCATGCGATGGATGACTATCTGGAAGAGAGGACGGCGTGGATCGAATGGCGCGGCATCCGGATCCGGAACTGGCACCGGCCGCTCGGCGCCTACATGACGCCGTTGCTGGAGCAGGGTCTGACGCTGACCCATTTCGCCGAACCACCCGCCCATGGGGGTGATCCCGCGCGACAGGCGCTCTACAACCGCGCCCCGTGGTTCCTGCTGATGGAGTGGCAGAAGCCTAGGGCAGGGTCGTCGTCAGGGCCGACAGGTCGGGCCTGACCCGCTCCAGAGCCGGCTCGGTCGCGGTGCCGATGTGGATGAAGCCGGCGACCTTCTCGGTCTCGCGGACCCCGAACAGGGCAAGGGCGTCGGGATCGTAGCTGTACCAGTCGGTGATCCAGCTGGAGGAGAAGCCCATCGCATTGGCGGCGTGTTCGAGGTTCATGCAGACGGCCCCGGCCGAGAGCTCCTGTTCCCAGACCGGTTTGGAGCCGGGGGATGCGGTCGAGATGACCAGCACGGTGACCGGAGCGGCGGTCAGTTTGGCGAGGACGGCGGTGGCCTTGGCGGGGAGGCTCTTCTGCACGGCGAGGGCGGCAAGACGTTCGGCGAGATCGGCGCGGGTGACCGGGCCCAGCACCACGAACCGCCACGGGAACAGCTTGCCGTGGTCCGGCGTGCGGGCGGCCAAGGTCAGCAGGTCGGTGATCTGGTTCGCGTCGGGGCCGGGCGCGGTCAGGGCCTGGGCCGGGGCGGAGCGGCGGGTGGCCAGCCGGTGCAGCAGTTCGGGCGACAGGGACGGGGCGGGCAGGGGAGCGCCGAGATCGGCGGGCGGGGGCAGGGTCATGGGCTGTAGCTAGGCGTCGCCCGGCTTTCGCGCCATACCTTGGCAATGAACGACCGCGATCCCTTCGACGACGGCCGACCCTTTCCGGGATGGGCCGAGCGGCTGACCCCGGGACGGCCGTGGGCGGACGGCGGGGCCACGACCGTGTTCGAGAACCCGTGGATGCGGCTGACGTCGCATGCCGCGACGGCCCCGACAGGGCTGGCGGCGACCTATGTGGTGATGCGGCCGCGCAACCTGGCCTGCGGGGTGCTGCCGATCCACACGGACGGCACGGTGACCCTGGTGGGCCAGGCGCGGTTCGCGCTCGGGAACTACTCGTGGGAGATGCCGGAAGGCGGCGCGCCTTTCGATGAGGATCCGCTGGACGGGGCGAAGCGCGAACTGGCCGAGGAGGCGGGGCTGGCGGCCGCGACCTGGTGCGAGGTGCTGCGGATGGAGATGTCCAACTCCCTGACCGATGAGCGCGCCATCGCCTGGCTGGCGTGGGACCTGTCGGAGGTGGCGACCGCCCCTGATCCGACCGAGGTCATCGCCGTGGCGCGGGTGCCGTTCATGAGCCTGTTGCACGAGATCGACCGGGGAGCGGTCCGCGATGCGTTCACAGTGGCGACGGCGCTCCGGGCCTACCATATGGCGCGGGAGGGGCTGCTGCCCGGCTGGCTGGCGCACGCCATGCTGACCCGGGTATAGTGGCCGTCCAAGGGAGGCTGTGATGCCGAGGCTGGAAGTCGTCGTCGACCGGGATACGGTGTGGAGCCAGCTGCGCGCCTCGGCCGAGGCGGCCGCGCGCGAGGAACCGCATCTGGGCTCGCAGATGAATGCGGTGATCCTGTCGCACGCGGACCTGATGGCGGCGCTGAGTTTCCAGATCGCGCGCAAGCTGGGCGACGAGGAGCTGCGGGCCATGACGGTGCGCGAGGTCTGCCAGACAGCGTTTGCGGCCGATCCCGGGATCGTGGCGGCGGCCGAGGCCGACCTTCAGGCCGTGGCCGAGCGCGATCCGGCGATCAAGACGCTGTTGCAGCCGTTTCTCTACTTCAAGGGCTATCAGGCGCTGCAGGCGGCGCGCGTGGGCCACTGGTTGTGGCGGCAGGGGCGCGAGACCCTGGCCTTCCATTTCCAGAGCCGGATTTCGGAGCTGTTCCAGATCGACATCCACCCGGGCGCGCAGCTGGGCGCCGGGCTGTTCCTCGACCATGGCACCGGCATCGTCATCGGCGAGACGGCGGTGGTGGGCGACGAGGTGTCGATGCTGCACGGGGTGACCCTGGGCGGCACGGGAGCCGAGCGCGGCGACCGTCATCCCAAGATCGGCAAGGGCGTCCTGCTGGGGGCCGGGGCCAAGGTGCTGGGCAATATCGTGGTCGGGGATTACGCCAAGGTGGCCTCGGGCTCGGTGGTGCTGAAGCCGGTTCCGGCGGGCTGCACCGTGGCAGGTGTGCCCGCCCGGCTGGTCAACTGTCCGACGGACGCCACGCCGGCCCGGACCATGGATCATACGCTGGCGGATCTGGTCTACGACTTCGTTATCTGACCTTCGGGGTTTCCATGCCGACCCGGCTTCTTTAGGGTCCGCGCTCAATTCCAGACCCTGAGGCCCCCCGTGACCAACGAAGACATGAAGCGCATCGAGACGCATCTGAAGCGCACCTTCAACACGGGTGGCATCAGCGTGAAGCCCCGGCCCAAGGTGACCAACTCGGCCGAGGTCTATGTCGGTGACGAGTTCATCGGCGTGGTCTTCGATGACGAGGACGAGGACGGCAGCTTCATGTTCGAGATGGCGATCCTGGCCGAGGACCTGCCCGCCGACTGATCGCGGTCAGGTCAGCAGACATGAAAAGCCCCGGACGGTTCGCACCGTCCGGGGTTTTGCATTTCAGGCCGGGCTCAGCGCTTGCCGAAGATCGCGTCGGCCAGCATGTCGAAAAAGCCCTTCTTCGGAGCCGGTGCGGCCGGCTTGGCGGCCGGTGCCGGTGCGGCAGCCGCCGGCTTCGGAGCCGGGGCGGCGGCCGGTGCGGCCGCGACGGGGGCCGGTTTCGGGGCCGGGGCGACCGGAGCCGGCTTGGCGACCGGGGCGGCGGCAGCGGGTTTCGCGGCGGCCTTCACGGCGGGTTTGGCGGCGGTCTTCTTCACGGCGGTGGCCGGCTTGGCCGCAGCCTTCGCCGCCGGGCGGGCGGGAGCCTTGGCCGCAGTGGCGGGTTTGGCGGCCGCCTTGACGGCCGGCTTCGCTGCAGGCTTGGCGGCGGCCTTGGGCGCAGCCGCCTTCACCGCGACCTTCGCCGCCGGTGCCTTGGCGGCAGCGGCTTTGGCCGGTGCGGCCTTGGGTGCGGCTTTTGCAGCCGGCGCGGCCTTAACGGCCGGCGCAGCCTTGGCAGCCGGAGCGGCGGCCTTGGTCGCGGGCTTCGGCTTTGCGGCCGTAGCGGATTTCGCGGTCGACTTCGGCGCCGGTTTGGGCTTGGAAGCAGCGGACGCCTTCGGCGACGTAGTAGACGGTGACTTGGCCATGTATTCCCCGACCCCTCGGTTGAAACGATCACGTTCGTTGCAGGAGCGCACGGACGCAAACTCGGTGGTGACGATTCGCAATCATACTGGTGATTGTTAAATGTCCCATACCGCTGTGCAGATAATCGCGCGGGGTTCGCGCGCCGGCGCCGAGGCCGCGGCCGCCTCGATCGATGCCGACATCCTGCTGGAGGGCGCGACCTATTCCATTCTCGAGGAAGACGAGGATCGCGACATCTGGCGCATCGACGCCTTTCCGACGTCGGATGAAGAGGTCGCGGCCCTGACCGCCCGTCTGGCCGAGCACCCGGACGTGACGGTGAAGGTCGAGAATCTGGCCGACGCCGACTGGCTGGCCATGTCGCTGTCGGGCCTGCCGCCGGTGCGGGCGGGACGGTTCTTCGTCTATGGTGCCCACGACCAGGGGCGGGTGCCGGCCAATACCGTGAACCTGAAGATTGACGCGGGTGCCGCCTTCGGGACCGGGCATCACGGGACAACGGTCGGCTGTCTGGTCGCCTATGATGAGCTGCTGAAGCGCGAGCGGTTCGAGCGGGTGCTGGACGTGGGTTGCGGCACAGGCGTGCTGGCCATCGCGGCGGCGCGGACGGGGGCGGCCCTTGCGGTTGGCACCGATATCGACGCGCCCTCGGTGCGGATCGCCAACGAGAACGCGAAACTGAATCAGGCCCATGCGCGGTTCGTCCACGCCTCGGGGCTGAACGATGTGAAGGTGCGGGCCGGCGCGCCCTATGATCTGGTCTTCGCCAACATCCTCGCCCCGCCGCTGGTGGCCCTGTCGCAGGACATCAAGATGAGCCTGCGGATCGGCGGGGTGGCGATCCTGAGCGGGCTTCTTCGAACGCAGGAACGGCGGGTCAGCGCCGCCTATCTCTCGCGCGGATTCCGGCTGGAGCGCCGCATCCACCGCGACGCCTGGAGCGCTCTGGTGCTGCGGCGGGTGGGTTAGACCCACCCGCACATTAAGCCGAATTCACGGGTGCCGCGTCCCGCTCCGTCTATCGTCTTCGGGTCCGACGAGGGGTCGGGAACCGGGAGGGATGGCAATGCGGAACAGTTCGGATCTGGCGGACCTTGATCGGCGACTGCGCCGGGTGACCCTGCAGTCCCGGATTTAGATGGGGTTGCTGGCGGCTCTGATGGCGGTCGGGCTGGCGGCCTTTGTGACGGACGAGCCCCGATCGCTGCGCGTGTCGGAACTGGTGGTGGTCGATCCCGAGGGTGTCGAGCGTGTCCGCATCAGCGGGGATCTGCCGGACGCCGTGGTCGACGGCCGACGGCTGGTGCGGGGCGAGAAGGCAGCGGGCGTCATCCTGTACGACGGGGCCGGGCGCGAGCGCAGCGGCTATGCGACGTTCGAACCCTCGGGCAACGTTCTGTTGACGCTGGACAACCGGCAGAGCCAGCAGAATGCCCTGTTTGTCGCCGGGCCGGACAATGCGGCCGCGCTGCGGCTGTGGCAGGGGCGGGACGCGATTGACCTTCGCACCGATGAGGCGGGAACCCGCATGACCCTGGTGGAGGGTGGGCTGGTGCGGCACCAGACGCCGGTGACGCCGATCCCGCCCGAGGCCTGTGAGGCCTATCGGGGGGCTGTGCCGAACCTTGGGCGGGACGTGGCGCTGCGGGAATGCAACGGGCGCTTCACGGCGGAAAACTGTGATCGCTGCCTGACGCCCTGAGATCGGCCTGTGTCTGCCCCTCTTCATCGGGGGGCGGGAGATGCTATGGCGAGGCCATGCGCCAGACCTTTGACGAAACCACCGATCCGTCCTTCGGGGCGAAGCATCTTCCACGCGTGCGGGCGGCCATGGCCCGTCAGGGACTGGACGGGTTTCTGGTTCCGCACGAGGACGAGCATCAGAACGAATATCTCCCGGCGGCCAATGACCGGCTGGCCTGGCTGACCGGCTTCACCGGCTCGGCCGGGGCGGGCGTTGTCATGGCCGATCGGGCCGCCGTGTTCGCGGACGGGCGCTATACGGTTCAGGTCCGGGCCCAGGTCGACCCCGCGCAGTTCGAGAGCCTCGATCTCGTCGAGGGCGGCGTGCAGGCGTATCTGGAGCGCGCGCCGGCGGGGGCCGTCATCGGCTATGACCCCCGGCTGCATAGCCCCGATGCCCTGGCGACGCTGACCCGGGCGGCGGCGAAGGCGGGGGCAACGCTGAAGCCGGTCGAGCGCAATCCGGTCGATGAGGCCTGGGGGGCCGACCGGCCCCCTCAGCCGGCGGCACCGGTGGTGCCGCATGAGGATCGATACACCGGCGAGACCAGCGCCTCGAAGCGGGCGCGGATCGGCGCGGCGATCGCGGCGGCGGGCGCGGACGCCTGCGTGCTGACGGCCCCGTCCTCGATCGCCTGGCTGTTCAATGTCCGCGGCGGGGACGTGATCCGGTCACCCCTGCCGCTGGCCCAGGCGATCGTCGCGGCCAATGGAACGGCGATGCTGTTCCTCGACCCGGCCAAGGTGACCAATGAACTGCCGGGCTGGCTGGGGGACGACGTCACCCTGATGCCGCCCGACGAACTGGGGCAGGGGCTGGAGGGGATGAAGGGCGTGCGGGTCCTGATCGATCCGGCCCAGTCCCCGGCCTGGTATTTCGACCGGCTGGCGCTGGTCGGGGCGAGCGTGGTGCGGGGTATGGACCCCTGCGCCCTGCCGCGGGCGGCCAAGAACCCGGTCGAGATCGAGGGCAGCCGGCAGGCCCACATTCGCGACGGGGCGGCGCTGGTGCGCTTCCTGCATTGGGTCGACACGGTGGCCCAGGTCGAGCTGCCCGACGAGCGCGGCGTGGTCGAGGCGCTGGAGCGGTTCCGCGAGGAGACGGGGGCGCTGAAGGATCTGAGTTTCGACACCATCGCCGGGGTCGGGCCGAACGGTGCCCTGCCGCACTACAAGCCTGTGACACGGACGATCCGGCGGATGGAGAAGGGCTCCCTGCTGCTGGTCGACGGTGGCGGCCAGTATCTGGACGGGACCACGGACGTGACCCGGACGATGGCGATCGGCGAGCCCTCGGCCGACCAGCGGCGCATGTTCACCCTGGTGCTGAAGGGCCATATCGCCATGGCCACGGTGCGGTTTCCGGCCGGCACGACGGGGCATCAGCTGGACGCCCTGGCGCGGTTGCCGATGTGGATGGCCGGGCTGGATTATGATCACGGCACCGGCCACGGCGTAGGCTCCTATCTGGGGGTTCACGAGGGGCCGCAGCGGATCGCCAAACTGGTCAACAGCCAGCCGCTGCTGACCGGCATGATCCTGTCCAACGAGCCCGGCTACTATCGCGAAGGCCATTGGGGCATCCGGATCGAGACGCTGCAGGTGGTCACGCCGCCCGAGCCGATCCCCGGCGGCGAGCGGCCGATGCACGGGTTCGAACAGCTGACCTTCGCCCCGCTGGACCGTCGGCTGATCGATGTGGATCTGCTGACGGCGGGGGATCGGGCCTATGTCGACGCCTATCATGCCGAGACGCTGGCGAAGGTCGGACCGCTGCTGGATGAGACAGTGCGGGCGTGGCTGGAAGGGCAGTGCGCCCCGCTTTGAGCGGTGCGGCTTTTGTGGTAGAGACTGTTCTACCATGCTCAACATCAAGAACCCTGTCGCGCATGAACTGGCCGTCGAAGTTGCGGCGGCGACGGGCGAGAGCCTGACTGATGCCGTGATCGTTGCGCTCAGGGAAAGACGGGATCGTCTGAAGGCCAATCCCCGGGGGATCGACATCGACAAGGTCGAGGCCATTCTGGCCGAGATGCGCGCGGCCCTGCCGAAGGCGTTCTTTGAGGAGGAAGACCCCAGCGCGTTTCTCTACGATCCGGAGACGGGTTTGCCCGCGTGATCGTGGATACGTCGGCGATCGTGGCGATCGTTCGGAACGAGCCCGAAAAGGACCTCTTCTTCGGTCGGCTGGTCGGCGCTCGAGCTGCCGGAGAGGCCATCCGGATCTCGGCGGCGACCCTGGTCGAGCTGACGACCGTGGTGGATCGCTACAAGGAAGCCAGGGCCTCCCGGCTGTTGGACGCACTCCTCGCGGAGCTGCGGCTGGAGGTGGTTCCGGTCGATGCCGCGCTGGCTGCCATCGCCCGCGCCGCGAACCTCAAGTTCGGAAAGGGCTTTCATCCTGCCCGCCTCAACCTTGGCGATTGTTTCGCTTATGCGCTGGCCAGACAGACCGGGGAGCCGCTGCTGTTCAAGGGCGGCGACTTTGCGCGGACGGACATCGTTTCGGCCGCCTGACCTTGCGTCGGGCAGGCCCGGCCCCGATCTCCGTCGTCCAGCCCACTCGCAGGAGCACGCCCCATGAAGACCCGTCGTCTTGGACCGAACGGTCCCGAAGTTTCGGCCCTGGGGCTGGGCTGTATGGGGATGAGCGCCTTCTACGGGCCGGCTTCGGACGAGGCGACCGCGACGGCCGTGCTGCACCGGGCGCTGGATCTGGGCGTGACCCTGTTCGACACGGCCGAGATGTATGGTCCCCATACCAATGAGGAATTGCTGGGCCGGGCGTTCGCCGGCAGGCGGGACAAGGTGTTCCTCGCGACCAAGTTCGGCATCGGCTACAATGCGGACCGGACGGCCCTCGCCGTGGACGGTTCGCCCGCCAATGTCCGGCGTGCCATCGAGGGCAGCCTGAAGCGGCTGAACACCGACCACGTCGATCTCTACTATCTGCACCGCGTCGATCCGGACACGCCGATCGAGGAGACGGTCGGGGCGATGGCCGAGCTGGTCACCGAGGGCAAGGTGCGGTTCCTCGGCCTGTCCGAGGCGGCCCCGGCGACGCTCCGGAAGGCGCACGCCGCCCATCCGATCACGGCCCTGCAGACCGAGTATTCCCTGTGGTCGCGCGAGCCCGAGGATGAGCTGCTGGCGACCTGCGACGAGCTGGGGATCGGCTTTGTGCCCTACAGCCCGCTGGGCCGGGGCTTCCTGTCGGGCGAGATCAAGTCGATCGAGGATCTGGCGGCCGACGATTTCCGCCGCAGCAATCCGCGCTTTATGGGCGAGAATTTCCAGAAGAACATCGATCTGGTGACGGCCGTGACGGCGATCGCCACGGACAAGGGCGTGACCGCCGCCCAGCTGGCCCTGGCCTGGGTGCTGGCGCAGGGGGAGCATCTGGTGCCCATCCCGGGGACGCGACGGATCCGGACCCTGGAGGAGAATGTTGCGGCGGTCGACCTTGAGCTGACGCGTGAGGACCTGGCGCGGATCGAGTTGGTGTTCCCCAGGGACGCGGCCGTGGGCGAGCGCTATGCGGCGGCGGCGCGGGCGGCGCTGAACCGGTAGTTACTGCACACGGGTCCAGGTCTGGGTCCGGCACAGGGGGGCGACCACGCAGCCGCGCAGGTTCAGGGTGTTGGCGTTGGTCAGGGTGATTGTCCCCCGATAGGTGCGTCCGTCAGACGGGTTGTAGACAGACCCGCCTCGCCACTCCGTTGGCCCACCCGTGAAGCCGGTCAGCATCGGCAGGTTGCGCAGGGTGCGGCTGCGCAGGGCCCGGTCGCCGTTGTTGGCATCGAGCACGCCGGGATTGGCCCGGATCTGGGCCGAGGTTATCAGCGTACCGCACAGGGCCTGACCGCAGCGGGCGATGCGGACCTGACCGCCGTTGGTCGGGGTCTGCCACAGGCCGGTCGGATCGGCCGTCTGGGCCGAGGCGGGGGCGGCGAGGGCGGTTGCGGCGAGGGCCGCGAGGGCGAGGGGACGGATCATGCGAGGGGCTCCAGAGACCGGTTGTTGAGGATGAAGGCGGATCGGGCGCTTTTCGTGGCAGGGCTCAGCCGGCGATCAGCGCCAGCCATTCGTCCTCGGTCAGGACGGTGACGCCGTGTTTCTGGGCCTCGGCCAGTTTGGAGCCCGCCCCCGGGCCGGCGACGAGATAGTCGGTCTTTTTCGACACGGAGCCGGAGACCTTCGCGCCGAGGCTTTCAGCCCGGGCCTTGGCCTCGTCGCGGGTAAAGCGTTCGAGGGCTCCGGTGAAGACCACGGTCTTGCCGGCGACGGGGGTGTCCGCCTTCGGGCGTTCGGCATCAACGATGCTGACCAGTTCCGCGATCAGGGCAGCGACCACCTCGCGGTTATGGGGCTCGTGGAAGAAGTCGGCGATGGCGCGGGCGGCGACCGGGCCGACTCCGGCGATGCCGGCGATCTCGCCGAGCGTCGCCGAGGGACCGTCCTCGCGGGCGATCCGGGCCAGTTCGACAATGCCGGTCCAGTCGCTGGCGAGCGGGGCGAGGGCGCGCCGGGCGGGGGCGGCGAGACCGGGGAAGGCCAGGGCCAGTTTCTGGTCGATGGGGGCCTCGGGCCAGGGATCGGCGGGCGACAGGGCCGCGGCGGCCATGACGGCGAGGGTGCGCGGCGAGACGCCGTGACCCTCGGCCAGACGGGTCCATTCCGGCGAGGGGAGGCCGGACGCCGCCTGCATCGCCGCCGCATGGAAACTGGCCCAGTCGCCGAAATGGCGGGCCAGCAGCAGGGAGGTTCTGGTCGCCGATGTCGCGGATACCGAGGGCGAAGATCAGCCGCTCCAAGGCGATGGTCCGGCGCGCGTCGATGCCGGCGATCAGGTTGCGGACGCTGGTCTCGCCATAGCCGTCCTCGTTGCGCAGGGCCTCTAGCTTCTCCGGATCCCGGGCCAGCCGGAAGATGTCGGCGGGCTCGGAAATCCAGCCGCGTTCCGAGAAGGCGATCAGCTGTTTCTCGCCCAGACCCTCGATGTCGAAGGCCCTGCGCGACACGAAATGCTTCAGCCGTTCGATCAACTGGGCCTTGCAGATCAGGCCGCCGGTGCAGCGGCGTCGGACATCGTCGCCCTCGCGCACGGCCTCGGAGCCGCAGACCGGGCAATGGGTCGGGAAGACGTAGGGGACGGCGTCCGTCGGGCGCCGCTCCAGCACGACCGCGACGATCTGGGGGATGACATCGCCGGCGCGTTGCAGCACGACGGTGTCGCCTATGCGGACGTCCTTGCGGGCGATCTCGTCCTCGTTGTGGAGGGTGGCATTGCGGACCACCACGCCGCCGACGGTCACGGGCGCGAGGCGGGCCACGGGCGTCAGGGAGCCGGTGCGGCCGACCTGGATGTCGATGCCCTCCAGCACGGTGGTCGCCTGTTGCGCGGGGAACTTGTGGGCGATGGCCCAGCGGGGGCTACGGGCGACGAATCCGAGGCGCTGCTGCCAGTCCAGCCGGTCGACCTTGTAGACCACCCCGTCGATGTCGTAGCCGAGTGTCGCGCGGTCGGTCTCGAGGGCGCGATAAATGTCCAGCAGTCCCTCCGCCCCCGCGACGCGGGCCGAGCGGGGGTTGGTCTGGAAGCCCCATTCAGCGAGGCGTTCCAGCGCCCCGGACTGGGTGTCACTGAAGCCATCGACCGGTTCCCCCCAGGCATAGGCGAAGAACTTCAGGGGCCGGCCCGCCGTGATTTTCGGGTTCTTCTGTCGCAGCGAGCCGGCGGCGAAATTGCGGGGGTTGGCGTAGGTGCGCCGGCCCTCGGCCTCGGCCGCGACGTTGAAGGCGGCGAAGGCCTCGGTCGGGGCATAGACCTCGCCCCGCACCTCGACCCGGGCCGGCCAGCCGGTACCGCGAAGTCTTGAGGGAATCTGGTCCTCGCCCAGGGTCCGGAGATTGGCGGTGACGTCCTCGCCGGTGCGGCCGTCGCCCCGGGTGGCCCCGACCTGCAGCACGCCGTCGACATACAGGAGGGAGGCGGAAAGGCCGTCGATCTTGGGCTCGGCGACGAAGGCGATCGGGGTGTCGCCCGACAGCTTGAGGAAGCGCGCGATCCGGGCCACGAAATCCTGCACCTCGCCGGCGTCGAAGGCGTTGTCGAGCGAGAGCATGGGCACGCCGTGGCGGACCTCGGCGAAGGCCTCGGAGCCGGCCACCCCGACCCGCTGCGAGGGCGAGTTGGCTTGGACCAGATCGGGGAAGCGGGCCTCGAGCACGGCATGCCGACGTCGCAGGGTGTCATAGTCCGCGTCACTGATCTCCGGCGCATCGCCGACATAATAGAGGGCGTCATGGCGAGCGAGCTCGGTCGCCAGCCGGGCCAGCTCGGCCTCCGCCTCGGCGGGGGTCAGGGTCTCGACGCGCGGTTCAGCCATGGCCCGGTTTAGCATCGTCGAAGCGACGGGCCAGCGGGGAGCGGACGTGGCGCTGCGAATTTTTGCGGACGTCCGGCTTCCGTTTGGCTATGGCGGAAAGGTCCGCCCAAGGAGATCGCATGTCCCGTTCGTTCCGCTCTGTCGCCCTGTCCTGTGTAGCCGCCGTGGCCCTGACTGCCTGTGCCGGGATGAGCGAGACGCAGCCGGCCGAAAGCCCGTCGCCGGTCGTGGCGACCGTGTCGCATGACCAGCTTCTGGCCGATGTCCGGATCCTGTCGGGCGACGACATGGAGGGGCGCGATACCGGCGCAGCGGGAGGCGAGCGGGCGCGGGCCTATATCGTCTCGCGGCTGGAAGCGATGGGGATCGCCGCGCCGCCGGTCGGGCGCCTGCAGCCGTTCGAGGCCGCAGGGCGGACGCGGGAGGGGCCGAAGACGTTCAACGGCACCAATATCCTCGCCCTGATTCCCGGCACCCGGGTCCCGGATCGCTATATCGTCATCACGGCGCACTACGACCATGTCGGGGTCAATGACGGCCAAGTCTTCAACGGGGCCGACGACAACGCCTCGGGCGTGGCGACCATGCTGGAACTGGCCGCCCGGCTGAAGGCGGCACCGCCCGAGCACAGTGTCATCCTGGTGGCTTTGGACGGAGAGGAGCGGGGCCTGCTGGGGGCGAAACATTTCGTCGAGGCTCCGCCCGTGCCGCTGTCGTCGATCACCATGAACCTGAACTTCGACATGACCGCCCGGGCCGAGACGGACATGAAGCTGTGGGTCACGGGCACGTACCAGAACCCCACCCTGCGGCCCCTGCTGGAGGCCCTGCCGGCCCAGGACGGGGTGGCCCTGGCCTTCGGCAAGGACACGCCGCAGGACACCGGGAATGACAACTGGGTCGAGGCGTCGGACCACGCGGCCTTCTACCGGGCGGGGGTGCCGTTCCTGTATCTGGGCGTCGACTACCATCCCGACTACCATCGGCCGACGGACGATTTCGAGCGGATCACTCCCGCGGTGTTTGCTGCCGCCACGGAACTGTCGGTCGCGTCCTTCCGGGCGCTGGATCGCGGCCTGGACCGTTGATCGCGCTCGCGTTTCAGTCGCAAACATTGTTCTTGCACTGACGCTGTTGTGAGCGCTTTCATCGCGCCCTGATCCGGGGGGAGATGAAACGAGATGACAACCGCGACCGAGGCCTTCGACCTGCAGAAGGTCCAGAAGATCCGTAAATGGGCGCTGGGGCTAGCCCTGCTGGGGGCCGTGATGCTCGCCATGGTCAGCACGACCTGGTGGGGGGAGGGCACCTTCCACAACGCGATCGAATCAGTCGGGCTTGGGGCGATTGTCATCAGCATCGTGGGCCGCGCCTGGTGTTCGCTGTACATCGGCGGGCGCAAGAAGGCCGAGGTGGTGTCCACCGGTCCTTATTCTCTGAGCCGGAACCCGCTGTACGTCTTCAGCTATGCGGGGGCGTTCGGCGTCGGGGCCCAGACGGGCAGTCTGACAATCGCGGCCCTGTTCGTGGTGATCGCCGTGGTGGTGTTCCACTTCACCATCGCGAAGGAAGAGGCCTGGCTGTCGGCGCGGTTCGGCGAGGTCTATGACGGCTATCTGGCGCGGACCCCGCGCTGCGGGCCTGACTTTTCCAAATGGCGGGATGAGGAAGAGCTGCAGATCCGGCCGCGGTTCTTTTTGACGACGCTGCGCGACGGGCTGGTGTTCCTGCTGGCCATTCCGATCTTCGAGACGGTCGAATGGGCCCAGACGGCGGGCTGGCTGCCGGTGTTTTTCCGCCTGCCCTGAGCTGGACCCCGCGCGCGACCCGTGGTCCTGTCCGGCGGCGCGGGAAGTCGCCGGAGTCGAATTATGAGACGATTGCTGGTGGCCGGTGCCGCCCTTCTGGCCCTGGCTGGCTGCGATGTGTTCACTGCCCCCGGCACGCCCGACAGTGGCGTGGGGCGCGAGGGCGCGAGGGGCGGGGCTTTCAGCCACAGCCAGTCCGAGGATCTGTCGGGGTACTACACGGTTGGCGAGACGCCCGTGGGGCCGCCGGAGTTCCGGCTCACGTCGCTGTTCGTCGGCCAGGCGTCGGCGTTCGAGGACTGGGAGGCGGGACGGCGCACGCCCGGCTATGCCCCCGTCCTGCTGGAGTTTTCCGGCACCGGCGGCGGGTCCGAGCGCGTGGTGCCCGACAGCTATTCCGTCAGCGATGGCCGCGTTCGGATGACGGGCACCTCGGCGGACGGCCAGCAGATCGTGTTCGAGGGGCGGATGAACGCCGGGGCCCTGGCGACCGCGCGGCGAAATCTGGGGGCGGCAGAGGTGCCGGCGGTCACGGCCGTCGTTCGGATCGGCGACCGGACCTGGTCCGGCGTCAAGCTGAACTGGACCGGCGGGGACTGAGGCGGGAACGAAAAGGGCGGCCCCGAAAGACCGCCCCGGATCTTGATCTAGTTGACCGTCGCCTTGATGATCTTGCCCGGATTGCGGGGCGGCTCGCCCTTGGGCAGGGCGTCGACGTGGTCCATGCCCTCGATCACCTCACCCCAGACGGTATACTGATTGTCGAGGAAGCCGGCGTCGGCGAAGCAGATGAAGAACTGGCTGTTGGCCGTGTCCGGCTGGTTGGTGCGGGCCATCGAGCAGGTGCCGCGCACATGGGGCTCTTTCGAGAACTCGGCCTTGAGGTTGGGCTTCTTCGAGCCCGAGGTGCCCGTGCCGGTCGGATCGCCGCCCTGGGCCATGAAGCCGGGGATGACGCGGTGGAAGACCACGCCGTCGTAGAAGCCCTCGCTCGCCAGCTCGGTGATGCGCTCGACGTGGCCGGGGGCCAGGTCGGGCCGCAGCTTGATGACGACATCGCCGGTTTCGAGGGTGAGGGTCAGGGTCTGGTCGGCCATCGGGCGCTCCAAAGGGGGGAAAGGGGTCGGGGTCATAGCCCCTGAGGGCCGTGGGCGCTATGTGGGGGCGATGAGTGACGATGAAAAGCCCATACCCGCGCCCGAGCGCCTCCCCGAGGCCGAGCCGGCGCGTCGCCGCATGGTGCGGCCGCCGACCGGGGGCACCGCCCAGGGGCGGGGCATGGGGACCCAGATCAAGACGGCCGACAAGAAGTCGATGTCGTCCATCCAGTGGATCAAGCGCCAGCTGGCGGACCCTTGGTCCGAACGCGCGCGGGCCGAGGGCTGGCGCAGCCGGGCCGCGTTCAAGTTCAGCGAGATCGACGACCGGTTTCATCTGCTGAAGAAGGGCTCGCGGGTGATCGACCTCGGAGCCGCACCGGGAGGATGGATTCAGGTCTGCGTCAATCGCGGCGCGGCGGCGGTGGTCGGGGTCGACCTTCTGCCGATCGAGCCGATCCCGGGGTCGATCCTCATTCAGGCGGACTTCACCGATCCGGGCGTTGATCAACAGTTGATCGATGCCCTGGGCGGGCCCCCGGATCTGGTCCTGTCCGACATGGCGCACAACACGGTCGGGCATCGCCAGACCGATCACCTGAAGATCATCGCCCTGATCGAGATCGCCTCGGACTTCGCCATCCGGACGCTGAAACCGGGCGGGCATTTCGTGACCAAGAACTTCCAGGGCGGCGATGCGGGCCGTGTTCTGGCCGAACTGCGGGTCGCCTTCGAGGAGGTGAAATACGTCAAGCCTGCGGCCAGCCGGAAAGGCTCGTCGGAAGTCTATCTGGTGGCGTTGAACAAGCGCTGAGGTCGGCTCAGGCGGTCTGGGTCGCCTGACGGCGGGCTTCACGCGACGACCAGATGCGGTCGTGGATGGCGAAGAACACCATTTGAACCAGCGGCTCGACCACGCCGATCGCGAGCGCGGCCTGCCAGTCGCGGGTGATCGCGAAGGCCACCGTGACGGCCACGACGAAATGCATCGCGCCATAAGTCAGAAGTCTTGATCGCGATCTTCTTCAGCGACGGCAGGGCGTGGCTGTGGCCGTGATGGCCATGGGCGCGGGCCTGCTCATGGGCGTTCATCAGATCCAGACGGGCAGTGAAGGCCTCGGCTGTCTCCTCCATACCGCTGCGCATCCGGCGGCGCTCGATCCGATGCCAGATGCGGTCGTGGAAGGAATAGGCGATGGTCTGGAAGAAGGGCTCGACGACGCCGATGGCCAGGGCCAGCCGCCAGTCCCGGGTGATGGCGAAGGCGACCAGCATGGCCACGATCAGGTGCATCACGCCGTAGCTGGCGATCTTGAGCGCGAGGCTCCGCACGGATCGGGCAAGGGAAACGACCATCGATAGCCTAAATGTTAGCCCGGCCTGAAAGTTTCAAGCCCGCCTGAAAAACTTGCGCACAAGATGCGTCGTCGGGTGCAGGCCACGGTTGACTTCGCACCCGCGAGAGAGGATAGGCGGCCCGCAAAACGGAGACTCCCATGGAGATTCGCGAAGGGCTCACCTTCGACGATGTTTTGCTTGAACCCGGTCCCTCGGAGATCATGCCCGCAGACGCGGACGTCTCCACCCGGCTGACGCGCGACATTCGCCTGAACATCCCGCTCACTTCGTCCGCGATGGACACGGTGACCGAAAGCCGACTGGCCATCGCCATGGCCCAGGCCGGGGGTCTGGGCGTGCTTCACCGCAACATGACGGTGCAGGAACAGGCCGATCAGGTCCGCACGGTGAAGCGGTTCGAAAGCGGCATGGTCATCAATCCGGTGACCATCAGCCCCGAAACCACACTGGGCGAGGTCCGCGAGATCGTGGCGCGGCGCAAGATTTCGGGCTTCCCGGTGGTGGACGCCAGCGGACGGCTGGTCGGGATCCTGACCAACCGCGACATGCGGTTCGATACCGATCCGAACCGCAAGGCGGCCGAGTTGATGACCACGGGCGATCTGGTCACCGTGCGGGAAGGGGCCGGCCGCGATGAGGCCCGGGCCCTGCTGCGCGACCGCAAGATCGAACGGGTGATCGTGGTCGATGCCGACTATCGCGCCACCGGCCTGATCACGATGAAGGACATCGAGAAGGCCCAGGCGCATCCGCACGCGGCCAAGGACGAGCAGGGCCGGCTGCTGGTGGGCGCGGCCTCGACCGTCGGTGACGCTGGGTATGAGCGCTCCATGGCGCTGGCCGAGGCCGGGGTCGATGTGGTGGTGATCGACACCGCCCACGGGCATTCGATCCAGGTCTCCCGGGCCGTCGAGCGGATCAAGCGCGAGAACAACCGCGTCCAGATCATCGCCGGCAATGTCGCCACCTATGACGGGGCGCGGGCCCTGATCGATGCGGGAGCCGATGCGGTCAAGGTCGGGATCGGCCCGGGCAGCATCTGCACCACCCGGATCGTGGCGGGGGTCGGCGTGCCCCAGCTGACCGCCATCATGGAAGCCGTCCGCGCCGCGAAGGACTCCGGTGCCCCGGTCATCGCCGACGGCGGGATCAAATACTCGGGCGATCTGGCCAAGGCGATCGCGGCGGGCGCGTCCTGCGCGATGATGGGCTCGATGTTCGCCGGCACGGACGAAAGCCCCGGCGAGGTGTTCCTGTACCAGGGACGTTCCTACAAGAGCTATCGCGGCATGGGCTCGGTCGGGGCCATGGGGGCCGGTTCGGCCGACCGCTACTTCCAGAAGGAAGTCGAGGATACCCAGAAGCTGGTGCCCGAAGGCATCGAGGGTCAGACGCCGTACAAGGGGCCGATCTCGCCCGTGCTGCACCAGATGGTCGGGGGGCTGCGGGCCGCCATGGGCTATGTCGGGGCCGCGACCATCGCGGACCTGCAGGAGCGGGCCCGGTTCGTCCGGATCACGGGCGCGGGCCTGCGCGAAAGCCATGTCCACGACGTGATGATCACGCGCGAGGCACCGAACTACAGGCAGGGGTGAGACCGATGGGCAACGACTGGGTGCTGGTGCAGACGCCGGAACTGACCATGCTGGCGGCCACGCTGGTGCTGGCGTTCGTGTTCCTGTTCCTGCCGGCGGCGGGCCGGACCATGGCCAACGGCATCGGCTGGAACGCCGGACCGCGCGACGGCAATCCCGCCCGGCCGGGCCTCATCACCCAGAGGCTGGAACGGGCCCAGGCGAATATGTGGGAGACCCTGCCGCTGTTCATCGGGGCGGTCCTGATCGCCCACGTGACGGATGCCAATGGACCGCTGACCTTCTGGGGCACCCAGGCCTTCTTCTGGGCGCGAGTGGTCTATATCCCGCTGTACGCCTTCGGCGTGCCCTTCGTGCGCTCGATCGTCTGGCTGATCGCCATGGGCGGTCTGGTCGCCATCTTCGCCGCCCTCTTCACCTGAACAACCTGAACTGAACGCCCTGATTTGACCCCCGCCGCCCGTCTCGCCGCCGCCGCCTCCATCATCGACCGCATCAGTGCGGGCAAGGCCCCGGCCGAGGCCGTGCTCAAGACCTGGGGGACGGAGAACCGCTACGCCGGGTCCAAGGACCGGCGCGCCATCGCCGACCAGGTTTACAAGGTCATCCGCGCGCGCGGGCGGCTGGTCTGGGCCATGGGCGGGCGCGAGGACGGCCGGGCCCTTGTGATCGGGGCCCTCAGCCTGATCGACGGCCTTTCGGTGGAAGAGATCGAGGCGCTGCATTCGGGCGAGGGCTATGGGCCCAAGCCCCTGTCGAAACAGGAACGCGCGCGGATCAGCGCCACGGCCGACGACCTGCCCGGCTGGGTCGCCGCCGGCCTGCCAGAGTTCGTGGTCGAGGACTTCAAGGGCACCTTCGGCGAGCGCTGGGCCGAGGAGGCCGCGGGCCTGATGGTGCCGCGCGCGCCGATCGACCTACGGGTCAATGGTGCCAAGGCCACGGTCGCCGAGGTCGAGGCGGAGCTGCGCGAGGCGGGCCTGTCTCCCGAGCGGACGCCGTGGTCGGCCTGGGGCCTGCGCCTGTCGGCCGAGCCGCCGCCCAATGTCCAGGCGCTGGAGGCCTTCAAGGCCGGCCGTATCGAGATCCAGGATGAGGGCAGCCAGATCGTCTGCTGGCTGGCCGGTGTCGAGCCGGGCATGACCGTGGTCGATTATTGCGCCGGGGGCGGGGGCAAGACCCTGGGTCTGGCCATGCAGGGGCTGGCGGCGGGGGCGTCGCGCATCGAAGCCGCCCCTGCCGAGCCCGAGCGCATCTGGACCCCGACCGGCTGGGTCGATGCACCGAAATCGAAGCCCAGGCCCGCCACGATCGCCCGGGCCGAAGGCCGGCTTATCGCCTGCGACGTGGTTCAGAAGCGGCTGGACAACATCCTTCCCCGCCTGGCCCGCGCCGGCGTCGAGGCCGAGCTGATCCATCTGGGGCCCAATGGCGGCGGGGTCGAGGACATCGTCGGCATCGCCGATGTGGTCTTCGTCGACGCCCCCTGCACCGGCTCGGGGACCTGGCGGCGCCGGCCCGAGGACGCCTGGCGGCTGAAGCCCGAAGAGGTCGACCGGATGCATTCGCTGCAGATGGCGATCCTGGCGCGGGCCGCGAAACTGGTGAAGCCGGGCGGCCGGCTGGTCTATGTCACCTGCTCGATGCTGCGGGTCGAGAACGAGGCCACGGTCGATCATTTCGAGGAGGATCATCCGTCCTTCGCGCCGGTCGCGATCGGCGAGGCCTTGGCCAGTCCGGCCCTGAGCGACGCCGGCCGCAACACCCTGGCCGGTCTGGCCCAGGGCCACCGGCTGCGGATGTCGCCGGCCGCCACCGGGACGGACGGCTTCTTCGTCGCCCTTTATGAGCGGCAGGCGTGAGCGGGACCTACACCCTCACCAACTTCGGCCCGCTGACGGCCCTGTGCGTCATGGCGGCCGAGGCCGAGTATGGCCCGGCGCTGCGATCGCGGATCCGGCCGTTGATCACCGGCGTCGGTCCGGTCGAGGCCGCCGTCTCGACCACCGCGGCCCTGGCCGAACTGGCGCAAGCGGACCGCCTGCCGGACGTCGTCATCTGCCTCGGCTCCGCCGGGTCCCAGACCCTGGAACACGGCCGCATCTACTGGGTCGACGAGGTCGCCTATCGCGACATGGACGCCTCGGCGCTGGGCTTTCCGCCCGGGATCACACCCTTCCTCGATCAGCCCGCCGTCCTGACCCTGGCCAGCGGACCGGCCGGCCAGCCCTATGCCCGGCTGGCGACCGGGGCCAGTATCGTCACCGGCGAGGCCTATGACGCGATCGACGCCGACATGGTCGATATGGAGACCTATGCCGTGGTCCGCGCCGCCGCCCGCTTCGATGTCCCGGTGCTGGGCCTGCGCGGGATCAGCGACGGAAAGGCCGACCTGACCGGCCTGTCCGACTGGACCGACACCCTTCATGTGATCGATGAGGGCCTGGCCGAGGCGCTGGACCTGCTGAAGGCCGAGTTCGAACGATTGACTGCCCCCCTTCCCGAGGAGACCCGATGACGACCCCGACCCCGCACCAGAAGGTCCTCATCGTCGATTTCGGCAGCCAGGTGACGCAACTGATTGCGCGGCGTCTGCGCGAAGCCAGCGTCTATTGCGAGATCCACCCGTTCCAGAAGGCCGAGGCGGCTCTGGCGGGGATGAAGCCGGCGGCCATCATCCTGTCGGGTGGGCCCGAGAGCGTGCACGAGGAAGGCAGCCCGCGCGCGCCCGAGGCCGTGTTCGAGGCCGGCGTGCCCGTGCTGGGCATCTGCTACGGCGAGATGACGATGTGCGAACAGCTGGGGGGCAAGGTCGAGGGCGGCCACACCCGCGAGTTCGGCCGGGCCGGGATCACCGTGGAGACGGAGTCGCCCCTGCTGGCGGGCCTCGCCCCGGTTGGCGAGGAGGAAACCGTCTGGATGAGCCATGGCGACAAGATCATCGCCATCCCCGAAGGCTTCGACGTGGTGGCGACCTCGGCCGGCTCGCCCTATGCCGTGATCGCGGATGAGAAGCGGCGCTTCTACGGCGTTCAATTCCATCCGGAAGTGATGCACACGCCGCGCGGCCACCAGATGCTGAAGAACTTCACCCACGGCATCGCCGGGCTGAAGGGCGACTGGACCATGGCGGCCTATCGCGACGAGAAGATCGCCCAGATCCGCGAACAGGTCGGCTCCGCCAAGGTCATCTGCGGCCTGTCCGGCGGCGTCGATTCCTCGGTCGCAGCGGTGCTGATCCATGAGGCCATCGGCGACCAACTGACCTGTGTGTTTGTCGACACCGGCCTGCTGCGCAAGGACGAGGCGACCCAGGTCACCACCCTGTTCCGCGAGCACTACAACATCCCGCTGGTGCATGTTGATGCGTCGAAGGAATTCCTCGGGGCCCTGGCCGGCCAGTCGGACCCGGAGACCAAGCGCAAGACCATCGGCCGGGTCTTCATCGAGATCTTTGACCGCGAG